>DATLMR010000392.1:0-3361 GCA_035537555.1 Blastocatellia bacterium
ACTCCTTCATTTGATAGGCGGAATGGACCGGGCCACGCGCGGACGGGTGCTGCTGGGCGGAGTGGCGCTAGATAAATTGAGCGAGGAAGAGTTGACGACCCTCAGGCGCGGAAAGATCGGCTTCGTCTTCCAGGCCTTCAACCTGCTTCCCACCCTCACCGTCTCGGAAAATGTCGCGCTTCCGCTGATGCTCGCCGGCGCCGACGAGCGCATCGCGAGGGACAAAACGCAAACCCTTCTTGAAAGGGTCGGCCTCGGCCCGCGCTCGGAACATTTCCCGGCGGAGCTTTCCGGCGGAGAGATGCAGCGCACGGCCGTCGCCCGCGCCGTCATAGCGAGCCCCGAGATCGTGCTGGCGGATGAGCCGACGGGAAACCTCGACTCCGAAAACGGCGAGCAGGTGATGAGGCTTCTCGCCGACCTGAACGGCGAGCTGGGCATCACCGTAATTCTCGCGACACACTCCGAGGAAGCCGCCCTCCACACGCGCCGCACCATCCGGATGCGCGACGGGCTCATCGAACGCATTGTCGAGCATGAAGGCCTACTCCAGACTCTTTAAGCAATTCATCCTCCGCAGCCTCGCGCGCGAGCGCGTGCGCTCGGGCATCACCGCGCTCGGCATAAGCCTCGGCGTCGGCGTCATGATCGCGATCAGGCTGGCCAATCTGAGCGCGCTCGAATCCTTCCGCACCGCCACCGAATCGATAGCCGGGGAGACTTCACTTCAGGTGACGGGGACGGCGGGCCGCTTCGACGAGCGACTGCTCAAGGACATCGGATGGCTGCGAGATTATGGGCGGGTCAGCCCGGTCGTCGAAGGATACGCGATGCTCGACCCCTCGGGGGGCGAAGGCGCGGAGCGCGTGCCTTCGGGCGAGTTCCTTCAGGTGCTCGGGGTGGACGTGCTGAGCGACCGCGCGCTCCGCTCCTACAGGCTCCTGCGACTGACGGGCGACGCGAGCGAACCCACGCTGCGAGAATTCCAGCTGCTGCTCGCCGACCCTCGGGCCATCGTGCTCACGGAGAAGTTCGCGCGAAAGCACGGGCTCGGCATCGGCGGCGAGGTCTCGCTCGTGATCGGGAAAGATCGCGGAAAGTACAGGGTCCGCGGGCTGCTGCTCGACGAAGGCCCGGCCCGCGCCCTGGACGGCAACTTCGCTCTCATGGACATCGCCGCCGCGCAGACTGCGTTCAACCGAATCGGTCTACTCGACAGAGTGGATATAAAGCTCGGAAGCGGGTCCTCGCCGGACGAGAGCGAGGCGGAGCTTGCCGCGAGATTGCCGGAAGGGCTGAAGGTGGCGCGGCCCGAAGCGGCCTACGGGCAGGTCGAAAAGATGATCGCGGCCTTTCACTTCAACCTGGGCGCGCTCGGCTCGATAGCTCTGCTCGTCGGCTTGTTCCTGATCTACAACACTATATCGATCTCCGTCATCACGAGGCGCGAGGAGATCGGCACACTCCGGGCGATAGGGGCCGGGAGGCCGATGGTCCTCGGGCTCTTTCTGGGCGAAGCGATTCTCCTTGCGACGGCGGGCACGATCATAGGCCTCGGCCTCGGGAGGCTGATGGCGGCGGCGGCCGTGCGCGCGACCGCGACCACGGTAGAGGTCTTCTACATTGCGAAAGCCGCATCCGAATCGACCGCCCTGCACTCGCTCGGGCTCGCGGAAGCGGCCCTTGCCTTCGCCGTCGCGCTCCCGCTCGCGCTTGTCGCCGCGATGGTGCCCGCGCTCGAAGCCTCACGAGTGAGGCCGGTCGAGGCGATGCGAGGGGCCGAAAAGCTCGCGAAAGGCTTCAGGCCGTCCGTCAAGCTGCTCACGATCTCCGTAACACTCGTCGCCTCGGGCTGCGCGCTCAGCCTTCTGGATGCCGTGGGCGGGCTCCCGATATTCGCGTACGTAGCGGCGCTCGCGCTGATGTTCGGAGGCGCGTTCCTCGTGCCCAACGCCCTGTGGCTCGCGTGCCTGGTGAGCGGGCGGCTGACACGCAGGTTCTTTAGAGGGCTCAAGGTGGAAGGGATGCTCGCGAGCGCGAACTTGCGCGGGGCCATCTCGCGCGTGTCGATTTCCGTCGCGGCGCTCGCGGTCAGCCTCGCGATGATGGTTTCGATCTCAATTATGATCGGCAGCTTTCGAGAGACGGTCTCTTACTGGGTGGATCAAACGCTCAAGGCCGACATCTACGCCCGGCCCCTCGCGAGAGCGGCGGCGACGGGCGAGGGAGAGATCGACCCGGAAGCCATAGCGAGTATCAAGGCCGATCCGATGGTGCTGGCGGTCGATGCTTTCGCCGGGAGACAGGTCGAGTACCAGGGCTATCCCATCACTCTGGGCGCGGGCGATTTCGGAGTCCTGCTCGAACACGGGCGCTTGCTTTATAAATCTCCACGCGATGCCCGCGACCGGATTCGCGAAGCGACCGGCAAAGAGATGGTGGCCGTTTCGGAGAGCTTCTCTCTGCGCTTCAAGAAGGGACCCGGCGACGTGGTCGGGCTGCCGACTCCGGCGGGCGAAAGGCCGTTCGAGATCGCGGCGGTTTATTACGATTACTCGAATAATCGGGGCGCGGCCGTGATGGATCAGAGGACGTATGCGCGCCATTTCGGGCAGATCAAGCCTAACAGCGTGTCGATATACCTGCGCCCGGGCGCAGGCGCGGATGAGGTCAGGGAGAGGCTCGCGAGCGCGACGGGCAATCAGTTTCAGATGATATTCACAACCAATCAGGTCATCCGCCGCGAGGTTATCAGAATATTCGACAGCACTTTTTCGATCACCTACGCCCTTGAGGTCATAGCCATTCTGGTCGCGGGCCTCGGCGTCATATCGACTTTGATCGCCCTCATATTAGAAAGGCGCTCGGAGCTCGCGGTGCTCGGGTTTCTCGGGGCAACGCGCGCGCAGATTCGAAGGATGATAGTGATCGAGGCGGTGTTGATCGGAGGCGTGAGCCAGCTCATCGGTATATTGATCGGGACTATGCTGTCGCTGGTCCTGATCTACGTCATCAACGTTCAGTCCTTCGGCTGGACGATTCAGTTTCACTTCCCGTTCGGTTTCCTGATCCAATCGACCCTGTTGATACTCGCCGTGACGGCCGTCGCGGGACTCTACCCGGCGACGCGCGCGGCGAAGATAGAGGCCGTCCGGTTCGCCAGAGAAGAGTGATTGGCCTGCTCCGGTGCAAAGAGAAGATAAAGGCGTCATAGATGAAGACCAGACTCGCATTATCGATGATTCTCGTTCTGCTCGCCCTGACCGGCACCGGGCCGCGCGCCTCGGTGCCCGCGAGCGGTGAGCCCGCGAGCAGCGAGGTGAACAGCGAAGGGTGGCGCGAAGCATCGCCCGGCTACCGG
>DATLMR010000393.1:0-18033 GCA_035537555.1 Blastocatellia bacterium
GTCACGCGCTGGAGTATTCGAGGGAGCTTCCTAATTTCATCGTTACGCAGGCCGTCACCCGCTACGCGCAAACGCCCGGGGACAAGGACTGGCAGGTCCAGGATAAGCTCGACCTGGAGCTGACCTATGAAGCCGCGAAAGGCGAACGCTTCAAGCTCCTGCGCGTAGACGGAGCCCCGGCCCGCCAGGCGTATGAAGAGCTCGGCGGCTCGACCTCGACCGGCGAATTCGCCAGTATCCTGAGAGCCCTGTTCGTGCCGGAATCCAAAACGGTATTCAAAGAGGTGAAGCGCGAAGAGTTTCGCAACAGGAAGACGGTCGTCTACGATTACAGCGTGCAGAGGGCGAACTCGAAGAGCGTCATCGTCGATAAGAGTAGCGGGCAGCAGGTCGTCGCCGGTTACCGGGGGAGCATCTGGGTAGATGCCGAAACCGGCCGCGTGCTTCGTATCGAAGAGTCGAACGAAGGCATGCCGCCCGGCTTTCCCGTCACGCTCTCGGAAAACGCGGTCGAATACGATTGGGTGACCATCGGCGAAGAGCGGTATATGCTGCCGGTCCGCGCGGAAGTGCTCATGGGCTGGGACCGCCTCAAGACATACTCGCGCAACGTGATCGAATTCAGAAACTACAAGAAATTCGAGACGAAGATAAGGCTTGATCCCAACTAGGGCCGGTCGCAGCCCGGACGCGACCCGCGCCGCATGAGCCGATAGCTTGCATGGAAGCCTTCATCCCGTCTAACTTGATTGGGGGCTTGTGAAGTAATACGAACAAGGGGAAATTATGACAGGTCCTCGTGAACTCACGCTTCCAACAACCCAGACTGCCGCCGCGGATCTCAATAAAGGCTCGATCTTCTTCATCGGCACGGCCACGGTTATTCTGAGGTATGCCGGTTTCACCATTCTCACCGACCCGAACTTCCTGCACGCGGGCGATCACGTGCATCTCGGTTACGGGTTGACCTCCGAGCGATTGACCAACCCGGCCATAGATATCGAGGAGTTGCCCCCGCTCGATTTCGTCGTCCTCTCGCATTATCACGGCGACCACTTCGACCGCATAGCGGAAGAGAAGCTTCAGAAAGACCTTCCCATCCTTACGACGGAGCACGCGGCATCGGAGCTCACGGAGAAGGGCTTCACCGCGCCCGTCGCTCTCAACACCTGGGAAGACGTGACCGTAGTAAAGGGCGAGGCGCGAGTTCGCGTCACTTCGATGCCGGGTAAACACGGCCCTCCGATAGTCGATGCTTTCCTGCCGCCCGTCATGGGCAGCATGCTCGAATTTCAGAGCTCCGCGGGCCGGCCTTCTCTGCGCCTCTACATCTCCGGAGACACGCTCATACACGACGACTTGCAGGAGATTCCTCAGAGGTATCCGGAGATAGACCTGGCGCTCCTGCACCTCGGGGGCACGCAGATCATGGGGATACTGCTCACGATGGACGCCGAGCAGGGCGTGGAAGCGATAAGGATAATCGACCCGCGCGAAGTGATCCCGATCCACTATAACGACTATGGCGTATTCAAATCGCCTCTCGAGGATTTCAAGAAGGCCGTCGAGGCCGCGGGCTTCGCGGGCCGCGTGAGATACCTGAGCCACGGCGAGACCTACAACTTCGAATTGCCGGCGAGCAGAATTCAGAGCGCCTGAGGCTCCGCTTATAAGGGCCTGTCGAATCTCGGGGCGGCCCCCCGATAAACGAAGATACGCAAGCTCCGGAGCCCGGCGATTGCCCTGAATCGCCGGGCCTGATCTTTTCAAGATTCTCTTGAAAAGGCGGCGCGTTGTGGTATCATCCTTCCTGTTTCTGTCGCCTCCCAATCCCCCTCTCAAGATTTTGCGAATGAATTCCTGCCCCTTTGCAGCCGGCTTGCCCCGTATTGCTCTTCCCATCGAGCACCAGTCGAGGACGATAAGCTCATGCGCTACGACAAGATTCTCCTGTTTGCCGCCATATTGCTCATAGTGGCCGAGACCAAGGTTTTCGCCTACACCGACCCGGGTACGGGCACTCTGATCTGGCAGGTCGTGATGGCCGCCATCTTCGGCGCCATGTTCTATCTCCGAAGGCTCATCGCCTGGTTCCGCAGCACGAGAAGCGGCGTCCGGCCCGCCGCGCCCGGCGACCTCGAGGCGCGCGAAGACTGATAGGGATGATGAGCGCACCACACACACTCAAAGACCTCGCGAAGGCTCTGTCCCTGGCCAATCTCTGCTTCATCGGGACGTGGACCGAATTGCTCACCCTGTCGCCTCGCCTCGAAGTCAGGTACGGCGTCTACTCCTATAACAAGTACGTGGCCATAGTGATAAACGTGCTGTTGTTGACGGCCGTCTTCTGGGGCGCCATCGTCTCGATCCGGCGCTCGGGCAAGCCGTCTCTACTGAGGCTCGGGCGATTCGGGTTGCTCGTGTTGCTGCTCTTCGGCCTAAATAAAGTGATCCAGCGCCCTCTGCCCGGCTTTTCGCTGGAAGGGATATTCGACCTGCTCGACCGGGCCGAGCTGGCGATATTCGCGACGGCGGCCCTGGCTCTCTGCTTCGGAGCGATCCGAAACTGGCGCTACACCTCTACCCTGGCCGGAAGCCTCGTCCCTTTCGCGCTGTTCGGGAAGGCGTCGTTGCTGGCCGTCGGTGTCATGTCGGCGGCCGTCTTCTGGGTCGTCAGAAAGCCCGGGGCAATCGTCAAGGCCGCGCCCGTCGCCGTTATGGCTCTCTTTCCGTTCAGCCTTATGACGCTCTCTCAAACGTCCTTGCTGCTGACGAAATTCGGAGAGAAGCGACCGGCCCCGCCCGTTTCGCGGGCCGCCGCGCCGTCGCGGCGCGTGGTCTGGCTACTATTCGACGAGATGGATTTCCGCCTCAGCTTCTCGGAGCGGCCCGCGGCCCTGAGCCTGCCCGAATTCGACCGCCTTCGGGGACAGGCCATATTCGCCACCAATGCATACCCGCCGGCAAATTACACCCTGATGTCGATGCCCGCGCTGATAACGGGCAGAATGCTCTCCGCCGCCGAGCCGGTCAGCCCTTCAAAGGTGCTGATCACGTACGCGGATTCGGGTGAGACGGTTGATTGGGGCACGCAGCCGAACCTCTTTTCGCGGGCCGGCGACGCCGGATTCAAGAGCGCGATAGTGGGCTGGTATCACCCTTATTGCAGGATCATAGGCGACAGTCTGACAAGGTGCTCCTGTAGCGATTTCGGAAGGATCACCCTGGCCGAAGCGATGGGCGAGCAGTTGAGAAAGCTCGGGGGCCTGCTGCCGTTCGCCGCCCACTACGACCTGTTCGACGAAAAGAGCAGCGTGAAGAAGCGCGAGCGCGAGGGGCACTTGAAAGATTACCTCGGCATACTCGAAGAGGCTAAGAAGGCGATCGCCGACAGAGACCTGAACCTTGTCCTTGTGCATATGCCCGTCCCGCACGCGCCCTCGATCTACAACAGGCACGAGAAGAGCTTCGAGCTGGAGGCCGAGACCGGCTACCTCGACAGTCTGGCGCTGGCGGATCGCGCTATGGGCGACCTGAGGCAGGCCATGGAGAGCGCGGGTACGTGGGATGACACGACGGTCCTGATTACGGCCGATCACTGGCTGCGGTTCTATGAATCGGGCCAGAGGGCCGACACGGAGATCACGAGCAAGCCTGATGACAGGGTCCCCTTCCTGATCAAGCTCGCGGGTCAGAAAGAGACCGTGTCCTACGCGCAGGAGTTCAATAACGTGATCCTCCACGACCTGATTCTCGAAGTGCTGGGTACGGGAATTTCAGACCCGTCCGGCGTTATCGGGTGGATGGACCGCAACCGTTCGACAGCCCGTCCGCTCAAGCTCCGCGCCACCGAGGGCGAGTAGAGCGCGGCCCGCGGGGATCGTTCCTTTCTCCGGGGCATGACTTTAATCGCCGTTAACCGTATAGGCCGACCCGTCGAATAAAACCGCAAGGAGAGATGATGTCCACGACCAGAGCCAGCACGAGCCGCGCGATGAGGAAGGCGGCGGCGAAAGAGCGACCCGCTTCCGGCCTCTACGGGCGCCCGGCTGAAGTCCCTGTCGAAGTCGCGCCTGAAGGAATGCTCGGCTTCTTTCAAGGGCTGAGCGGCAAAAGGATCATCCTCCTGATATGCATCCTTTCATCGCTCGCCTATGCGAACTCGCTCGGAGGAGACTTCGTCTTCGACGACATAGATCAGATAGTCGAGAACCACGACATCCGCTCGTGGGGGAACGTCGGGCGGGCCTTTACCACCCACGTCTGGGCATTCCGCGAGCGCCCCGACATATTGCGCGCGCCGATACCTCCGCCGTATTACCGCCCCGTCTTCACGGTCGTCTTCACGGTAGGCTATCAACTCTTCGGGCTGTGGCCTCAGGGCTGGCACCTGCTGACCCTGCTCCTTCATATCCTCTGTTCGATAGGAATATTCCATGTGCTGCTGATGTTGTCCGGAAGAAAGAGCGCGGCCGCGGTCGCGGCCCTGCTGTTCGCCGTCTTCCCTCTTCACTCCGAATCCGTGAGCTGGATAAGCGGAATGACGGACCCGCTATTCGGAGCGTTTTTCCTTTCGGCATTCTATTATTACCTGAAGTTTCGCAAGAGCGGGCGGCGGCCATTGCTTCTCGCGTCGCTCGGAATGTTCGCCGTGGCCGCCTTCTCGAAGGAGACGGCCCTAAGCCTGGTCCCTCTGGTCTTCACTTACGAGTTCATCGAATCGACCTGCCGCCCGCGAGATGAGAGAGAAAGCCTCTTTGCACGATCGAAGCAGGCTGTCCTTTATGCCTTGCCTTTCGCGGGCGTCGCCGCGCTCTATTTGATCCCGAGATACCTGGTGCTCGGCGGGTTCACGTGGAAGACCATGCATTCGCACGACGGCCCGTTCACCGATACGCTCATCACCTTGCCCTGGGTCGTGGTGACGTACCTGGGCCACCTGCTATGGCCCGTCAACCTTAGCATCGCCTACTTCACGAGCTTCGTCACGAGCGCCGCGTCTCCGAGATTCCTGGTTCCGGCGCTTGTGCTCGCGGTCATTGCCGGGGCCTTGATCCTGAATCGTAAAAGGCTCGGCAGAGAGTTCTGGCTTGCGCTCGCGCTGGTCTTCGTACCGCTCCTGCCCGTGCTTGACCTCAGGCGCCTGTCGGTGGAATACCTGATCTTCGACCGCTACCTCTATCTCTCGTCGGGCGGATGGTGCTACCTCATAGCCCTGGGCCTCGAGCGGCTCGCCGCCTTCGAAAGCAATCGCGCCGCGAAGTCGAAAAGCGTTGCGGCCGGGGAAGGCGGCGCGATCGATCCGGCCTTCGCGCACAGATTCAGCCTCGCGATACTGGTCGTGCTGGTCCTGGGCTTTACGGCGGCCACGGCCCGCGAGAACCGCAACTGGGCCGACGCCCACTCTCTATGGTCAAACGCCGCGCGGGTGCGGCCCGGCTTCTGGGCCGCGCACTACAATCAAGGCCTCGCTCTGATGACGGCAAAGCGATACGGAGAAGCGCGCGATGCGCTCAACCGCGCGGCGGCCCTCGCGCCGAATGAGCCTTTCGTCTTCGACGCGCTCGGGCGCACTTCGGACGCGATGGGCGACAGGGCCGGCGCGGTGGAAAATTTCAAGCGCGCCCTGGCCGTCGACCCGGAGACTTTCGAGTCGCTCAACAATCTCGGGACCGTTTACTTCAAGGCGGGAGACTACGTGAAAGCAGAGCGGTGCTTCCTCTCCGCCCTCGAGGTCAAGCCGCAGGCGACGCCCTCAAGGTTCAATCTGGCCAAGTGCTACACGCTCATGGCGCGCTACCCGGAGGCCGTCCGCCAGTTCGAGCAAGTCGTTACCGCCGCGCCCGATGACTCGGAGGCTCACTACGAGCTGGGCCTGGCTTACGCGAAAACCGGGCGAAGCGAGGATGCCATTCGCTCGTTTCAAAGGGCGCTCTCCGGGGCCGGATCACAGGAGCTGTCAGAGAGAGCTAAAGATGCTTTGAGCCGGATGCAGGCTCGCAACCAGTGACGAAAGGGCAAAAGCATGAAAAGCGCCGGAGCCGATACCTATAATCTCGCGGCCCCATCGTTCGCCTCATTTCGCGACCCCGCGGGCCGGTTGCTCAAGATCAACGGCCGCATAATACGCGTCGTCAACGAAGGCGGGGTCGCGGACCTCGAGGCCTTTCTGGGCTCGAAGACATCGCGCAGCTTCGTCGAGCGCGGCAGCCTTGTCGGCACTGACTTCCTGAGCCCCGATAAAATCCGCGACCTTCTGGAGGAGAGCGATGCCGGAGAATCTCTCGGCATATCGGGCGATTCGAAGGTGGCCGAGCACGAGCGCATCTCATTCCAGAATTACCCCTACGAGTGGCCGCCCGAGATGCTGCACGCGGCCGCCTCTTTGACCCTCGACCTCGCCCATAGCGCGGTCGCGGAAGGCCTGGGCCTGAAAGACGCCACTCCCTACAACGTGCTCTTCCGCGGACCGGACCCCGTATTCGTAGACCTGCTCTCGTTCGAGCGGCGCAAGCCCGGAGACCATATCTGGCTGCCGCAGGCTCAATTCGAGCGGACCTTTCTCCTGCCCCTTGTCGCCAATAAGCATTTCGGCATATCTCTGGACACCATCTTGAGCGCCCGCCGCGACGGGCTTGAGCCGGAAGACCTCTATCGCCTCTGCGGCCCTCTTCAAAGACTGATGCCTCCTTTTCTTTCGACCGTCTCCCTCCCCGTCTGGCTCGCCTCTCGCCACGATGAAGCGAACCCCGCGATCTACAAGAGCAGGGAATCGAGCGACGCCGATAAGGCCCGCTTCATCCTCGGGTCCGTCTTCAAACGCCTGCGCCGTATCCTGAAGAAGCTGGAGCCCGCAGACCGCAGAAGGTCGACCTGGTCCGACTACATGTCTGCGAACAATAACTACACCGAATCTCATTTCAAGGCGAAGAACGATTTCATCGAAGGCGCGATGGCCGAGTTCAAGCCCCGCAAGGTTTTGGATGTGGGCTGCAACACCGGCCACTACAGCGCGATGGCCGCGAGGCTTGGAGCCTCGGTCGTCTCGATCGACAGCGACCCTGTCGTGGTCGGAGAGACCTGGCGGCGAGCGCGGGCGGAGCGCCTCGATATGCTGCCTCTGGTAATCAACCTGACTCGCCCCAGTCCCGCCACGGGCTGGCGCAACGCCGAATGCCCGTCCTTCCTCGACCGCGCGCGCGGCTCTTTCGACGCCGTGATGATGCTGGCCGTGCTCCACCACATGCTCGTGTCTGAGCGCATACCTCTGCCCGAAATAATAGATCTGGCCTCGGAGCTGACGACGGACCTCTTGATCATCGAGTTCGTCTCACCCGAGGACTCCATGTTCCGCCGGCTGACGCGCGGCAGGGACCATCTCTTCGCGGGGCTCTCGCCCGAGGTGTTCGAGGACTCTTGCAGGCGAAAGTTCGACGTAGTTCGCTCGCAGCACCTTGAGGGTACGAGCCGATGGCTATACCTCCTGCGAAAGCGTTGAGGCGATATTCCACTCCGCGCGCCGGCCCGGCCGTTTATTCGTAGCGCAGAGCGACCATCGGATCGATCCTTGTCGCTCTGCGCGCGGGAATGTAGCAGGCGAGCAAGCCTACGGCCGACAGGAGCAAGGCCACGCCTGCAATAGTCAGAGGGTCGGTGGGGCTCACGCCGAACAGCAGGCTAGAGAGCAGCCGGGCCAGCGCGAAAGAGGCCCCGACCCCGACGGCGATGCCGATCAAAGTCATGGCCAGGCCGTGCCCGAGGATCAGCTTCAGGATGTCGCTCCTTTGCGCCCCGAGCGCCATGCGCAGCCCTATCTCGTGGGTCCTCTGGCTTACCGCATACGATATGGTCCCGTAAATTCCCACCGTGGCCAGGAGCAGGGCAAGCAAGCCGAACACGGCCAGGAGCGCGGCGGCCAGTCGCGCGGGCATCAACGAAAAGGCCATGTGCTGAATCAAAGTTCTGGCGAAGAAACCCTGCACTTCGGCGTCCTGCTTCTGGACTTCGCGTTGGACGGTCCCGATCATGGCCGCGGGATCGCCTGCCGTCTTGACCAGCAACGCCATACTCGGGTCGTAATGCTGGAGAAAAGGCAAATACATGTGAGGCTGAGCCTCCTCGCCAAGTGTGCGATACTTTACGTCCTTCGCCACTCCGATGACTTCCAGACGCATCTCCGGCGCGTCCTGCTTCGCTTCGCTCGCAAGCACGAACTGTTTTCCTATCGGGTCCACCCCCGGCCAGAAGCGCTTCGCCATGTTTTCGTTGATGATAACGACGCCGGCGCTGCCCGCTTTATCCCGATCGTTGAAGTCGCGCCCCGATACGAGCGGAATACCGAGGGTTTGAAAGTACGCGATATCCACTCTGTTGAATGAAAGGCGGAGGGCGGGCTGTCCCGGGGGCGGCTCATGTCCCTCGATTATGACTCCTCGCTTCTGGGTCGCGATGTCGAGCGGGGCCAGGTTGGCCAGTGTGACGGATCGCGCCTCGGGCAAGGACCGGATGCGTTCGACCAGGCTCCTGTAAAATTGTAAGCCCTGCTCGTTTGAAAGTCCCTTCGAGTCCAGGTCGATATCCATAGCCAGAGCGTTCTTCGGGTCGAAGCCCGGGTCGAGCGAGCTCGCGTTCCGCAAGCTCTGTAGGAAGAGGCCCGCGCTGAAAAGCAGGGCGAGAGACATCGCGACCTGCGCGATCACGAACATGCTGAACAGACGCGACCTGCGCTGGCTGCCGCAGACGGTTCCCGAATCATCCTTGAGCGCGGGAACCAGATCGGGCTTTGACGCCTGTAATGCCGGGGCCAATCCCAGCAGCAACCCGATGAGGAGCGAAATCAGCAGCGTAAAGAGAAGAACCCGGCTGTCCACGCTCAGGTCAAAGCGCAGAGGAACGAACGGAATGGGGTTGAACCTCATCAGGAGAGCTGAAACCCAGGTGGCGATCAGTATTCCCACGGCTCCGCCCAACAGGGTGACTATCAGGCTTTCGGTGATGAACTGGCGGATGATGCGAAAACGGCTGGCTCCCATTGCCAGGCGGGTGGCAATCTCTCGTCGCCGACCCATTGCGCGGGCCAACAGCAGGTTGGCTATGTTGGCACACGCGATCAGCAGTACAAGGGCAACCAGCGCCATGACGATTCCGAAAAAACCGGAGGCGGCGCTTCTGAGGCTCCCATGCAACAGCGTCGCTTCGACGAGAGTTATTCCCCCTCCTTTGTCAGCATCGGGATATGCCTGCTCGATTTGCCGGACCAGAGTGCTCATTCCCGCCTGCGCCTGATCCATATTTACTTCATCCCTGAGGCGGCCAATCGCCTGAAGCGAAGCCTTATTGCGGTCGGTCAGGGCGCCGGAGCCGCGCATCGCGCTGGTTTGCATCATGGGAACCCAGACATCGACCACCGCGCCCGCGAATGTGCCCGTGAATTCTTTCGACGCAATTCCCACGACCGTGAACGAGTCGCCGTTCAAATCGACGATCTTTCCTACCAGGGCCGGGTCGGCGGCGAACCGGCGCTGCCACAGGCCGTGGCTGACGACTGCCACCGGATGGCCGCCGGGCCGATCTTCTTCAGGCATAAAGACTCGCCCCGGAGCCGCGCGGATTCCTAGTACGGTGAAGTAGTTTCCGGAAACAGTCTCTCCGAGTATCTGGTCGGTCTGCCCGTCCGCGCCCAGTGTAAACGCTGTAAGGCTCACGGCAACGAGTCCGGAGAAGACCTGATTCTGATCGCGGTAATCGATGTAATTCGGATAAGAGATCTGTAAAGACCTCGAACCGTCAGGCAAAATGGAATGAAGCCTTACGAGGCGATCCGGTCTTTCGGCAGGCAGGGGCTTGAGCAGGACGGCGTTAACGAGGCTGAAGATCGTCGAGTTAGCGCCGATGCCCAGAGCCAGCGAGAGGACCGCGACAGCGGTGACGAAGGGGTTCTTGAAAAGCATCCGAATGCCATAGCGAAGGTCTTGCCAGAGAGTATCCATTGATCCTCCGAAAAATTGTACGACCAGCCGGCGCGTACACTAAGATAGGGCCGTTGAGCTGCTCACTGTACAATTACAATGCCATCGCGGCCGCCCTGCTAAATGGCCGAATCGCACAGCTCGGAGGCTGACGACCCTGAGATCGGCGCCGTGAGTGTGCGGTCGTGGGATTATCCAATCCCGGGAGCGGGCATTCCTGATTTCCTCTGCTTTCCCGCGCCGCCTCGGCGTTCTATAATCTCTTTCGAGGAGGAGAAGATCATGAAAAAAGTATTGATGCTCAGTCTCATGCTGATCACCCCGGCTTACCCGTCAATGGAGCAGGCGGCGGCAAGTAAGCCGAACGGGCAGGCCAGGGCTCAGGAGAAGACGCCTCCGGTCGCCAGTATCAATCCGGGCAGCCTGGCCTTCGGCGATCAGGTGGCGAAGACTTCCAGCAAGCCGCAGAGGGTGACGGTCACGAACACCGGCGGAAAAGACCTTTACATCAACAGCGTCGTCCTCGGCGGGGACGATCAATCGGAGTTCGCCCTCCAGAACGATTCGTGCACGGGAGCCACGATACCGTCGAGCAAGAGCTGCGTCGTCGACGTGGTCTTCACGCCGACGGCAAAGGAGAGCCGCAAGGCGAGCCTCGTATTCACCGATAGCGCGGCCGACAGCCCGCAGCGCGTGGCCCTTTCAGGCAACGGCATAAATTCGGTGGACGTGCCTCCATCAGCCGGGGCCGAATCGGTCTCGCCGCGCCGGAAGAGGTAAAAAGTTCGAGCCATCGGGCAGGTTGTCGCATGTTGAGGACCGCAGTAAACTACGTGAAATGGAACCCATCTTCACGACCGATCTCTTCCTTCCGCTTCAGGTCGAGCTCGTAACCTTGCTGCGGAGCCTGAGCCCGTCCGACTGGTACTTGCCCACTATCGCGGGGTCGTGGAGGATCAAGCACGTGGCGGCGCACATACTGGACGGCGACCTCCGCAGAATTTCCCTTCACCGGGACGGGCTTTCCATGGGGCCGAAGGATTCTTCTCCCCCTGAATACGGTGACCTCGTGACATTCCTCAATGGGCTGAATGCCTCATGGATAAGCGCGACCGAGCGTTTGAGCCCGAGGGTGCTCACCGACCTGCTCGAATGGGCCGGCCCGCAGGTGGCGGATTTCTTCGCGTCCCTCCCGCCTCACGAGGCGGCGTTGTTTCCGGTCGCGTGGGCCGGTGAAGAACGTTCCGAAAACTGGATGGACATAAGCCGCGACTACACGGAGAAGTGGCACCACCAGGCGCAAATCCGCGACGCGGCCGGGGCCGCGCCTCTTATGAGCCGCCGGTGGCTCTATCCCGTTTTGGCCTTGTCGATGCACGCCCTGCCTTATACATTTCGCCGGACCGACGCGCCCATCGGCTCCGCACTCAACGTCTCGATCGAAGGCGAGGCGGGCGGGCAATGGTCTCTCGTCCGCGAGGCGGGCCGGTGGAAGATCAGGGCCGGGGAAGAACCCGGCCCTTCGGCGACGGTTCGCATGGACGCGGATACCGCGTGGCGTCTCTTCTTTAACGGGCTCGGGCCGGAAGATGCGGGCAGGCGGATAGAGGCGACGGGCGACGCCGGGCTGTCGGCTACGTTTATGACCGCGCGCGCGGTAATGGTGTGAGCCGCATCGAATTAACGCCGCGCGGCCGCCGTAAAATTGCTATGTGACAATCTTTAAGTTGTGCTAATATCTTGGGCGAGCCGCCCTTGAGCAACGATCGTTCCCTTGATCGCTTCCCTTGATCCGCAGGAACTAATATCTATTTTCGTGATACGGCTTAATATGTCTGATTGTACAAAGTGCCAGAAAAACCGTGAGGATGTTAAGACTATAATCGCCGGATTGAAAGAGGTGCTCACGCTCCTTTCGACCGCCGATGGAGGCGCCGGAGGGGGTCCCAGGCCCTTGCAGGTATCGGGTCACGAGGAGGACAGCCTGAAGCAGATCGTCCTAAGCCAGGAAGTCCCGGAAGACGAGACGTTGTTCCGATCCGTCATCAAGCTGATAACCGATACCGGATATGCCTCGACTATGGTCTTGCAGCACAAGCTGGAGATAGACTACCGGCAGGCGGTGAACCTTATTGCCGAATTGGAGCGGGCGGAATTGATAGGTCCCGCGCACGGGTTCCGCCCCCATAAAGTACTGCCCGGAGCCTTCGCTCTGCGCGGGCGTATGGAAGAGAGCCCGGACGTATTGGATTGGCAACGCTCCGAAGATGAGAAATACCACCAGCAAGCCCTACCTTAGCTCGATGAGGCAGCCTCCCCTGCCTCCTGGCCTCCGCCCGCCCCCGTTTGCGGGCGCGTCTACTTCGATCCCTCGACCATAAAGCGCCACCCTGCATCGTGACCCGCCGCTTCAAAGAGCCTCCGCCGGGGATTGCGGAACCATCGCGGGAATAATAATATGCTGAACGTCCCCAGGCGATCCGAGGAGGCTTTTACTATATTCCATCCCTGTATGTCGATGTATGTCGATGTATGTCGAATGAAAGACCGGGTGATGGCGCGCCCTCGCGGACTTCGCTTCAAACGCCCTGAGGATAGAGATTATTCAGACTGACCGGAGGTCGATAATGAATTTGATAAATGGCATAGGCGGAGCGTTCATCTTCTCGAATCAGCCGAAACGGCTCGCCGACTGGTACACGGAAATGTTAGGGATGAAGTTCGAGGGCAGCGACGAGCACGGGGCTTATTACCAGGTCTTCGAGGGGCTCGACCCTGCCGACCCCGCCCGCAAGCTCGACACCACCTTCTCCATAATCAGGTCGAAAACGCCTTTCGATAGCCCGCCTCCCGAGACCGAGCCGGAATCCATGTACGGAGACCAGCCCTTCATGCTCAATATCCGCACGGACGACCTCGACGCGCTCGCGGAGCATCTCGGCAGGAGGGGCGTGCGCATCATAAAGCGGCAGGACGAGCCCTACGGGAAGTTCGCCTGGGTCAGAGACCCGGACGGCAACAGGGTAGAGCTTTACCAGCCGGTCGAACACGGAGGCGAAGGCCAGTAACGGGAGGAGTCTTCCATCTATGACCTCTAAGAGGCTCGGAGTGGGATTCATAGGCAGCGGATTCATCACCCGCTTTCATATTCAATCCTGGGTCGGGGTACGCGATGCGGACGTGGCGGGCGTCTACAGTCCCAACCGCGAGCACGCGGAGGCGGCGGCGGCGCTCGCGCGCGGTCTTCGGGTCGGCAACGCGCGCGCCTTCGATTCGATTGAAGAGATGGTCGCCGCCCCCGAGATAGATTGCATCTGGATGTGCGGGCCGAACCATATGCGAGTCGACAATATGCGGCGCATTCTCGATGCTCTCGAATCGGGCGCAGGCAAGCTGATCGGCATCGCATGCGAAAAGCCGCTCGCGCGCAACGCGGCCGAAGCGCGCCGGATGGTCGAGATGGTCGAGCGCGCCGGAGTGCTCCACGGGTATCTCGAAGACCAGATCTTTTCGCCGGGCATCACGCGGGGGAAGGAGATCATCTGGACGCGAGCCGCGTCGCTCACGGGGCGTCCATATCTTGCGCGGGCGGCCGAAGAGCACAGCGGGCCGCACATGCCCTGGTTCTGGCAGGGCGAGCTTCAAGGCGGAGGCGTCTTGAACGATATGATGTGCCATAGCATCGAAGTCGCGCGCTTTTTATTGACGCCTCCGGGGGCTCCCCGCTCGCTCATACGCCCCTTGAAGGTCTCCGCGCAGATCGCGAGCCTGAAGTGGTCGCGCCCCGAGTATGCACGGGCGCTTCGGGAGAGCATGGGTCCCGGGGTCGATTACCTGACGAGGCCCGCCGAGGATTTTGCCCGCGCCACCATCACCTACGAGGACGAAGACGGCAATCCTTTGATAGCGGAGGTGACGACCTCCTGGAGCTACGTCGGGCCGGGGCTGCGGCTCAGCATGGAACTGCTCGGGCCGGAATATTCGCTCTCCATGAACTCGCTCGATAGCGGGCTCAAGCTCTTCCTGAGCCGCAAGGTGCGGGGCGAGGCGGGCGAGGACATGGTGGAGAAGCAGAATGCCGAGACGGGGCTGATGCCCGTGGTCGGAAATGAAGCCGCCGAGTATGGGTACGAAGCTGAAAACCGCTACTTCATTCGCTGCTTTCTCGACGGCAAACAGCCCGAGGAAGATTTTCGCGGCGGCCTCGAAGTGACCGAGCTTTTGATGACCGCTTACATGAGCGCGGAGCAGGAGCGGACGATCGAGTTCAGGCCCGAAGGCCTGGAGCGATTCGTCCCCGCCGTTGCGCGCGGAACGTGGAAGGGCTGACGGCGCGCCCTGCTCCGCCCGTCTTAAACGCAATATGAGTTCAGGAGAAATACATGAGACTCTCTGACACAATCCTGCCCGAGTTCGATCAGGAGATGGCCGGCACGCGAAAGACCATCGAGCGAATCCCCGAAGATAAGCTCGACTGGAGCCCTCACGAAAAATCGATGAGCATGCGGGGGCTGGCGACACACCTGGGGAACATACCGACCTGGGCGTCTCACGCGATTAACGAAGAGTCGATCGACATAGCCCCTCCGGGCGCTCAGCCCTTCAAAATGACGCCCGCCGCCTCGCGGGAAGAGGCCATCGACCTCTTCGACAGGAACGTCGCCAGGGCGCGCGCGGCGATTGCCGGAGCGAGCGACGACCACCTTATCAAACCCTGGTCGCTTCTCTCGGGCGGGAAGACCGTCTTCACCATGCCCCGGATCGCGGTGCTGCGCACCTTCGTTATGAACCACAATATCCATCACCGCGCCCAGCTCGGCGTCTACCTGCGGCTGAACGACGTGCCCGTCCCGTCGCTCTACGGCCCCACCGCGGACGAGAGCGCCGTCTAGAAGGAGGCCGTGCTGGAATAAAGCCATGTCTGAAGCTAACGACGATCTGATGGCAATCGTGTTCGATCTGGGCGGCGTCCTGGTGGATTGGGACCCGCGCCATCTTTACAAGAAGCTCATTGCCGACGACCCCGATTTTGTCGAGTGGTTTCTCTCGAACATCTGCACGCCGGAATGGAACGCGAAGCAGGACGCGGGACGCCCGTTTGCGGAAGCCGTTGCCGAGCTGTCGTCGCAGCACCCGGATTATGAGAACCTGATATCCGCGTTTCATATTCGATGGGAAGAGATGGTCACGGGAGCGATCGAGCCGACCGTGGCGATACTGGCGGAATTACGCCGGGCGGGCTATCCGCTCTATGCCTTGAGCAACTGGTCGGCCGAAACATTCGCCCTGATGCGCGACAGGCTCGACTTCCTCGGCTGGTTCAGAACGGTCATCATCTCGGGCGAGGCGCGGATGATAAAGCCGGAGCCCGAGATCTATTACCTCCTGCTCTCTGCGATCGGCCGCCCGGCCGGGGAGTGCCTCTTTATCGATGATTCTCTGCCGAACGTGCTTGCCGCCCGAGATCTCGGTTTCAACGTGATTCACTTTCAATCGCCGGAAAGCTTGCGCGGGGAGCTGGAGCGGATGGGCATTCACACCGGCTCGCAAGAAGCCCGTCAATCGACCCCGGATTCACAGTCGTGAAAAATTAAAGGGGAGGGCGAGAGTAGACGATGCGGCCCGGGCCTCCTTGAAGAAGCGCGAGCGATTTTACCTCGAAAGAAAATGGGCTTGATAACGGAGGCCTCCTCCCGCGCGTCTTCCGTATGGGAAAGATGCGCGGGCGCATCGCCCTGGAGTAAACGATAGGGAGGATGGCGTGGTAACTAAAAGCAAGCTCGTTTTTTTCGTGTTCACCGTATTATCTCTTTACCTTGTAGCCGGCGACGCGCGGGCCTTTCGGGACGGCTATATACTCCCGTATCCGAAAGGAGCGAGCTTCAAGCTGCTTCAAGGGTACTCCGGCCCGTATGGGCACAAGGGTCACGCGGAGTTCGCTTACGATTTTCAGATGCCCCTCGGCAGCCCGGTCGCGGCAGCCCGCTCCGGAGAAGTCGTCAAGGTGGTCGAAGACCATAATGACGGGACGCGAGTGCCGGGAGAGGAGAACTTCATAGTGATCAGGCATTCGGACGGCTCATTCGCCCGGTACTACCACCTTACCCGGGGAGGGGCCCTTGTATCCGCGGGCGACAAGGTTTCTCAGGGCGACAGGATAGGACTGAGCGGCAACAGCGGAGCGAGCGCCGGACCGCACCTGCATTTCGACGTGACCGAGAAGTGTTACGACTGGGGCTGCCAGACGATAAATATCGAGCTCGATAACGCTCGCGAGAATCCTCTGAAGCAGGGAGAGATTTACGAAGCTCTCAAGTGAGAGGCTGGAGAGCCGCCCGGCCATGTAGATCCGATAGCCCGCCGAACCCGCCGGACTTGCCGCTGGACTTGCCGCCCGCATTGCCATACGGGCATTAGACGCTGCCGCCCGCCATGTGGTACAAAGGTGAGCCTGTTCATACGAGAGAGTAGGAGGTACTCGATTACGTGAAATTCAATCATGCCGCCCCGTGCAGGCCTCGCCTCAATGCCGTGAGAGCGGGGGCACTTTTAACCCTGGCTCTTCTCCTGATTCCCGCGTTCGGGGCCGTCCGCGTCAAGAGAGCCTCAGCGGGAGCGGCCTTCAAACCGACCACCGTCTTTCTCGTCAGGCATGCGGAGAAGGATACGACACCGCCTGACGACCCTCCTCTGAACGAGCTGGGAAGAAAGCGATCTCAAGTGCTCGCTCTCACTCTGAAGGAGGCGGGCGTAAAGGCGATCTACACCTCGCAGTTTCTTCGCACCCGGCAGACGGCCGCGCCCGTGGCGACGCTCCTGGGACTGACGCCCGCGTCGATACCGGTGAGGATGGATGTAAGGGACCCCAGGCGCGTGTCGGATCAGTCCATCCGAGAGATAGTCGATAAGATTCACGCGCACGCGGGGGAAGCGGCTCTGGTCGTGGGCCATAGCAACACGGTCCCGGAAGTGATCAGAATGCTCGGCGGAAATATAGTGCCCGTGATAGACGAGAGGCAGTTCGACGACCTTTTCGTAGTCACGGTCTACGAGAAGGGAAAGGCGAAGGTAGCGCGCCTGAAGTACGGGCTCAACGATTGACCGAAGCCGCTCATTCCCGCCGCGAAGCCTGACAATTCAATGTACCAGAGCGCGGGGATCGTGTCTTAAATCTGTGGTAGTTTACTTTCTAGCAGGCGGTATAGCCAGATGTTTTAGGTTCTACCGCTAGCTCTTTGAATCGTTAATAAGGACTCTTATTCGTGCTATTGAGGCTAGATTTCGACTGCCAGCGTGGAATTAGCACCAATTTGGTTGTTACACGGCGAAACGGGCTGTATACGCACTAGAGTGGTTGAAATAAGCACTATTTGGCTTAAGCTAATAGGATTATGGCTGAAAATAATAGGATAAATGTCAAAAGTATTTGACAAAAAGTAAAATACTTTTGACAAAAACGACATTATAATACCGTTTTACCGTAATATAATATTGCTTCTTTAGGGTGGCACGCCTAGAATTATAGGTGGGTAATATCCTAACTATTATTCGGGATATTACCAAGTATTGCTCGGAATATGTTTGAAAGTTCTTTGTAGGATAAAAGAAAGACCGGGAAGTTGAGTATTCCTCTGAGACTCCCCGGCCTAAGCGTAAGGGGTTGCCCCCTTATAACGGAATCACGAGGATGGCTATCGAATCGCCGCAAACGATTACTACGATAACCGCCCTCTTTGTCAGGTAGCGAATGTACATGTGCATAAGCTACCCCCTTTCCTGATGATTCGCTCTGTATGCTACTACAGAGTTATCCGCCGCAATTAGCGACGGTAATCGTTGGGCGAAAAGGGAAACCCAATTCAAAGACCATAGGGCCGTTCATACGGCCCTTTCATTTTGCCTTATCTTCCGTATCCTTATCAACATGAACTTTAGCCCAGCGAGCCTGGACGGCTTTTTGTGCTATCTCTTTTCTTCTTTCAGGTGATAATTTCTCGGCTCTAGCGCGGCCACCTTTCAGGCCACCTAAGCGACCGAGCATCTGTGCAGCTTTGTTTTTGGTCAT
>DATLMR010000394.1:0-5621 GCA_035537555.1 Blastocatellia bacterium
TCCATCGAGCCGGGCATCTACCTCGAAGGGCGCTTCGGCGTGCGGAGCGAGATAGACGTGTACGTCGACGAGCGCTCGGCGAGAGTGACGGGCGGCGACGCCCAGCGCGACGTTGTGGCCATACTCTCGCTCTAAACGCAAGGGGGCGATATGCGGATGAGCTTTCATTCACGTATCGCCCTCGCCGCGCCGAACGGCTCGAACCTCGATTCCAGAGAAGGAGAGCGCTAAAGGACCATGTCGAATCTTTCTTACATCTCGCCCAAGGCTACGATTAAGGATAGCTCCATTCAGGGCAGGGGCCTCTTTGCGGCGAAAGCTATCAGGAAGGGAGAGGTCGTAGCGGTCAAAGGCGGCCACATCTTCAACCGGGAGACTCTCGACCGGGTGAAGAAGAGTCTCGGCCCGGCGGAGATACAGATCGGCGAGGACCTCTTCATCGGCCCGCTCAGCAAGAGAGAGAGGGAAGGCTCGATGATCTTCAGCAATCATTCGTGCGACCCGAATATCGGAATCCTCGGGCAGGTCTCTTTTGTAGCCCTGCGGAACATTCGCCCGGGGGAAGAGCTGACCCACGATTGGGCGATGACCGACGACGACAGGTACAAAATGGAATGCAACTGCGGCTCGAAGGATTGCCGCAAGATCATCACCGGGAAAGACTGGAAGAAGAAAGAGCTTCAGGAGAAGTACGGCAGGCACATGTCGGCCTACCTTCTGGAGAAGATCGAAAGAACCTCTTAGCTTTTCGCCGCGTTAAGAGTTGCATGCGCTCCGGCCCGTTCTCAATTCCGCTCACGCTCAGGAGGAGTTAAATAAAGAGTAGGCCCGGGGTAAGTCACTTCGGCGGCCGCGGCCTTCAGCAGCCTGATATATTCGCCCGCGTCATACCCCGCTTTCGATCCGACCGGGTGGGCCTGCACGCGCTCCTCCCTGTTTTTGGAGCCAGTATTTATGAGCAGATATTGCACGGGCTCGCCCGGCCGGACCTCTATGCCCGCCTTCCTCAATTGCCGCGCGGCGACCGCCGTCTTCGTATCGGCGGCGTAGCCGTCCATCTCTTTCGACAGAGTTCGTTTCACCAGCAACTTTTTCGGATCGACCTCGCCCCGCTCGAGCTCGCCTATGCGCTCTCGCAAAACGGCCTCCGCCTCGGCAATCAGCTCCGCGCGCTCTTCGAGCGTTCCGGCCCTGGCGACGATTGCGAGCATCTCTGACTGGACATCTTTAATGAAGCGAGGCGTATCGGAACGGCGGCAGGCCAGGCCGCGCACCTTGAGCCTCCCGCCCGCGAAGACTCCATAATACCGGGCCGGGACGGCGCGGCTGCTCTTGACCTTCGACGGCAGGAAGACGAGCCATTTGTAAATCCCTTCGAGGCCCATCTCGATCCCGGTCTCTCGCGTGATCGCCCGGCAAAGGGCGAGCAGGTCGCTTTCGGTCGCGCCCTCCTTCTTGATCCAGAGGTTGTCGGTCAGAGCGTGCAGCATACGGAAGCCCGCGCCTTCAGCCATCTCTTTCGCCCTCAGCAGCTTGTCCCGCCCGAAGGCGGTGACCGCTTCGTGCGCTTCTATACGGCCGAAGCGCGCGTTCTTGTAGCCGAGATAGCCGAAACAGCTCACGAGCATCCACTTGATGGCCGTCTGGCGCGAGTCGTAAATTTCGCGCTCTTCGCTAGTTCGGCTCTCTTCGATCAGCCGCTTGTAGAGTCGGCGGCGCTCCAGCAGAGGCGCGAGCGCGGCGGGAATCAGGCCGGGCCGCTTCTCGCAGATGTTATATCCGGCTTCGGGCACCGCGCGATTATCACAGCACGAGCAGAGTACCGTTTCGGGCGAGATATTGTGCCGCACCATGATGGATGGGTACATCGAAGTGAAATCTATCTCCGCCACGTCCGAGAACGCTCCCGTGGGAGGATAAAAGACGAGCCCGCCTTTATCGACGGTCAGCAGGTCGAGGGCGGTCTTGTAGCTTTCCGGCTCGCTCTTGCGCCAGGGCACGAGTATGCGGTCGGCTATCGCGCGGTCCATCTGCATCGAGCTCATAGCCGAGCCGGGGCTTGTCCGCGCCATCCTCTGCACGGGGACCTTCGCGAGCCTGGCAAGCTCCACGAGCCCGTCGAGCTCCGTCTCGCGATGGATGAACGAGTTTTCGCGGTCGATGTGCCATCTGCCGAATAGCGGGTAGGACGGGCCTTTGTAGATTATCCGCCCGTAGCTGAAGAATGTTCGCCCCCCGGTCTCGATCCGCCTTTTGGTGACGACCCGGTCCCGGTCGAGCCGCAGGCGGGCCTTCTCCTTTGCGGCGAGGCGCAGGAGGGCCGGCATGATGATCGTGTCTCCGCGCCGGCTCAGTATGACGTCCGGGTCGTGGCGGTCCAGAAAAGCGTTGAACTTCCCGACCGCGCGCGCGCCGTCTCCTATCGTGAAGCTGACCCGCTCGCCCCGGCAGGCGAGGGTCACGCGGCTCTCCGCGCCGACGGGCCGCAATCGCTCGCCGCGCATATCGAGTATCGACAGGTCGGGAAGCGCGTACAGGGCCTCGAAAGGAGAGTCGGTGGCCGCTATCTCGAGGACCCTGCCCGAGGGGTCCACGCGGCAGGCGAGCTTGCAAAGAGGGAAGAGGCGGTTGAGATAGAGGTAGTACTGGGCCGCCGGTATATCGCAATTGTAGAAGATGAGCTCGCGGTCCCGGGCCGCCGCGATCCTTCTCAACCGGGGCATCATAGACGAGTCCGTGACCAGAAGCTCCAGCACACTTACGGTCGCGCCGCTCCAGAACTCGCGCCGCTCGGTCCACCTGACGCTCGATACGATGCCCCGCCGGTGAAGGTCCCAGGCGAGAAGTTTCAAGAGGTCGCTCTGGCCCTGAACGTAGACGGGCTGCCGGAAAGCGTGTGTGAGCCTGACCAGGCGGCGGTCGTTCGCATAGACCCACAGGGCCACTTCGGGGCCGAGGTCATCCACGTCGAAGAGCCATCCTTCAAGCCGCCGATCCGCCATGATTTGCCTTCATCGCTTTCAACTGCTTTTCCAGATCGTTCAATCTCGTTTCGAGGCTGTCGATCAATTTCCAGTTCTCGATCATTACCGATACGAAGAAGGCTTCCGCCGGGTCGGGGTTCGCGGCGAAGACCGCCGCCTGGATGTGCAGCCTCGCCTGCTCGAAGAGCGCGTCGAGCGCCATCTGGTCTTCGGCGCGCAGCGCGCGTCTGAATTTGCTGAGCCTCTGCTGTTGCTCAGACAGGACCTGGCTGAATGGCAACACGGTTCTTCCCATGAGCGTTCTCAAAGTGCTGAGAGCCGAGTGCTGAGAGATGTTAGCGACGCCGACAGAGGGGCATAGACGGCTCTATAGAAAGAATTTCATATGCCGCATGTCCTCACCGCATGCTTCATCGAAACCCCGTTCCACGGGCCTTCATACACTCCCGTAACACAACTCAGCACCCGGCACTCAGCGCTCCTTTCCTTCCTGGCCGCTGGCTCAGCGTGAAGCTGTGCCGCCCGTCCAGGTGCATAACCGCCTCGGAGACGCGGCAGAGGTCCGTAAGAAAATAGGCTCGCCGCGCGGAAGGGTCGGCGGCGCTCTGCGCGAGCAGCAACGTCATCCCGCTTTGCGAGAGCTCCACTATGCGCCAGAGCATCCGGTAAAAGAGACGCGCGGCATCGACCGCCGACACGTCTTCGTCGAAGAAAGTCGAGCACGGCCCGGAGATCACCACGACGTCTTCGGTCGCGCCGGAATCGAGCCGGCTCACCAGCTCCGAGAGTTGATACGCGGTGAAGGCGCGGGCTACCTTGATCGACCTGAGAGCGTCTTCGGGCCGCACGCCGGTCACCTTCGCCGCGCGCGAGATCGCGTAGGGGTCGAAGCGATTATCGCCGCAGATGAAGACGACGCGGTTGCGACGGCAGGCGGCGCGCGCCGCTATGCGCATGCAGAGCGAGTGGGCGCTCTCGCCTCCGCTCAGGAGCACCTTGCGCGCCGAGCCGAGCAAGGCCATCGCGACCGAAGGGGCCATGCCGATAGGTAATACCCTCGATGCCATAAGAATCCCCGTTCCCGTTGCCTGCACGATGGAGCGTATTTAAAAATCAACGCTCGTATTTGCGAATGACCCCTATCACGACGCCTTGAATGCCTATGCGCGTGGGCGGCTTGATGATGATCGTTTTGTATCGGGCGTTGGCCGGCTCCAGACGCACCCGGCTCCGCTCTTTATAAAAACGCTTGACCGTCGCATCGCTGCCGTCGATCAGCGCGACTACCGTCTGCCCGTTTTCGGCGGTCTGGCGCGATTCGACTATGATCAGGTCGCCGTCGCGTATCTGCTCGTCGATCATGGAGTCGCCCCGCACGCGCAGGGCGAAGGTCCGGCCGCGGCCCAGCATGTCGCGCGTGATGCAGACTGTCTCCTGGCTCAGGACCGCTTCTATCGGCCGGCCCGCCGCGATTACGCCCAGAAGCGGTATCTCGCACTCGTTGTCGGAAAGAACGGTTTCCGGGGCCGCCTCCCCAACTATCTCTATCCCCCGGCTTATATTCGGCGTGCGGCGGATCATCGCCTCGCGCTCCAGGGCCGAGAGCGTATGGTGGACCGTAGCGGGAGACCTGAGCCCGAACCGCGCTCGAATCTCCGCTATGGTCGGCGCGTGGCCGCGCGCCGCTATAAACTGGCGAATGTAATCATAGACCTCTCGCTGACGTGGAGTGATAGCCATTTTCGCCTCCGTACGAAAATCTAATATACATGATCGAAAATTATCGAAAATTGTCAAGTAAAATCTTCACCCCTCGGATTCGGGCGCCGAATTTCCGGCGCAGGATTGCGAGCGGGGCGGTGATGAGACTACATTATGCGGAGCAATTTTGGTATTACGTGTATTCGAGGAGCAATATCCCGGACCGCCGGGGCTCGAAGAGTTGAGGTATGGCTCGAAATCGCTCGACGATCGATCGCCGGAAATCTCCCGGCTCGGCGCTCCCTGAAAGCGCCGTCAGGCTGCTCGCCCCGTATTTCCCGGCCCTTGACCTGCGGGACATTCGCGTGCGGGAAGGCATCCCGTGGTACGTGCTGATGGGGGCGAGCGCTTACACGGATCGCAACCGCATATATTTCGCCCCCGGCGCTTACGACCCCTATTCGGCCGAGGGGATCGCGCTCATAGGCCACGAGATAACCCACAGCGCGCAGTACGAAGCGATAGGCACCTTCAAATTCCGCGTGCTCTATTTATGGGAATGGCTCCGAGGGCTTTACGCTCACCTATCGGTCAGAGGCGCTTACGCCCGCAATCCGTTCGAGGTCGCGGCGGCCCGCATGCAGTCGAGAATATATGAAGACCTGTCGGCCGACATTCGATAGACAGGGCATCGACCGGCGCGGAAAGCGCCCTGAAAAGGCCGGGCCGATCCCGCCCGGCCAGTGACAACCGGCAAATAAGAGTTATAAAATGCTGAATCGGCGCGGCCGGGCCCGCCTCTAATGAAAGGTGCTTGATGATAAAGACCATTCGGGTCGGCGACGTGGTTGGGTTCAGGACTTTTTCAAAGGCGATTCGCTACGGCGAGGTGACGGACCTTCTCGTTCGAGGCGAAGGCGGGCGGCCCTCCAGAAG
>DATLMR010000395.1:0-2357 GCA_035537555.1 Blastocatellia bacterium
TATAATAAAACAGCCGGTCGTTGGACCAGACGGACCGCACAGAGCTGTTGCTCGCGAGCGCCCTCACCTGGTTCAGGGTGGCCGGCGCGGCGACCATTCCGAGATTGGTGAGCGTGTAGCCCCGGGTGATGCCCAGGCCGCGCAGTATGTTCAGGTGATTCTCGTTGATCCCCTGATTGGTGTTGAAAGTCACGATGACGACGCCGACGGGCACATTAGCCGAGACGGTCTGCAGCTTGTCCCGGAGAGTCGACGAAAGCGTCGCCGCCTGCGACATGCTCGCGCCGATAATCATGGCCAGAACCATAGCCAGAACATAAACTTGAAAGCGTATCCTGCTGATCATTTTCCAAGGCCTCCATGGATGTTTTTTGAAATCAATTTACCGACCTGTAATTCGGGTCGATCTGAATGGCAGCCTCGCGGCGGCGGGCTTCGAGCCAGCGCGTGAGGTGCTCGGCCCGCTTGCGAGCAAGCAGGCGCTGATCAAGAGCAGCGCGGACTTCTTCAAAGCTTCGGGTGCGCTCGGCCTTGTGTCCGGTGATCCTGATTATGTGAAAGCCGTAATCGGTCTCGACTATGCTGCTCGTCTGGCCCGGCTTGAGGGCGAAAGCCACGGTGTCGAAGCCTCTCGTGTGTGTGTCGCGGGTGAAGAATCCCAGGTCGCCTCCGGCGGCGCGGGTGCCGGGGTCTTCCGAGTGCGCGCGGGCGAGGCTCGCGAAATCGGCTCCCGCTCTCGCCTTGCTCAAAAGGAGCGCGGCCCGCTCCCGCCGCCTGTTCATCTCTTCGGTCACGAGCCGGTCGAGTTGCGCGGGAGATGCGTTACCCGAATCCGAAAGATGGCTCTTTATCTGCGACCGGCGCGCGGCAATCAGGATGTGACTTGCGCGAACCTGCTCGGATTCTTTAAAGAGCGCGGAGAGAGCCGGGTTCGCCTTCTCTTTGCCGTAGAAGGCCCGCAGCTCGTCGGCGGTTGTCGCGACTTCTTTGCCAAGCTCTTCCTGCATCAGCTGGCCGTAGAGCTCCTGCCTGATGACTTCGCGAAATTCGCGGTCGGAGATGGCGTGCTCCGACAGGTAAGCCTTGTAGCTTTCGCTGTCGCCCATCTGCGCGATGCGGGCGTCGCAGGCGGACTTGAATGCTTCGTCGGAGATCGCGATGTTGCGGCGACGCGCTTCCGTTTCGATCAGCGCCCGGTCCACGAGCTCTGAGACGATGCCTTCCTTCAGGAGCTCGATCTGGCGGCGGCCTTCGGGGGTCGCCTCTGAAAGGCCGAGCGACTGGATGCCGTTGTTCAGGTACATTCGGAAGATCCTTGCGTCGATCTGCTTGCCCTCGACCGTGGCTACGACCTCCGGCGCGGCGGCCGGGGTTCTGGACGACTCTTTGTCGATCGCGCCGAGCCCGAGGGCGAGCAAGCCGAGTACGACGACCATCATCACGGCCCCCGTCACTCGTCTTCCCGTCCTGATCTTCATCACGTGCCCCGCCTCTCTTGAATTCGCCGACATCCGACGCGTACAAAATAGCCTCAGGTGGTTGAAGTTTTCTTGACGGCCCGGCCCCGCACTTGAAAAAAACTTGAAGGCTTGCCTCGAATATTCGGACACGGCGATTCAGGCCCGTACGATAATGATTCAATAAGTTTGCATTGGCTGCTGGAAAGTAGTATTTCTGTGGGAGCGAACGGTGCTAAATGACTGAAAGTATTAATAACCTTCCCGGCGGCACCTCTCTTGCTACTGGGACCGACGAAGGAGATTAGCCCATGGACCTTATGTCGCTTTTGATCTTGTTGCTGGTCGCCGGGGTATGCGGCGCGCTCGGGCAGGCGATAGCGGGATACAGCCGTGGAGGCTGCCTGGTATCGATAGCGCTCGGATTCATCGGCGCCCTGTTGGGGATGTGGCTTGCCGGAGCGCTGGGGCTGCCCGAGTTATTCGCGATCAATATAGGTGGCAGGGCTTTTCCGATAATCTGGTCGATAATCGGCGCGGCGTTATTCGTGGCTATTTTGAGCCTCTTTACCCGTCGCCGGTTGTAGCTTAAAGGGAGATTCTTTTTATGGTCGAAGACGAGAAGCTAGCTATAGACGAATCGCGCAGGATTGCCCAGCACGAAGCTATGAAAGGAGCCGTGCGTAACGAGGTGCAGGCGGAGGTCGCCCGCGACGCCGGGCACCTGAGCTCATCCGAGCGCGCGGGCGCGGCGGAAGTCGCGCAGAGTATGAAGCACAAGGCCGTATCGGAGGTCGTAGATACGGAATCCGAGATCGAGCGGGCGCGCGGCACCGCGCGCATCTCTCAATTCGTGGATTATATCTTCTGGCTGATCTACGGGATCATCGGGCGTGAGAT
>DATLMR010000396.1:0-2324 GCA_035537555.1 Blastocatellia bacterium
GGCGCTTCCGACCCCCTGAGCCTGCGGGGCCTTAAGGCGGAGATGCTGGAAACCTACAATGATACGGTCCAGTTCGATCTCGTCCTTAACGCTCTTCGGACCGAGAGAGGGGTCCGATTCTCTCTAGGCTACAACGTCGACCTCTTCGAAGACGAGACTGCCGCGCGGATGGTCAATCACTTCGGGAGATTATTGGAGAGCATCGCCGCGCGGCCCGACGCGAGGCTCTCGCAACTGGAGATTATCTCTCCCGCGGAGCGGCGGCTACTGCTCGAAAGCAGTCAAGGCCCGGAGGCCGATTACTCCATCGACACGTGCATTCACTTACTCTTCGAGGAACAGGCCCGGCTGAGCCCGGAGGCGATTGCGGTCTCTTACGAAGACGCGGCTCTGACCTACGAAGAGCTGAACCGGCAGGCAAATCAGATGGCGCGTTACCTGCGTGCGCTCGGAGTCAGGCCCGAGCAGAGAGTCGGCATATTCCTTGACCGGTCACTGATGCTGATGGTCGCCCTGCTGGGGACCCTGAAGGCCGGGGGCGTCTTCGTACCGCTCGACCCTGCATATCCCGAGAACCGTCTGGCGGTGATGCTCGATGACTCAGCCCCGTCCGTGATCCTGACGGAAACCGGGTTCCTGGAAAACCTCCCGCGAGGCGAAGAGAGCTCGCAAGGCAAGAGGCGGTTGGTCTGCCTGGATAGAGACTGGGAGCGGATAGCGTGTCACGGAGGAGAGAACCCTCCCCTTGAAGTGTCCGCCGACAATCTGGCCTATATCATCTTTACGTCCGGCTCGACGGGCAGGCCGAAAGGGGTGATGATCTCACACCGCGCGATCTGTAACAGGTTGTTGTGGATGCGCTCGGCCTTTCCGCTCACGACCGGGGACCGCCTCCTGCACAAGACTCCTATCAGCTTCGATGCATCGATCTGGGAATTGTTCGAGCCCCTGATTACGGGCGCCCGCGTGGTCATGGCGAGGCCGGGCGGGCAGAGAGACGCCAGGTACCTGGTCGAGACCATGTCTGCACAGAACATAACCACGCTCCAGCTTGTTCCAACCATGATGAAGGTCCTGCTCGACGAGGCGGGCCTTGAAGACTGCAAGGACATGAGGCTCGCGTTTTGCGGCGGAGAGGCGCTTCCAATCGAGCTGCGGCAGCGGATGCGGGAGAGGCTGGGGATCGGGCTTCATAACCTCTACGGCCCCACCGAAGCGAGCATAGACGCGGCCTGCGGTAGATCGACCGCTTCAGGCCTTCAAGGCATGGCTCCGATTGGCCGGCCCCTCTCGAACGTTCAGGTATACGTGCTGGATGGGCATCTGGAGCCCGTGCCGCTCGGGGTCGCGGGAGAAATCATGATCGCGGGAGCAGGCCTGGCCAGGGGCTACGTGAATGAGCCGGCGATGACGGCCGACAGGTTCATCCCCGACCCTCACAGCGCGCTGCCGGGTGCGCGCATGTATAGAACGGGCGACATCGGTAGATATAGAGCAGACGAAAACCTTGACTACCTCGGGCGCAAGGACCAGCAAGTCAAACTGCGAGGATACAGGATAGAGATGGCGGAGATCGAAGCGGCGCTGGAACAGGATCCGGCGGTTAAAGAGGCCGCTGTGATTCTTCATGCCCGCGAGCCTGAAGACAAGTTGCTTGCCGCCTATGTCGTTTCCAGAAACGGCGAGAGTATCGTCACGGCCGATCTGAGAAAGCGCCTTAAAGAGAAGCTGCCCGAATTTATGGTCCCTTCGCTATTCATCGAGATCGAAAGCATGCCTGTCGGCCCAAGCGGAAAAGTGGACCGCCTCGCGCTTCCCTCGATCGATCGAGTGAACCCTGAGAGCGACCGTCGATTCAGGCCTCCGCGAAACGCGATAGAGGAAGTCCTCGCGGCCATTTGGGAACAGGTGCTCGGGATCGAACAGGTCGGTACGGATGATAATTTCTTCGACCTTGGGGGCCATTCGCTCAATGCAACACAGGTGATCTCACGAGTGCGCGAGGCGCTCAAGGTCGATCTGCCTCTGCGCGCGCTCTTTGAAGCTCCCACGATCTCGTCGTTAGGCCGCGCAATCGAGGCGGCCCGGGGCGCGGCGTCGGGCGTGGTGCTCCAGCCGATAAACCCGATTCGAAGAGACGGCCCGCTCCCCCTCTCGTCCGCTCAACAGCGGATATGGCTGCTCAATCAAATACAGCCCGAAGACTTTACCTTCAATCTGCCGGTCGCGGTTCGACTTGAGGGGCCGCTCGACGTGAGGGCGATAGAAGGAGGGATCAACGAAGTGATCGCCAGACAGGAGGCCTTGAGGACCAGATTCATCTC
>DATLMR010000397.1:0-3198 GCA_035537555.1 Blastocatellia bacterium
GATCGAACGATGCCTGATTATCATAAAATTCTCTACTCGGTCGAGCAGAAGATCGCGCGCGTAACGCTCAATCGGCCGGATAAACGCAACGCCCTGGATGACGAGATCATCGGCGAATTGAAGGACGCGATGGGACGGTCCGCCCGCGACCCCGACGTGCGCGTGGTCGTAATAACGGGCGCGGGAAAGGACTTCTGCTCGGGCGCGGACCTCTCGGCTCTACTGAAGATCGCCGAAGCGACCGTCATGGAAAACGTCGAGGACGCCCGCAGTCTCGGAGAGCTTTTCATCTCCATGCGTCGCCATCCCCGGCCGATAATCGCGGCCGTCCGAGGCCGCGCGCTCGCGGGCGGGTGCGGGCTGGCGACGGCCTGCGACCTCATACTGGCGGCCGAGTCGGCCCGGTTCGGCTACCCGGAAGTAAACATCGGCTTCATCCCCGCGATGGTAATGGCCATACTTCGCCGCTCGGTCCCGGAGAAGCTCGCGTTCGAGCTGATTACGCGAGGCGAGGTTACGGACGCGCGCGCGGCTCAGGACCTCGGGCTGGTCAATCGCGTCTTCCCGGATGAAGGGTTCGATGAGTCCGTGACGGAATACGCCTCGCAACTGGCGGGCAAGTCCGCTTCGGCCGTGAGCCTGTCGAAGGGCCTCCTCTATCACATGGACTCGATGAGTTTCGAGGCGGCCATAGAAGCGGGCGTGCAGATGAACGCCATCACCCGGATGACGGACGACTGTAAACTCGGCATCGAGCGCTTCCTGAAGAAGCAGGCGCCTTGAGGCGGCTCCTTTCTCGTCGGTAAATCTCAAGTTTTAAATCGTTTCAAATCCCGGATCACGAGAGGCATTGGTGCATGCTCAAGAAAAGCTCATTTCTTCGCATGGATAGAGGTCTTGCGACGGCCGGGCTCTCTGCCCTGTTCGCGGCGCTCTTCTCTTTCTTTCCGGCCGGGCGCGGGGCGTTCGTCGGCCCTTCCGGCCATCCGAGGGCGCAGGTAACGGGCTCTCCGGCGAAGTCTCGCGTGATCGTGGGCGGAACGGTGATAGACGGCAGCGGCCGCAGAGGCATTCGCGCAAGCGTGCGGATCGAGGGCGACCGCATCACCCGGGTCGGCCGCTTCGCGCCATCTCGGGGCGAGGAGGTGATCGACGCTCGCGGGATGATTATCGCCCCCGGCTTCGTCGATATTCATAACCATTCGGAGGAGGGGCTAGACACGGAGCCTTCGGCGGCCAATCAGGTCTCTCAAGGAATCACGACCCTCGCGCTCGGCGCGGACGGGGATTCCCCCTGGCCGATCTCGGATTATCTCGCCCGGCGCGAGCGCCGCCCGGCGGCCGTCAACATCTTGACATTCGTAGGCCACGGGACCGTTCGCCAGAAGGCGATGGGGGAAGACCTCAACCGCCCCGCATCTGCCGGCGAGGTCGCGGAGATGGCGCGGCTTGTGGAGCAGGCCATGCGCGAAGGCGCTGTCGGGCTCTCCACCGGGCTCGAATATGACGCGGGCCGAATGAGCACGTCCGAAGAGATCATAGAGCTCGCCCGCGCGGCGTCTCGCCACGGCGGAATCTACATGAGCCACATGCGGGACGAGGAAGAGGGGATGCTCGACGCGCTCGGCGAAGCGATTCGAATAGGGCGCGAGGCGCGAATCCCGGTCCAGGTATCTCACATAAAGATGGGCAACGTTAACGTGTGGGGCAAATCCAGAGAGGCGGTCGCGCTCGTCAACGCGGCGAAGCGGTCGGGCCTCGACATAACGGCGGATTGCTACCCGTACACGGCCTGGGCTTCGACTATAACGATTCTCGTCCCGAGCCGCAGGCACGACGACAGGGCGGAGGTCGAAAAGGGATTGCGCAATGTGGGCGGGGCGGCCAACGTTCTGATAACCAATTGCAAAGCGCATCTCGAGTACGAGGGAAAGAACCTCGAAGAGATCGCGACCGGGCGCGGCACAAGCCCGGTCGATGTCTACCAGCAGATAGTCAGGGACGGAGGCGCGAGCGTCGTATGCAGCTCGATGAGCGAGGGCGACGTGCGGACTTTCTATAGCCAGGCGTGGGTGATGGTATCAAGCGACGGAGGCGTGGGAGGCCGCCATCCTCGAAGCGCCGGAACTTTCCCCCGCGTGCTCGGCAGGTTCGTGCGCGAGCGGCGCTGGCTCGCGCTCGAGGAGGCCGTGCGCAAGATGACCTCCGCGCCCGCCGCCCGCCTCGGCCTGAAAGATCGCGGATTGATTCGCGAAGGTATGAAAGCGGACCTCGTCATCTTTGACGCCGGGAGGGTGATCGACCGCTCGTCCTTCAAGGAGCCGCAGCTGCTTTCCACCGGCATAGCGCGCGTGTTCGTGAACGGAGAGGCGGTCTGGGAAGGCGGCAAGATTACGGGCCGCCTTCCGGGAGTCGTCATTCGCGGGAGGTCGGGAGCGTGATCGACGCGCTGCTTCACAGCCCCTCGGTTCGCTTGCTCACTGGATCGAGCGGCGGCAGGCCATTCTCCGCCCTGTTGAGGTAGAAGTAAGTACAGCTCGACCAGTCGTCTTCGCGCTCGAACTTGCCGTCCTTCGACATGTCCATCTCTACCAGGCCCGGTCCCGCGCGGTAGAGTCGCGTGCCCGCCTGCATAAGGGGCGGCCTGCTGTGCTCGGCCAGGTAGCCGATCTGCTGAATGGTGACGCGAATGTCCCTGTAGAAATAGATCGGGTCCGGGATGTGGTAGCGGTAGAAACACCAGCGCAGGTTCTTCTCGTCCGCTATGGGACTGCCCTGAAAGTCGTGGGCGAACTGTCCCTGCCCCCAGGCCGTGCCGACATAATCCTCGGTCCCGGTGCCGCTCAAAGTGGGAGAGTCCCGGTCCCCGTCGAGGTAGATTTTGACCTCGCCCTCGCCCCACCACGTAGAATGGTAAGTCTTCCGGTTGACTATGACTCCGATGTTCGTGCCGAGATAGCGGCCTCTGCCCTCTACGCGCGGGAGCAGCTGGTAGTCTTTCTGTAGCTGAGTCGGGTTCTCGCGGCGGTAGTGAGCGTGGAAGTACAAGACGTTCGCGCCGTGGCGGTCGCCGAGCGTGTAGTCCACGTCATAGAACAACTCATCCAGGTTCGCGTCCGATTCATTCGTCAACACGATCCGCATGCCGGTCTTGAACGGCATCGGCACGACGCAGTTGAAACTACGCCCTTCCGGGTT
>DATLMR010000398.1:0-19172 GCA_035537555.1 Blastocatellia bacterium
CGGACGGGCTCGACGGGCTGGCCATCTCCGTGACCATGGTGACGGCCGCCGCCCTGACCGCGTTCACCTACATCACGGGGCACAGGGTGTTCGCGGAGTATCTCGGGCTGGTCTACAACTCGGACGTTCACGAGCTCACGATATTTTGCGCGGCGCTGACGGGCGCGAGCCTCGGGTTCCTCTGGTACAACGCCCCGCCCGCCGATGTATTCATGGGCGACGTGGGCGCGCTCGGGATAGGGGGCGCCATCGGAGTGATCGCCGTCATGATCAAGCAGGAGTTCCTGCTCGTGATGATCGGCGGGGTCTTCGTGATAGAGGCGCTCTCGGTGATGCTGCAGGTGGCTTCCTTCAAGCTGTTCCGGCGCAGGATATTCAAGATGACTCCTTTGCACCATCACTTCGAGCTTATGTACCCGCCCGAAGTCTCGCGGCGCATGGAGCCCAAGATCGTCTTTCGTTTCCTGATAGTGGCGATACTGTTCGCGCTCCTGAGCCTTTCGACTCTGAAGCTGCGATGAAAGACAGGATGGAAGTAAGAGGGAAAAAAGTTCTGGTGGTCGGAGTGGCGCGCAGCGGAGTGGCGGCGGCCCGCCTGCTCGCCTCTCGCGGGGCCCTCGTGATCGCAAACGACCTGAAGCCGGAGGCGGAGCTCCGAGTCGAGGCCGAAGAGCTGCGCGGGCTGGGCGTGATGATTTCGCTGGGCGGCCATCCTGAAAGCCTCTTCACGAACGCCGACCTGATCGTCGTGAGCCCCGGCGTCCCCCCGGACATCGCTCCGCTCCGGCTCGCGAGGGGCTCCGGCGTCGAGATCATAAGCGAAGTCGAGCTTGCGGGCCGCTTTCTAGGGGGGCGATTGATCGGCATAACCGGGTCGAACGGCAAGACCACGACCACCGTGCTCACGGGCGAGCTGATGCGCGCGGCGGGCGCGCGGGTGCTCGTCGGAGGCAACATCGGAACGCCGCTCACGAGCCTCGCCGGACAGGCGTCGGATGAGACGTGGACCGTGGCCGAGCTCTCCAGCTTTCAGCTCGAGACCGTCGATAGCCTGCGCGCGAACGTCGCCGTCGTCACCAACATAACGCCGGATCACCTGGACCGGCACGGCTCTCTCGAAAATTACATCCGCGCCAAGCGGAGGATATTTATGAGCCAGACCGACTCGGACTGGGCCGTGCTCAACGGGCAGGACCCGGGCTCGGAGCGCATGGCCGATTCGCCGGACGCGCGCGCGCGAAAGGTCTACTTCAGCTCTCGCGGGCGCGACCTGCGCGCGGGCGCGCGGGCGGACATCTACCTTCGCGACGGGCGGATATATACGACGCTGGTCTCGCCCGACGGCGGCGAAGTCGAAGTGATGGCGGCGGGCGAGATAATGCTGCGAGGCATGCATAACGTCGAAAACGTCATGGCCTCGCTCGCGGCGACCTTCTGCGCGATGTCCACGCGGGCGAGCGGGCTCGAGCCCTTGCGCGCGTGCATCAGGCGATTCAAGGGCGTCGAACACCGCATCGAGTTCGTCGCGGAGATCGAGGGCGTCAAATTCTATAACGACTCGAAGGCGACCAACGTCGATTCTACCGCGAAGGCGCTCGAAGCCTTCGACCGCGACGTGATAGTGATACTCGGCGGGAAGGACAAAGACGGCGACTACAGGCTGCTCGCTCCGCTGGTCAGGGAGCGGGTGAAGCGGATCGTGCTGATCGGGGCCGCGAGCGATAAGATCGCGTCGCACCTCGAAGGGTCATCCCCCATGGCCCGGGCCGGCTCGATGGAAGAGGCCGTGCTCAAATCCTTCGAAGCGGCGGTTGCAGGAGACACCGTCTTGCTCGCTCCGGCGTGCTCGAGTTTCGACATGTTCGATAACTACGAGCAGCGCGGGCGAGTATTCAAAGAGGCGGTGTACAAGCTGGCGAGCCGCGTTCACAGCGGCTGGACCGGGAGATTGACGACCTAGGGAAAAGGGGAAGTGCTCGGCACTAATAAGATTATGGCGACGAGTTACAGGGTATCGAGTCCGAGGTGGAAGCGCGAGACGGAGAGACCGGGGCGCGGGCCGGGCAGCCGCGTCCTGTCCGGGCGCGAGCTTCCGGTCGATAAGTTCATGCTTGCAATAGTGCTGGGGCTCACGCTCTTCGGCGCGGTGATGGTCTACAGCGCGTCGGCGATCCTCGCCGACAAGAACTTCGGGAACCAGTTCTACTTTCTCGCGCGGCAGGCGAGATGGGGATTCGTCGGATTGATCGCGATGGCGATAGCCATGCGGGTCGATTACAGGCATTACAAGCGGCCTTTCGTGGTGGCGGGCATGCTCGTCGGGACTCTCACCCTCCTGATCGCGGTCCTCTTCTTCCCGGAGATCAACGGCACGCACAGGTGGATAACGTACGGCGGCTTACTGTCGATCCAGCCGTCGGAGATCTCGAAACTGGCTCTGATAGCCTTTTTGGGGTTCTTCCTGGAAAACAGGCTGTCGGAGATCGAGAGCTACAAGCGCGCCTTCATGCCAGCCGCGGGCGTCGCGGGAGCGGTGATCGGCCTCGTCGCGCTGGAGCCCGATCTGGGCACGGCGCTGACTCTCAGCCTGGTCTTCCTGGTGATGACCTTTCACTCGGGGATGCGCATGAGGCACCTGGCGACGCTCGCCATCCCGGCCGTGCCCGCCCTGGCCTACATGCTCCTGTTCGTCCCGTGGCGGCTGCAAAGGCTCCTCGACTTCCTGGACCCGTGGAAGAATCAGACCACTTCGAGCTTCCAGGTCGTCCAGTCGATGATCGCCATCGGGAGCGGCGGGTCGAGCGGCGTCGGGTTCGCCCAGAGCAAGCAGAAGCTCTTCTACCTTCCCGCGCCCCATACCGACTTCATATTCGCGGTGATCGGCGAAGAGCTCGGGTTGATCGGCGCGGTAACTCTGGTGATGTTGTTCGCCCTGCTCGCCTGGAGGGGCTTCAAGACCGCGAGGAGCGCCCCCGACATGTTCGGGCAGCTGATAGCCATGGGGCTCACGGTGATGATCACCGCGCAGGCCCTCTTCAATGTGAGCGTCACCCTGTCGCTCGTGCCGACGAAAGGCATCACCCTGCCCTTCATCAGCTACGGCGGGTCGTCGCTCGCGATAAGCCTTTTCGCGGCGGGCGTGCTGCTCAACGTCTCGAAGCACGGTAAGGGATGACTTCGCACGTTGATCCGAGGATGAGGCGACATTGAGAGTGATCATATCGGCGGGAGGAACAGGAGGCCATATCTTTCCGGGCGTGGCCATCGCGCGCGAGTTCAGGCGGCGCGACGCCGACTCCGCGATCCTGTTCGTCGGCACGCCGCGCGGCCTTGAATCGAAGATCGTCCCCCGCGAGGGCTTCGACCTGGAGATGATTCAGATCGGCGCGCTCAAGGGCATCTCGATGGCCCAGAGGGCGAAGTCGTTTTCACAGCTTCCCCTGAGCTTCGCGAGCGCCCTGCGGATACTGAGGCGGTTCAAGCCCGACGTCGTCATCGGAGTAGGGGGCTACTCGTCCGGCCCCACGCTCCTGATGGCCGCGCTCTCGCGCATACCGACCATGGTGGTCGAGCCGAACGCGATGCCGGGTTTCACAAACCGCGTTCTCGCCCGCTTCGTCGATGCGGCGGCGCTCACGTTCGCCGAAGCCCTCGTCTATTTCCGCGGGCGCGGGGTCGTCACGGGAAACCCCGTTCGCGGCGATTTCGCGGGACTCAGGAAGAAGGCGCGCGGGCCCGGGCTCTCGATCCTGATATTCGGGGGGAGCCAGGGCGCGCGCGCGATCAACAACGTGATGGTCGCGGCCCTGCCCCGGCTCGCCGCCTATCGCGACAGGCTTTCGATCACGCACCAGACGGGGGAAAAGGAGTTCGAGGCGGTGAAGAAGGGATACGAAGATGCCGGGTTTTCCGCCACGGACGTGAGGCCGTTCATTCAGGACATGGCGCGGCATTTCGAGGCGGCGGACCTGCTCATATGTCGCGCGGGAGCGACCACGGCGGCCGAAGTCGCGGCGGCCGGGAAGGCGGCCATCTTCATCCCCTTCCCCTTCGCGACCGACGACCACCAGCGTAAGAACGCCGAGGCGTTCGAGAAGGCCGGGGCCGGGCTGATGATAGTCGAGCGAGAGCTTACGCCGGAACGGCTGGCCGGGGAGATCGCCCGTCTGGTCGAGCGCCCGGACGAGATAGATCGAATGGAAGAGGCCAGCCGAAAGCTCGGGCGCCCGGACTCGGCCGAGCGCGCCGTAGACCTGGCCATGGAAGTGGCGCGCAAGGGCAGGCGGGCCGGGCATTCGGGTCGCGCGTAATGGAAGAGCTTTTTAACGCATATGTTTTTTAGAGGCGCAAGACACATTCACTTCGTCGGGATCGGAGGCATCGGCATGAGCGGAATAGCCGAAGTGCTGCTCTCGCTCGGAGAGCATTTCCACGTTTCGGGGAGCGATCTGAAGCGGTCGCAGATCACCGAGCACCTGCAATCGATGGGGGCGGTCGTCTGGGAGGGCCACAGCGCCGAACATATCGCCGAGGCGGACGTCGTCGTCTGCTCTTCGGCCGTGCGAAACGACAACCCGGAAGTGGCGGCCGCCCGGCAGAGACTGATCCCGGTCATCCCCCGCGCCGAGATGCTCGCGGAATTGATGCGCCTCTACAGGCACGGCATAGCCGTGGCGGGAACGCACGGAAAGACCACCACGACCTCGATGATCGCGCACCTGATGACCAGCACGGAGCTCGACCCGGCCGTCGTGGTCGGCGGAAGGGTCGCTTCGCTCGGCTCCAACGCCAGGCTCGGGCGCGGCGAATACATCGTGGTGGAGGCGGATGAATCGGACGGCTCGCTCCTGCTCCTCACTCCGACGATCGCCGTCCTGACCAACATCGACGCGGACCACCTCGACTTCTTTTCGGGAGGCATCGACCAGATCAAGAACATCTTCGCCACGTTCGCCAACCGGGTCCCGTTCTACGGGACCATAGTCCTCTGCCTCGACGACCAGAACGTGCAGGCGATAATCCCGCAGATCACCCGCCGCACGATCAGCTACGGGATGGCGGCGCAGGCGGACGTGTCGGCCTGGCAGGTGCAGCTCGACTCGCAGTTCGGCTCAGAATTCACCGTGCGCGCGTTCGGCGAAGAGCTCGGTAAAGTCAGGCTCCGCGTGCCCGGGCTCCACAACGTCTACAACGCCCTGGCCGCAATCGCGGTCGGCCTCGATCTCAACATTCCCTTCGAGCACATCGCGCGCGCGATGGAGGGCTTCAACAATGCCGAGCGCAGGTTTCAGATCAAGGGCGAGAAGGGCGGAGTGCTGGTCGTCGACGATTACGGCCACCACCCGACGGAGATCAAGGCCACGCTCGACGCGGCGCGAACTTCCGGGCGGCGCGTGGTGACCCTGTTCCAGCCGCACCGCTACTCTCGAACGAGAGACCTGATGGACGATTTCGCCAGGTCTTTTTACGGCGCGGACGTGCTGCTCGTGGCCGATATTTACGCGGCCAGCGAAGACCCGATCGAGGGCGTATCGAGCCAGGCCCTCGTCGAAAAGATAGAGCGCTTCGGCCACAGGCACGTCGAGTACGTCGGCGCCGTGTCGAACGGGGCCGCGAAGGTCAAGGAGATAGTGCAGGAGGGAGATCTGGTGCTCACGCTCGGGGCCGGCAATGTCTGGCAGGCGGGCGACGAGCTGCTCAGGATCCTAGATTAAACGGCCCCGTCGCTCCGCCGTCGGTCGGAGCCCCCGGGTCGACCGGGCCAGGAGGTGGCATTTTGGCATCAGCTCAAAAGAGCGAGCCCAGGACGCGCGCTCAAGTCGTGACGCCGAGAAGATCGCGGCGCGTGGGCAAGGCCTCGCCTCGCCGTTCGGGCGGGCCGGGCATAAAGAAGCTCATACGGACGGCCATGAAATTTGCCCGGCCCGCCGGAGTCGTGGCCGTCATCATTCTTCTCATCGCGGGGTATAACGCCCTGGCGAATTCTTCCCTCTTCGACCTCAGCCGCGTAGAGGTGAACGACACGAGCGCCTCCCTGCGCGCGGAGATAGAGCAGCTCGTCCGGCACTCGGTCGCGCACACGACGCTGCTCAACGTGGACCTCGCGTCGATAAGGCAGAAAGTAGAGTCGCTGCCTCGCGTGCGGCAGGCGACCGTGGCGCGCATGCTGCCGGATGCCATCAGCGTCCATGTAGTCGAGCGCAAGCCGTCCGTGCTCGTCAGGCGCGAATCGGGTGGGCTCGTATGGCTCGACGACGACGCGGTCGAGCTCGGAGAGATATCGACGGCGAGCCCGGAGGCGAAGAGCGGCGGCGCGTCGGAGATCCCTCCCATCGCCAGAGGGTTCTCCGAGGGCGCGAGGTCGTCGGCAGCGGCGGCGGAAGACCGGGAGCGGATAGAGCTCTACAAGCAGATCAGGCGAGAACTCGGCGAAGGGGAGATTTCGCTTTGGAACCTCGTCGACGAGGTAGATCTCACGTTCCCCAAAAACATCAACATTCGACTGGCCGCATCACCCGTGACCGTCGTCGTCGGAGGCAAGGACTTCCGCCACAGGTTCGATACCGCGCTTCAGATACTCGAAGCGATCAAGCGAGGCGACCAGGACGCGCTCGCCCGCTACCGCGTTCAGGAAGCGGAGCGGCTGATCGCGAACGCGGACCTGATAAATTTCATGGATGCCTCAAGGCCCGAGCGCATCGTCTTGAACTTCTCCGGCACGGAGAAGCCCTTTCGGCAGGAGAAAGCTCTTCGGCAGGAGGCCGGCTCCCGATCGACCCCCGGGCCCGCGGCAATAGCCCGGGCCCCGAAGAAGGAGCAGGCGAAGGATTCGAAGAAGGACCCGAAGAAAGAGACCAGACCGAGACAGACCCCCGCAATAAAGAGATGAGCCGGAGGAATATTATGCCAAAGGGACACAAACATATCGCAGCAGTCGACATCGGCACCACCGAGGTGCGAGCCGTGGTGGGCGAGGTAACCGAGGCCGAACAACTGGAGATAATCGGCATCGGCCGCGCGCCTTCGCGTGGAGTGCGTAAGGGCGTCGTCGTCAATATCGAGGCGACCGTCGAAGCCATCAAGCACGCGACGGAAGAGGCCGAGATGATGTCCGGCCTTCCGATCGATTCCGTCTTCGTCGGCCTGAACGGCGCGCAGGTTCGCGGCATGAACTCGCGCGGAGTCATCGCGATCAGCCGCCGCAACCGCGACATCACGGAGGAGGACGTCTACCGGGTGATCGAACAGGCCCGCTCCATCAGCGTGCCCACCGATCGCGAGATCATCGACGTTCTCCCGCAGGAGTTCACCGTGGACGGGCAGGACGGCATCGGCAACCCGATAGGATTTCTGGGAATGCGCCTCGAAGCCGCCGTGCACGTGGTCACGTCTCCCATCACCGCCCGCCAGAACGTCATCTCTTCGGCCAACCGCGCGGGGATGGTCGTCGTCGATACGGTCGTCAACCACGTCGCCGGAGTCGAATCTACCCTGACTCCCGATGAAAAAGAGTACGGCGCGGCCGTCATCGACATCGGCGCGGACATAACGAACCTGACGGTCGTCTACCGGGACGCGATCCGGCACACGGCCGTCTTTCCGATCGGGGGGAACCATTTCACCAACGACATAGCGGTGGGACTGAGGACGCCCGTTCCGGAGGCCGAGCGGATCAAGCGCGACGAAGGGTGCGCGCTCGCGGCCCTGATGGCGGACCACGAGCGCACGCACATGGTCGAGGTGCCTTCGGTCGGCGGTAGACAGCCCCGCATGCTGAGCCGGCAGATCCTGTGCGAGATACTCCAGCCCCGCGCGGAAGAGATATTCAGCCACGCGGCCGACGAGATACAACGCGCGGGGTTCGAGCGGCAGATACTTTCGAGCGTGGTCCTGATCGGCGGAGGCTCCCTGATGGACGGGATAGTCGAGATGGCCGAGCAGATCATGGACCTGCCCGCCCGTCACGGAATGCCGGACTTCGTGGGCGGGCTCACGGGAGAGATCGACAGCCCCGCGTACGCGACGGTCGTCGGCACTATGCTCTATGGATTTCACAAGCAGATGAACCTGAAAAAGATTCATTCGCTGAAGGACGGCGCGCCCAAACCGGTCAGCTTCCTGAAGCGATTGTTCGGTTGAGAGCCGGTTAAAAAATGTTTCATAACGGGGGAAAAAATAGTTGTAGGGGCAAGGCGACTATGCTACTATGCCGTGTGTCTTCAGAAACTCGGTCTACCACATATTGTAGCAACCGGCTGCCAGCCTCAACGGCACTGTTAGGAGAACCCCCACTTCAGCGGACGCATGTTTCGAGCGCCCGAAGGGGCGGATGTGTGCGTTCGCAAGAATTCACTGGCAGTGTTTGAAAACGTTGAAGATCAAGTTGAAGTTTTTCGTGTGAGCGATTCGCGTCTGAGGGCGGTCGCTTACCCGGTTGCTAATTCAATGTGCGCAGGAGGCACCCATAATGGCAGCGGATGAACGTAAAGATAACCGCGGGGGCATAATTACCTTCGATGACCTTGATAAAGCAGTTAATGGCGCGAACATAAAAGTGATCGGCATAGGCGGCGGCGGCGGCAACGCCGTCAACCGCATGATCGAGGCAGGCATAGAGGGAGTCCAGTTTCTAGTTGCTAACACCGACCTTCAGGCGCTAAAGAATTCTAGGGCTTCGATAAAGATCCAGATAGGCGAAAAGCTGACGCGGGGGCTCGGCGCGGGCGGGGACCCCGAGGTCGGGCGTCAGTCCGCCCTTGAGGACACGGACAAGATAATAGAGGTGCTCGAAGGGGCCGACATGGTCTTCATCACCACGGGGATGGGCGGCGGCACGGGCACGGGCTCGGCCCCGATCATCGCGAGCCTCGCGACCGAGCTCGGGGCTTTGACCGTCGCCGTGGTGACGAAGCCTTTCAGGTTCGAAGGGCGCAGGCGGCAGCGCCAGGCCGAGCAGGGATTGAACGAGCTGCGCGAGTGCGTGGACACGGTCATCACGATCCCTAACGAGCGCCTGCTCAACGCCGTCTCGAAAGGGACCCCATTCCTCGAATCGTTCAAGCTCGCCGACGACGTGCTGCGCCAGGCGGTGCAGGGCATCTCGGACATAATCACCGTGCCGGGCCTGATCAACGTCGATTTCGCGGACGTGAAGACGATCATGGCAGGCATGGGGATAGCCCTTATGGGAACAGGGTCGGCGGCGGGCGAAAACCGGGCGCTCGAAGCCACGCAGAGGGCCATATCGAGCCCCCTCCTCGAAGAGGCGTCCATCGAAGGCGCGAAGGGGCTCCTTGTCAACGTGACCGGAGGCACGGACCTCACGCTGTTTGAAGTCAACGAAGCGATGTCGATAATTCACGACTCGGCCGACCCTGACGCAAACATCATCTTCGGCGCGGTGCTCGACGAGAGGCTCGCCGACGAGATGAAGATCACGGTGATTGCCACGGGATTCGAGAAAGTCGCCGCCCCCGCCGAACCCGTCCGCACTTTTACAACCACTCAGGCCGCTCCGCCCGACAGCCGCATCACGGGTCAGACGGAGCCGATGCGGCGCGACGACCTGAACGTCCCCGCCTTCATTAGAAAGAAAGCCGATTAGGTCTTCAGCGCACGTCTGAGCAGCCGGGCCGCTGTGGCGTCACAGCGGCCTTTTCTCTACAGCGGCCTTTTCTCTTGGCGCGAGCCCCGCCGCCGGGCAAGACGCCGCCGTCCCGTGACCGATTTCTCATCTATTGGATTTGAGTTTTCCGCCCTGCCTATCTAGAATGATGTAGCTCGCCGGCGTGTTAGAAGGAGAACTGTATACCGTCAGCACATTGAGGGATGACGCGACGGCGCTAATCGGGATCGATGCCACTTGTGAGCCAACTTTTTTAAATCCGTCGTCAGGAATTCACATCTTCGTGCAAGATCATCAGGCGGTTCAAGAGACATAACGGATGCGAACAGTAGACGATCTAGAAGTAAGCTATGCCCGGACGGGGCCCGTCGAAGAGCGGGAGGTGAGCCTGACGGCGAGGCTCAGGCGCAAGAAATTCACGATCATACTCTTCATAGTCGCGCTCGCCTTCTGCACGCGGGTGTACCGGCTCGACGCCGCCGGGCTGGCCGAGGACGAAACGAACAAGATATTCGCCGTCCGGTCCTACGACCAGGGCGATTTCACGGCCAACGCGGACCACCCGATGCTGATGAAGATGCTCTGCTACGGCTCGATAAGGGCCTCGCAGGCCTGGAACAGCTCGGCCGGCGCGGCCCTCGGCCTTCAGATAGCCGAAGAGGCCGCGCTCAGACTCCCTAACGCTCTCTTCGGAGCGCTCACGGTCATACCTCTCTTCCTGTTTACGACCGCCCTCCTGAGATTCAGGGTTGGCCTGATCGCGGCGCTGCTGTGGGCCGTGGGCCTCAACGCCATCTGGATCAACAGGGTGGTGAAGGAAGACACCCTGCTGGTCTTTTTCATGTTCACCGGCTACTACCTCTATCACCTGGCCAAGGAGCGCCCCGCGTCCGACTCCAAGGGAGAAGAGAAGCTCTATTCGCTGGCGGGCGCGGCCTTCGGGATGATGATGGCATCGAAGTATTTTCTTCACTACTTCGGGCTGAACGCCCTCTTCTACCATCTGATCGGCTACGACAGGCGCGACAACAGGCCGCTCTCGCGGGGGTCGTGGCTCAAGTTCTTCGCCTCGATCATGCTCGCTTTCGTGATCTTCAACCCGGCGGTGCTGGTGCCGCAGACGTGGCGGTATCTGGCCAAGTTCATGTCCGAAGATTTGATAACGCACCACGGTTATCTGGTCATGAACACGCTTTATCTGAACCACGCGTCCTCGATGCTTTCGGGCATGCCCTGGTATTTCTATTATCTCTTCCTGCTGGTCAAGCTCCCCCTGCCGCTGCTCGCGGCCTTCCTCGTCGGCATCGTCGAGATATTCCGCCACAGGGGAGACCCGTCGGTCGCTCGCGGCTATCTCTTCTTGAGGATGATGCTCGTCTGCTGGTTCCTGCCTATGACCATGGCGGGGTCGAAGTTCCTGCGCTACACGCTCTCTCTCATGCCTCTCGTCTACATGACGGCCGCCGTAGGGGCCATGGTCTTGTGGAGTCTGGCGGTCAGGGCTCTAAGAAAGATGTCGGTCGAAGAAGTGCTCGCGCGAAGAGCGGCGGCGGTCGCGATGATCGCGCTCGTCGTGGTCGCGCCCGCGATCATAACCGCGCGCAGCATCCCATACCCCAGCCTCTACCTCAACGCCCTGGGAGGCGACAGAACGGGCTTCTTCTTCCCGCACGACGAGTTCTACGATCTGGGCGCGAGAGAGAGCATCAAGTATATCGCCGAGCACGCGCCGCCCAATGCGTCGATAGCGAGCGAGATCCCGGGAGTGGTGCAGTATTACCTTGAAAAGTACAACCGGCCCGACATCCGCTCGCAGATAATCTCCCACCCCGATTTCGATATACTCGAAGACAGGCCCGATTACGTGATCCTCCAGCGCGGGCGCACGTACTTCGAGAACCTGGAAGACTTCAAGCTGCTCGAAGGCAGGTTTTCTCCCGTGCAGGCCAGCACCTATAACGGGGCTGACGCCACGCGCGTATACAGGCTGGATGCGGCATCCTCTGAGGCTGCATCCTCCGGCAGCAGGTAAACGGGTATAAGGAAATAAAGATGCGGGCCGGGAGGGCGGGATCTTTCAGTCCTCGATTATGAAGTATTCCGCGCCGTCGGGGTCTGAGCTCAATCGGGATATGCGCTTCAACTCTATCGCGTCGCGCCGGACCACCTCCGTTATCACGACCGGCTCCCTGTCGCGGAAGCCGACGAGCGCGTGCACGATCTTGTTGTCGAAGCGACCGGAGCCGTCTGAATGCTTTAGAATGCCGGCCGCGCCCCCTTCTTCGCGGTGAAAAATCTCCACCCCGCGAAATTCGCCCGAGCTGTCGATGATGAGCACGGGCACGACATCCGCCTCTCTTGACGAAGAGCTCTCAATCACGTGGCGCTTCATATCCAGGAGCTGGTCCCTGCGCTCACCCAGCAGGTGGACGAGCCGCGTGAGCATCTCGTGGCTCAGGGTCTCTTCCTCGGGCCGGGGCTTCGCATAGTTGCTCTCTTCCCAGTCGCGGATCATCTCCCGGGCCGCCTGCGGCACCTCGCCCCCGACGGCCCGAGCAGGCTCGTAGCCGGAAGCCATCCGCTCGGCCTGCGCGTAAAGGGCCAGCTCCCGGGCGCAGCTCTCGCACGTCGCGACGTGCCGCGCGGTCGCGGAGGCGGACTCGCGAGACGATCCTCCATAAAACAGGGAAGCCAGTTCGCTGATGCCGGGATGCGACGCGGCAGGGGCCATAGAAGCCTCAAGGCCGTCGAAAGGACCTTCGGAGCGCGGCGAGCCGGCGGCGGCCGCTTCGGATTTGAGCATGCGCACTACCGAGGCGAGCGCGGCGCAATCAGGGCACGCCGACAAATGCGTCTCGATTTTAGCAGCGGCCTGCTCATCAAGGCTGCCGCTCAGGTACTGGAACAGTTGCTTGTCGGGATGTGCTGATCTCTTAACCACAAAACCACCTTCATAAATCGAGACGCAATCAAGCTCCGGGCCGCGTGGAGCGAAGCAGTTGATCCGCTGAAGTTATACCGCGGTCGGCAAGCCATTTTATCAGGCGGACGCGCAGGCGCCGCGCGCGCTGGTAGACCAGATCCTCCGACATATCGTATTTCGCCGATATCGTCTTCGCATCCTGGGCTCCGATTATGTACTCGTTAACGATCACGCCATCTTTCCAGTCCCTGCACACGTCCTCAAGCAGGCTGTCGATAATCTTGCTCTGCTCGCGGTCGAGCATCCTCGCCTCGGGCGAGGGCTCTTTCGACGGAGCCCTGTCTATCACCGACGGCATATCGGGGTCGGGCTCGGCCAGAGAGATGCGGGGCATATAGCTCTTATCGCGCCTGACACGCCTGATCGTGTCGATCATCTCGCTCGTGGCGATGCGGGCGATAAAGCTGGAGAGCTTGCCCTGCCTGCGCCACAGCGCGAGGCCGCGATAGACCTTGAAATTCACGCGGGCGATCACGTCATCGGCCGAATCCCAGGCCGGAAACCGGTAGTTTGAATTGCGCACGATGTGACCGATCAAGCCCTGGTATCTTCCCATGATCGATTCGAAATAAAGGTGCGCCGCCGCGCGGTCCGTCTTCAAGCTGTCGAGGAACAGGTCTACCAGTTCCTCGTCGCCCAGATTTGCCAGCCTCTCCTTTTCAAGCTCGGCTGTCGATCCTGACTCCTCCGGCATGCGCTCTTTAGTCCTTGCCACAAAATATTCGCTGACCTTTGAGCGCATTCTAACACCGAGTCTACCGACTCGAAAGCCGGTGCGTAGACGGGCGGGCTCCGCGCGGCCTGACAGGCGGGAGGGGTAGTGAAGATAAATGCTTCGACGGCCCGGTCAGCGGGACTCTTCGAAGCTCGCTTCAAACGATCCCCGCTTCTTCTCCGGCCCCTATCTCCTCGGCAGGGCGAACTGCACGAAGTCCGCCACGTCCTTCTTAAGCTTCGCGAGCGATTGCTTATCTATGTACATCATGTGGCCCGCTTCATAGACGCCCGTCTTTATATTGCCGCGAAGGTCGGGATAGAGGCTCATGTGACTCAGCGTATAGTCCGCGGCGAAGTAAGGCGTCGCGAGGTCAAAGTATCCCGAAGCGACGAAGAGCTTCATGAAGGGATTCTTGGCGAAGGCGCTGCGGAGCGCCTCGCTGGTGTCGGCGTAGCTGTTGCCCGTGCCCCAGTCCCAGCGCCCTATCCCTCCGCCCAGGATATAGTATTCGAGGTCCGATTTATAACCCAGCTCCGTGCGAACGTAGTTGTTCAGAGCGGCCGTATAAGGGGGGCGAATCGCGGCCATGCTCGGATCAAAGTCCGGGCGCTCGGAAACATTGAGCGCGTCCCTACCCTCAAACCTGCTGTCCAGGCGGCCGACCGTCCGATTCATGTTGCGCAGCAGCTCTTTGTCGAATCGCTGTATCTCGATTCTCATGTCGCTGTTTTCGATGAAGCGCTTGTCGAGGCCCGTGTAGCGCGCGAGCCTATCGACTATCGCCTGCCGCTCTTCCGGAGTCAGCCTGTCGCCCTTTGCGAGCGCCAGCGCGTAATCAGTGGTGGCCCACCGCTCGACCTCGTCGAGAGTCTTCCTCAGGTTCTGCTGTAAGTCGGGCGGCAGCTTCTTGTGATACCAGGCGGTCGCGGTATAGGTCGGCAGGTAGAGAATATACGGAAGATCGTTCCCCTGCTCGAAGCTCAGCGTCTGGAAATTCATCACGGTCGAGACGAGAATGATTCCGTTGAAAGCGATCCCACGGTCGATCAGGTACTCCGACAGCCCGCTGGCGCGAGTCGTCCCGTAACTCTCTCCGGCCATAAACAGAGGCGACGACCACCGCTCGTAGCGCGTCAGGTACATCCTGATGAACTCGCCGGTCGAGGCAATGTCTCCCTGGAGGCCGAAGAACTTGCCGGCGAGCTCGGGCTTCGCGGCGCGGCTGTACCCCGTGCCGACCGGGTCGATAAAGACGAGGTCGGCCAGGTCGAGCCAGGAGTGCTCGTTCTCCACGAGCTGGTAAGGCGGAGGCGGCATGTCTCCATCATCCATCATCTTCACGCGCTTCGGGCCGAGAGCGCCGAGGTGAAGCCAGACCGAAGAAGAGCCGGGGCCGCCGTTGAAGGAGAAGAGCAGAGGCCGCTCACCCGGGCCGCCCGCGTTGTCGAGAGTGTAAGCGATGAAGAATATATTGGCCTCGGTATCTCCGGCCTGATTCCTGATCGGCATCAGCCCGGCCGTAGCCGTGTACTTGAGGACCTTTCCCCCGGCCCTGATTTCGTGCTTCGTGACGACGGGCTTGTCTTCGACGGGGGCGGGCTTTTCAGCCGGTTTCGCGACCTCGGGCGTCCTGCCCGGCGGCGCCTGGGTCGGCGCGGGCGTCTGCTGAAAAGGCGCGAGCAACATCGCGAGCGAAAGCGTGAGATAGGCTAACAAGGAGTAGACCTCCGGGGTGAAGTTTTTAGATACCTGATCGCGCGGGGAGGCTACTGAAAGTAGCGGTAATGGCCGATGATCTGCCACGAAAAGAGCACATCCTCGACTCGCACGCCCGCGCCTATGTTGTGAACGATCTTGAATGCGCCGGTCGCCTCCGAAGGCAGGTCGGTGACGAGGCCGATGTGCGTGAGCCCGTTGCCGAGGTCCCACGCGACTATGTCTCCCGGCAGATAATCTTCTTTTCTGCTCGATGCAGCAAGCGCCTTTCCTCTCCTCTTGAAGAAGGTCATGAGGTTCGGAACCCTGCGATGGTCGATGTTCGGATCGGGCCGCGCCAGTCCCCACCTCCTTGGATAAGCGGCAAAGTCTCCACGCATATCCTGATGGACCTCCTTTTGAAGGTCGATGCCTGCCTTGCGAAAAGCCCTTATCAGGACATCCGAACAGACTCCCCTGTCGAGAGGCACGTCGCCCCCGGGATAATCGATCTTTACGTAGGACGGATCGTAACGCCGCGTGTATTCGGCCTGCTCGATCGCGCCTTCGACGAGCCGCCTCGTCACAGGCGAGCGTACGGGCAACGGCGAATTCGAAGGGGAAGGCGGCGGGTCCTGCCGCACGGAGGTACTCGCGTTCGGCTCGCACGCGAGCGCGAGGAACGCCAGGATCGTTCCCAGGATGATGAAGGGTGCGCGATTCACTGAGGTCAAATTATTTATCGTTATCGCTTAGCAGCTCCAGGTAATCGTTCAGCTCCAGGGCGCGGGCCTTCACGATCTTCATCCGGTTATCGGCCCGCATCGGGATGTACATCGTTCCCTCTAACCCGGAGTAGACGGTGTCGATCAGCTTGAATTCCGAGTCCCTGTACCTGATCCACTCCACCTGCGCGGCCTTCAGGGCCGGCCGGGCCTGAGGTTTCAGCTTCCGGCTCAACTCGTTGTAAGCGCGGTTGAGCTCTTTGTCCCAGCTCTCATACGCTTTACCGATGCATTCGACCATCCCCGCGGTGGATGGATCTTTCTCCATGCAGGCTTCGAGCGACCTGTCTATCGGGTGTTGCCCGGGCTCCTGCGCGTAAGCGCCCCGCCAGGCCAGCAGCACGCTCAGGAGCGCGACGGCGAGCAGCCGCGTTCTCATAATTCAAGCACCTTTCACGGCACTGGAAAAGGGATTATTACCGGCCGACGCCCGTCTCATAAGAGGCGGGCCGATTTAAGAATTACCGCGCTGCTGTTCGAGTTCCTTCTCGGCCTTCTCTTGAAGTTCGCGGCCCTCTCGCTCGAGCGCCTCGTCCTGCATGCCCTGCCCCGCCCTCTCCTTGGCGCGGCCCTCGACGGCTTTCATCTCCGCCTCGACGCGTTCTTCGATCTTGTCGATCGGCGCGACTTCTTCTTCCTGCTTTCCCTCGTTCTCCCTGTCCTTATCCACTCTCATCACCTCGCGATGCAATCTTTTCGCGTCCACTTCAGCTAATAGTCTCACTCTTGTCCGCGCGCGGTCAAACCGGCTCTCGAATGGCCCGGTGTTGAAGAAGGGTCTCGGGCTTAGCGCGCCGTCTTCAGGGCATGAGCCTGTACTTGAACTCTTCCGAGCTCTTTTTTCCGTCTTTTACCCGTTCGAGCGTGACCGACATGGAATCGGCGGAAGTCCTGTCGAATATGAGGGCGCTCTCTTTGTCCGAGCGCTCGAAGACCGCCCTGTTCTTTTGAAATTCGACCAGGGGGTACGTCCAGGCCTGCGCTTTCTCTTCCCACCCTATCAGGCCGGGATTGAAATGCTTGAGCTTGAGCGCGGGTACCCCGGTTGTATGCTCGATGAGCATCAGCTCATAGAAGACGGCCTTGCCGTCTTTCACGTACCTGAACATGCCCATCATGCTATTGCCCGAAGCCGTGCTCCAGTGTTCTTCGGTTATCCCGCCTCCGAGCTCTCCCTGCCAGCGCCCCGCGATGAAGTCCAGGTCGGAAAGCTTCACTTTATCGACGGCCTGAGCCGGGCTCCGTGATAGAGAGACATCCGCCGCCGCGAATACCGTTGCGGCGAGCGCGAACAAAATCATGGCGCGAAGGGCGCTTTTCATCTTCAAATCTCCTGGCGCAAGGGGAAAGAATAGGTGTCACGGGACCGCGATTATAATGTCAATCGACGGAGGCGGTCCACAGCCCGGCCGGTAATTTTACAAATTCGCAAAACCTTTCGCGCTTCGGCCGGGCTCCATTCTGGTACGCACAGTTGTTAGGGAAAGGCCATGCGCGCCCTGAGCGCTACTCGTACCTCAGGGCCTCCACCGGCTCCACTTTCGTCGCGCGCCGGGCCGGGACGTAGCAGGCCAGAAGCGCGACGCCCCCGAGCAAGAGCGAAGTGAGCGCGAACGTGCCGGGGTCCGTCGCGCTAACGCCGTAGAGGAGGCCCGCCACGAGACGGGTCACAAGAAGTGACGCCCCCAGACCCACGGCCAGCCCGACTCCGGCCAGGGTCATCCCCTGCCTGATGACCAGGCTGAGCACATCACGCCGCCGCGCGCCCAGGGCCATGCGCAGCCCCAGCTCGTGCGTTCGCTGCGTGACCGAATAGGATATGAGGCCGTAAATGCCCACGGCGGCCATCAACAACGCCACGCATGCGAACACGCCCAGAATGAGCATGGTGAACTGTCTTTGCGCGACGGACCTGGAGACGAGCTGTTGCATGGTCGCTACATTATAGATGGGCTGCTCGCTATCGACCGCCCAGACTTCCCGCCGGATCGAGCCGGTGAGCGCCGTGGGATCATTCGACGAGCGGATCACCAGAAACACGAAAGGGGATGCCCCCTGCGCTTCAGGCGCGTAGACCTGCATCTCTCCGGGGCCGTCCAGTCCCGCGTGCCGGACGTCGCCGACGACTCCGACAATGGTCCGCCACGGGCCGTCCGGCCCGCCCAGCTTCACGCGCTTGCCGAGGGGGTCTTCGTCCGGCCAGAACCGCGAGGCGAGGGTTTCGTTGATAAGGACGACGAGGGGCGCCCGTGGTCCGTCCGTCTCCGTGAAAGACCTGCCGCGCAGCAGGGGGATGCGCATAGTCTCCAGGTAATCGAGGCTGATCCCGTAACGTTGGGGGCTCGGGGCATCGGCAGGATTGGCGAGAGGCCTCTCCTCTATGTGCAGCCCGGTTTGATCGAAATCGCCCCCGAGCGGCAGGTCGCTTGCAAGGCCCGCGCGCTCAACGCCCGGCAGGTTTTTGATGCGGTCGAGAATCTCGCGATGAAAGGCGAGCAGGCGCGATTCATCATCGTACCGGTCTCCGAGCGCGGAGACCGACAGCGTCAGCAGATTTCTCGTATCGAACCCGGTGTCTACGTCGAGCAGTCGCAAGAAGCTCTTGACGAGCAGCCCCGCGCCGACCAGCAACACCAGCGCAAGGGCGATCTCGGCAACCACCAGCAGGCTGCGAAGACGCCGATTCGCCCCGCCCAGTGAAGAGCGCCCCCCCTGCTTCAGCACGGCATTCAGGTCGATCCTCGAATTCTGAAGGCCGGGCGCCAGCCCGAAGAGCAGCCCCGCCGCCACCGAGACCCCGAGCGTGAAGCCGAGCACGCGACCGTCTATGGCCGCCGCTCCGAGGTGCAATTTGCTGTCGGGGCTGAAGGCGGCCAGCAGCTCGACGCCCCAGAGCGCCATCAGCAGCCCGACTCCCGCGCCGAGCAGGGCCAGGGTAAGGCTTTCGGTGAGCGTCTGGCGCAGCAGTCGCGCGCGGCTCGCGCCCATAGCCGCCCTGATCGCCATCTCCTTCTGCCGTCCCGATGCCCGCACGAGCAGCAGGTTGGCGAGATTAGAGCAGGCGATCAAGAGCACCAGGCCCACGGCTCCGAGCAGCAATATAAGCGCGGGCCGAACCTTGCCGGTGAAGCGGTCCTGAAGGCGAACCAAAGAGACCTCGGCCGACGAATAATCCTGGGGATGGTCCCGCACCATGTTGGCCGAAATCGCTTTCAGCTCTGCTCGAGCCTGTTCGAGCGAGACGCCGGACTTGATTCGTCCTATCGCGCGGAGGTGGCGGCACGTGCGGCAGGCATAAGGAAGGGATTGCTCGTAGCCGAGGGGAGCCCATAGCTCGGCCTGGCTGAAAAAGTTGAGCGAGATCAG
>DATLMR010000399.1:0-3536 GCA_035537555.1 Blastocatellia bacterium
GGTCGCGGCGCGGGTGAGACTCGCTTCCGGGAAATCCTTCCCTACTTAATCTCTTTCACGTCCGAGGGCTTCGCGAAGAGCTTCTCAGGAATGCTCGTGTTGAAGCTGAAGGAATCGATGCTGACTCGGGCCGTCTGTTTCCCGTCGCGATAGTAGTCGATTATCGTCGGCACGAGTCGCCCCTCCATCTCAACCCAGCGGAAGAATCGCGACTGATTTTCAGTCGCCGCCCCGTCGACTATGAGCCTGTATTCGGTCATAAGCGGGAGCTTCGCGCGCGGGTCGAAATGAAGCGTCACGAAGCCGCCGTCCTTGTATTCGAGGCGCACGGCCTCCGTGAACGTATTCCGCCAGGGCTCGCGCCTTCCCAGGTAGATCAGCTTCGTGCCGGGCTCCTTCCAGCCGCCCTTCAATAGGTTGTCGAGGTCGTAATAGAGTCCCTGCTGAAACCTGTTGACCTGCTCTTCGGTCTGGTCGCGGATCATATTACTGTCGGCGTTATAGAGCCACCCGCTTTTACCGGAGTTCACCTGGATGAGCCTGCGCTTCCCTTTGCCGAACTCCGTGCGCTCGCGGTCGGGGTAGACGATGTAATCGACGAAGGTATCGGGAACCGTCGAGACGCCTTTATCATAAGGGGTGTAATTGCCGCGGCTGATGCTAGAGCGGGTATTGAGGTAAACCTCCCCGCCGCGCGCCTTGATCGCTTCGCGAATCAGAGACTCGGCTTTAGCCGATTGATCTTCACCCGCGCCCTGGGCGAGGACCTGTGCCGCCGCCGCCATGAGGGCCAGGAGAGCGAGACTTCTTTTGAATCTTGACAAGCTTCCTCCCAAAATCTTTCGAGGTATTCGACACAAATTATAGCACCGGCTTTTAATCGCGTGACAACCTTCAAAGCGGCCGGGAGGTCCGGAGTGAGAGAAATGGGCGCGTCAAAATAAAAGCGGAACCGGAAATTTCCGGTTCCGCTGGCCTGGAGCTCAGCTTCAAAACAGGGTCGGGCCGGGGTTACCGGACATTAGCTGGCCGTGATCTTGATCTCTCCGTCGACAAAGTCCACGTCGAAATTATCGGCTTCTTTCCACTTCGTGGTGACCGGCAGCTTGACCAGCTCGTCTATGGTTCGCTTGAGGAATCGCGCTCCGTAAGCGGGGCTGAATCCTTTTTCCACCAGGTGGACGATGGCTTCCTCGCTTACCTCGAACTGCTTGCCCTGGTGTCTCATTTGCCGCTTGAGCTTACCCAGGTAAAGCTCGGCTATTTGCTTGACCTCGTCGACCGTGAGCGGCGCGAAGACGACTATCTCATCGATGCGGTTGCGAAACTCGGGAGAGAACCTGTCTTCAGCGGCCTTGATCACCTCGCGGCTGATCTGCTTGACGTCCGCGAGGGTCTTCGATCCGAACCCGAGCGGCTTCATATACTTCTTGAAATTGTCCGAACCCAGGTTCGAAGTCATGATGATTATCGCGTCGGAGAGGTAGACCTTCTTGCCGCGCCCGTCCGTGATCCATCCCTCGTCGAAAGCCTGGAGGAACAGGTTGAGAAGATAAGGCGACGCCTTCTCGATTTCGTCGAGCAGCAGCACGGTGTAAGGATTATCGCGAAGCCTCTCCGTCAGGATGCCGCCCCGCTCGCTGCCGACGATTCCGCGCGGCATGCCGATCAGTTTTTCAATGGCGATGGTACCATCCTGATATTCCGACATATCGATCCGGACCATCTTGTCGTCATCGCCGAACATGAACTCGGCGACCGCCTTCGCCAGCTCCGTCTTTCCCACGCCGGTCGGCCCGAGAAAGAGCAGGACTCCATCCGGCTTGTAGAAGTTCTCTTTGAGCGGCCCCTTGTTGAGGCGCAGCCGCTGGGCCACCGCCTTGATCGCGTTCTTCTGCCCGATCACTCGGGAGGAGAGCGAGGCCTCCATGTGGACGAAACGGTCGTTAGTATCCCGGAAGATCATATCGCGCGGAATGCGCGATTCCTGGCTGATCACGTCGATTATATGTTCCGACTTTACCTCGGCCGTGTCGGGCTGATTGATCTCGACCTTCACCGCCGCCGTGTCGAGCCAGCCTATGACCTTATCCGGAAGGTGCAGGTTGCGCACGTAGCGCGGGGCCATTTCGAGGGCGGTCTCTATGGCCTCGTCCGAGATGGTGACGGAGTAGTTTCGCTCGAGCCGCGGCCGCACGCCGACTATGATCTTCCGCGTGTCTTCAACCGAAGGCTCGTCCACCTTCACCAGGCGGAACCTGCGCGCGAGGGCCTCGTCTTCGGCGATATACTCTTTGTACTCGGTAAGCGTGGTCGCGCCGATTATCCGTATCTCGCCGCGAGCGAGGGCGGACTTGAACATGTTGGCGGCGTCGGAACTGGCTCCGAGAGCCGACCCCGCGCCTATGATCGTGTGGGCTTCGTCGATGAAGAGGACGAGATTGTCCCGCTCCTTGACTTCATTGATGATGCCCTGTATGCGCTCCTCGAACATCCCGCGCAGCATCGTCCCGGCGACTATTCCGGACATCTGCAACTGCACGACGTGCGCGTTGCGGAGGCGCTGGGGCACGCTCTCCGGCTCGATCTCGATCTTACGGGCGAGGCCCTCGACCACGGCGGTCTTTCCGACCCCGGCCTCTCCCACGAGCATGGGCGAATTGGCGCGCTCGCGGTGGCAGAGTATCTCGATCATCTGCCTGATCTCTTCGTTACGCCCGATCACGGGCGGAAGCTTGTCCTGTCGGGCCAGCTTGTTGAGGCTCACGCCGAAATGCTTGAGATAAGGAGGAAGCTCGTATCGGCGGCGATACTTCTCTTCTTTCTCCTCGTGGCTGCGTACGCGAGTCTGTATCTTTTGCATCACCATCTCCCGGTCAGCGCCCAGCCGCCTGAGCAGGTCCACGGGAAAGCTGTGCACGTCCTTGAATAGAGCAACAAACAGATCGGTGGCTTCGATGTTCCTGCGCCCGCGCTCGTGCGCGTGCTTCAGGGCGTTCGACAAGAGAGTCCTGAGAGACTCCGACATCTTCATTCCCCGCCCGATGTAATCACGCTGGCCCAGCTTCGTCTCCAGCGCCTGCGTAACCACCTGCGGGTCCAAATTGAGGCTCTGCATCACCTCGTTGAAGAATGGGCGCTCGACCTCTGAGATCGAGACCAGAACGTGCTCCGGCGCAACCTGATTGTGGTCGCGCGCTCGCGCCTCTTCGTACGATTTGCGAATGAGGCGGCGGCCGCTTTCTGCGAATTTATCTGTGTATATCTCTAAATCAAACATCTTATTATTTCTCTATGACAGCCTACAGGCGCTTCAAATTATTATCAGCGCCCAGTCGCGGTGCTATGGTTTTAAAGCCGGAACACCACGCTATGAGAGTATAGCAGAGTAGAAAAGGAGACTCAAGAAATCGCCATTTTGAGCACATCGCGCGTGATCGAACGCCTCCGGTTCGGCCTGCGCGCTTTGCGGTAGAGCGCGGGTTCTTCCCTTTATTTCCGTTCTCCGCGCCCAGACGGGTCCGGCGCGTGCGCTT
>DATLMR010000400.1:0-3814 GCA_035537555.1 Blastocatellia bacterium
CACAAGTGCCCGCGTCCTTGGAAAGGTTATCATACCCGCCCGTGCTTAATCATCGCGGCGGGAGTCCGGCGACACCTCGACCCCTCGGCGCTTTTTGATGGGCGACCGCTTTGATAGGATTGACGGCACTACTCGAAAAACGGAGGCGACCTCGATGACCAGAGCGATCGATATGCACGTTCATCTGCCGACGGCGAGCTTCCTTGATGGAGCCATCAGGACTTATCGCCTCGCCGCCGAGAGGTTCTTTCGCAACACGGTCCCCGTGCGCGCCATGGGCGAGGTCGCGGAGCTTTATGCGGGGCTGGACATAATGGGCGTCCTGCTCGCGTGGGATGCGGAGACGGCGACGGGGCTTCCCCCACTCACGAACGACGAAGTGGCGGACGTGGTCAAAAAGTATCCCGAGCAGTTCACGGGCTTCGCCTGCGTGGACCCCTGGAAAGGGCGGCGGGCGATCGAAGAGATGGAGCGCGCGATCGGCGAGCTCGGATTGCGGGGAGCGAAATTTCATCCGGGGGTCCAGGCCTTCTACCCGAGCGACACGCGATTCTACCCGCTTTATGAAAAGATCGTGGAGCTGGGCGTGCCCGCGCTCTTCCACACGGGCACGAACGGGCTGGGCGCGGGAGTAGCGGGCGGCATGGGGATCAAGCTCGATTACACTCGCCCGATATATCTGGACAGCGTCGCGGCCGATTTTCCCGAGCTCACCATCATCGGCGCGCACCCGGCCTGGCCCTGGCACGAAGAGATGCTCGCCATCATCGGCCATAAGGCTAACGTCTTTATGGACCTTTCGGGATGGTCGCCCAGGTACATCCCCAAAGAGATTATGGACGAGGCACGAAACCGGCTCCAGGAGCGCATCCTGTTCGGCAGCGATTACCCGTTCATAACACCGGACCGGTGGCTGAAGGATTTCGATTCTCTGGAAGGGTTCTCATCCGAAGTCAGGCAGAAGATATTGCACGACAACGCGGCGAGGATACTGAAGCTCGATTGAGGGAGTAAAGCGGGCCGCTTCACCCGGGAGCGCGTGCCCGCTTTAGAGGAGGCTCATCAGTGATTGAAGAGCCATTGCTCGAAGATTCGCGCCTCTTCGGTCTTGCCGCTCCAGCGCGCGCGATTTCGTCCGGTCAGAGCGAGCACTTCCGCGTGGTGCTGGCCCGCTCGATCTCCGATCCGGTCGAAGTAGTCGTAAAGGCGCGCGATCCGCTCGATCGAATCACGCGCGGCCTCGACGGTCTTGAAGCTAAGAACATTACGAAAATGGCGGCTGTACGTGTTCTGATCGCGGGCCGTCGTCGTATAGAGATCGAAATACCCCTGGATCAACCCCGCGCTCTGAAGCACGCTGGCCACGTAACTGGGGCGAGTCTTGAGTGTACGGGCAAGGCTCAAAATGTCCGTGTTGCCCGCGGAAAAAAGCTCGATGATTTTCAGCTTTTTCGAGTCCTTGACGACCCTTCGCTTTCGAGGCCGCGGCTGCGAATCTTTGTCGGAGCCCGGCAGGGGCATCCCGACAGGTTGATTGAAGAAAAGTTCTTGTTCCTGCATTTTATCCTCCAATTCTCTTTCAGCAGCGAGCCAGGGCCCCGGACGGAACTAGCCGGCGTGGCGTATATCCACCGCGTCCGAAGGCCTGTTCTTCAGATAATCTATGAAGGCGCTGGCGGCGCGGCGCGAAAGCTCCTCGGGTCTGCACTTGACCACCTCCATGCACTCCTTCTCGGCGTTCAGCCTGTTCGCATTGGCGATGGCGCGAATGGCGACCAGTTGCTTGGGAGTCACCAGATCGGCCATGGTCTTGGCGACGGGATCGCTCGGGAAACTCGGCTGCGACGATTCCGCATTTCCGCCCCTTTGAGGCGCCAGGTCTTCTTCCTTGCGATAAAGCTCGCGCGCTATGCCGAACTTGACGGCCGCCCGCTTGAGAGCATCATGCTCGGCCTTCTTTATTCCCTTCTCGTCGTAAGCGGAACCCGTGCCGATCCCCTGGCGCGTAACTCCCTGAATGGTTATCGCGGCGGTCACGGCAACGAAGTCGCCGATCTGCTTTATCTGGTTCACCTGATGCGACCAGTCGGGGCAGATCCGGTCGAGAAGGTCCGCGACCGTGTGCCATTCGACGTAATCTACCTCATGCTCGCGGCCCGCGCGGTCCTTCCACCCGACCCGCTGCCTCACCATCTCGGGCGACACGGCCTGGTACAACTCTTTGAGCACGCCCGCAAACGGGGCGGAAGGGCCACCCGCGTCGCTCACGGCTTCAGGCTCGACCTCCATCGCGTTCTCCGGCCCGGTCCCCGCTTCGGCGTTAATCACTTCCGCGCCTCCATACTCGATGCCGGCCTCTTCCGCCGGAGGCTCAAGATGAAACTTGACCGCTAGAATGTGCTCGCAACGAAAGCGCGCTTCCTGCCCGGCCTTTTCCTCAAACTCGGGGCAGCTACACCTGACGCGACCTTCCTCGTCGCGCCATATTCGGAAGCTCTCCTTCCTGATTCCGGGGGATATTACCTTGAACCCCTCGTAATCGCGCTCGATCAATCCCATCGCCGCGATCGCCTTGGCCCTGTTTACTATCAACTTCGACTCTTCAACTGCTGCGCTCATCTGGACTTCTCCTTTAAGCTGATTTCGAGGTGACGCTGAACCCTTCCGCCGCTTTCGACCCGCCCTGAAATTCGCCTTCAGGACCGGCCTCTTCAAGGGTTCGCAGCTTCGCTTCCATCTCGCTTACTCGATTCGCGAGTCGCTGCACGTGCCTCGCAAGAGCGTCAAAGCTCTCCCATATCTCATCAGAATGGGCGGACATCGCTGTCAGACTCCTTCCGGCACCTGGCCAGCCGCTCGGGCGAAAGCAGCTCCTCCGCCCTTTCAAGCTCGCTCCAAAACTCCATCTCCGCCTCTACCTGAGACGACCAGAACTCGTACCCGAGCCACGCATCTACATCCGCCCATTCCGCTCGATGCATTTCCTCGCCGCCCCCTTCATCTATATTCACTCGCTGGCTCATATGCTGTTTCATACGTGCAACATTGTACCATCATACCGGTTCGGGATCAAGTAAAATGTTTCACGTATAAAACACTGTTGCGGGCGAGACGGGGAATATGGTATATAAAGGGCTAAGGATTTAGGAGGTCCTGACTTCCATGGCAGAAGCAACATTAGACATAGTAGAGCTTGGGGAGTACGTGAAACGGAAGAGGCAGGAAGAGAAGCTTTCGCTGCGACAGGTCGCGCAGAATGTAAACGTGAGCGCGTCCACGCTTTCACGCATTGAGAACGGCATAGGGACTCCTGACAGCGCGACGCTTGCGCGTCTGGCGGCGTGGCTGGGGATACCTCTAGAGAGGTTGATGAAGGGATCATTGCTGGGGGAAGCGGGTGAAGGGGGTCGGTCCGGCGTGTTCATGGAGGCGGTCGTCTACTACCCCACGGAGTCTACGCCGAACATTGTAGAGGCTCACCTGCGGGCGGACCGGAGCTTGAAGCCTGAGATGGCGAAAGCCCTGGCCGAGCTTTTCCGCGTGGCGTACGGGCAATACTCTACCATGCAGACCGACCGACATGAGTAAAGACAGACAGCAGGCCCAATTAAGCGACGACATGCTGCCGCCCACGGCCAAGCGCCGGGTCTACGAGCGCATAGCTCTGAAGATCCGCGAATTCGCCGCGACCCCGCTCGACCAGCCGCTCAGTCCCTGGAAGCTTGCTCCTTTCGTCAAGATTCGGGTCACCGACCTGAGGGCGATTCAGGGGCTATCGGAGGAGAGCAAGAGGCTTTTGCTGGGAGACAACGGG
>DATLMR010000401.1:0-13269 GCA_035537555.1 Blastocatellia bacterium
AGCGCGGTCAAGACGAGGTCGGCCGCCTCCGACGCGCCCGAGGTGATGACGACATCGGTCGGTCCGGTCCGCGCGCCCATGCTGCTCGCGTAATCGGCTACGGAGACTCGCGCTTCAAGGAGCCCCGCCGAATGGGAGTACCCGGTGAAGCCCTCCCTTACCGCGCGCGCGACGCTTTCGACGATGGGCTCGGGCGGGCGAAAGCCGTATCTCTGCGGGTCGCCGATGTTGAGGTAAATAACTTCGCGCCCCTTCTGCTCCTGCGCGTCGGCGGCGCGCGCCAGATTGCGAATGGCGTAGTGATAGTTTTCAGTCCTCTTGGATGGGAAAATCATCGGCTCTCTGCCTCCACTCTCTTTGCCGGGCGATCTTTGAATTCGGCCTGAAATTCGACGCGGCAGCGCCCAGATTATTCCATGAAGCAGGGGCGGAAGCCAGGGAGAGCGGAAGCGAGCATGCGCCCCGGGAGCGCCGACGCCTCGCCTTCCCGGCGATCGCCAGGGCTTCTTTGCCCTCTGGCCCATGATGCTCGAAGGCTGTAAAATTCATTCGTGGCTAGAGGATGGGAAAGTAAAGCCGTAGAAGCGCAAATGGAAGCGGCCGACCGCACGGCGCCCTCAAAGAGGGAGGTCTCGCCGGAGGAGATAGAACGGCTTCGACTCAAGAAGAGCCTCCTGCTCTCCAGGCAGGGGGTCCTGGCGAGTCTTGAGGCCAGCCGGAATCCGCGCTACACGAAATTATTGCGTGATGCGCTGGTCGATCTGGACGAGAAGCTGGCGCGGCTTGAGTGAGCGGCCTGCTCTATCGAGCGGCCGCTCACGGTAGGGCGGCTAAATTGCCGTGGCTCAATCGCCGTGGGCGGTATCTTCCGGCAAATTCGAGACGATTTCGCCGTCCGGCAGAATGATCGCCGAGTGGTCTTCCGTCACGCGCTCGCCTTCGATAGTGATCTCTTCTCCCGAAGGCATCGGGACCGGCAGGTCATCCAGGTAGCGCTCGGCATCTATGGCCGCCATGCAGCCGGTGCCCGCCGCCGTGATGGCCTGACGGTAGAAGGAATCCTGCGCGTCTCCGCAGGCGAACACGCCCGGCACGTTGGTCGCCATCGATTTACCGGCGGTGATGATGTAGCCGACCTCGTCCATGTCGAGCTGCCCTTTGAACATGTCGGTGTTCGGCTTGTGGCCGATCGCGATGAAGACCCCCTCGCAAGGGAATACGCTCTCTTCGCCCGTCTTCAAATTCTTGATGCGTACCCCGACCACGCCCGTATCCGGCGCTCCGAGTATCTCTTCGACGGCGGTATCCCAGATGAAATCGATCTTCCCGTTCTTGAAGGCCTTCTCCTGCATGATCTTCGACGCGCGCAGAGTATCGCGCCGGTGGATGACCGTCACTCGCGAGGCGTAGCGGGTCAGGAAGTTCGCTTCCTCCATCGCCGTGTCGCCGCCGCCGACGACGACTATAGTCTTGCCCTTGAAGAAGAATCCGTCGCAGGTCGCGCAGGCAGAGACGCCGAAGCCTCCGAGCCCGTGCGGAGCGGGGGCCTCGCCCGGGATACCGAGCCACTTGGCCGACGCGCCCGAGGCGATGATCAGCGTCTCGGCTTTGATCGTGTAATCCCCGGTATGGAGCGTGAACGGCCGCTCGCTAAGGTCAGCTTCGGAGATATGCTCGACGAGAAACTCCGTGCCGAACCGCGCGGCCTGCGCGCGAAACTCGTCCATGAGCTCCGGCCCCTGGATGCCCTTCGAGAAGCCCGGATAGTTCTCCACTTCCGTCGTGATCATCAGTTGCCCGCCGGGCTGGGGCCCCTCGATGACGAGCGGCTTGAGGTCCGCGCGCGCGGCGTAAATGGCCGCGGTCAGTCCCGCCGGGCCGGACCCGATGATCACAACTTCCTTGCGTATCAACTCTCTTTTCTTCAAAGTCGATCGATCCCCTTTCATCCGGCGAAGCCTCAACTGTGAACTCTCTCGCACGGTTATGATCTGATAAATTCGCCCGTACAGTATAACCAATTGTGCCGGGGTAGTCGAATAGAGCGGGCGCGCGAAAGAAGCGGCGCGAAGGTGGGCGAGCCGCAAGCTCGCGTGCTATAATCCGGTTTTGCTTTCAACCGATGACAGGTCTTCTCGCCGAGGCCCGATGCCTCATGAGGGCATGGCCGAGGCGCGCGGGCTCCCGAGGTTTGCCTGTTTTTTAGGCCCGCTCACCCCTCGTTAAAGCCGTCCGGTCACAATGGCGGACCATTCGGCCCGATCATCAAGAATAATGATCGATTAACGAAACAGGCTAATAGGGTCGAAGGAAAACGATCGGGGCCGCCTTAAACGGCAACTTTCTCACCGGGCCTGCGTAAGATATTCGGGTGCATTTCAAGGTCAACTTGATTCCCGTCGCGGCGCGAATCGCGCCGGTAAGACTCAGGCAGTTACATTACACAAGCATCGAATCTGGAGGATTTTCATAGATGATTTCACGATTTTTTTATTCGGTCTTCCTTCTGGCAGCGCTCCTTCTGCCGCTGGAAGCTTCGGCGCAGACGAAGCTCTTGCGCTTTCCCGATATTTACGGCGACCGCGTCGCCTTCACCTACAGCGGAGACATCTGGACCGCCCCCACTTCCGGCGGAACGGCGGCGCGACTCACGGCCCATCCGGGGATCGAGGTATTCGCGAAGTTCTCTCCGGATGGAAAGTGGATCGCCTTCACGGGGCAGTACGACGGGGACGAGCAGGTCTACGTCGTGCCTTCGACGGGAGGCGTACCCAGGCAGCTCACCTTCTACCCCGCGCGCGGCCCTCTGACGCCGAGGTGGGGCTATGACAATCAGGTATACGGCTGGACCAAGGACGGCAAGAACATACTCTTCCGGTCGCACAGGGATTCGTGGACGCTCGGGGTCAACCGGCTCTACACGGTCGCGGCGACGGGCGGGCCGGCCGAGCCCCTGCCCATGCCCGAGTCGGGAGCGGGCGACTACTCGCCCGACAACACCAGCGTCGTCTATTCGCCCCGCTCTCGCGACTTCCGGTCGGAGAAGCGGTATGGCGGCGGCCAGTCGAATGACCTCTTCATATTCGACCTGAAGAGCTACGACACGAAGCGCATAACCGATAGCCCGCGCGCGGACCGCGACCCGATGTGGGTCGGCTCGACGGTCTTCTTCAACTCCGACCGCGACGGACACTTCAACCTCTACGCTTATGACATCCCGAGCGGGAAGACCGCGCAGGTGACGACGAGCAAGCAATGGGACGTCCGATGGCCGAGCTCGGATAACGAAGGCCGCATCGTTTACGAGATGAACGGCGAGCTCCAGGTCATGGACGCGAAGACGCGGAAGGCCGAGCCCATATCGATCACGGTCCCCGACGACGGGCTGGCTAAACGGCCGAGCCGCGTCAACGCCGCGGGCTTGATAGAAGATGTGTCGCTCAGCCCGAAAGGCGAGCGCGTGCTCTTCGTAGCGCGCGGGGACGTATTCACCGCCCCGGTCGAGAAAGGGCCGACCCGCAACCTGACCCACTCTTCGGGCGCGCACGATAAGTGGGCGCGCTGGTCGCCCGACGGCTCGCGCATAGCCTACATCTCCGACGCGAGCGGGGAAGAAGAGGTTCACGTCATCGCTCAGGACGGGCTGACCCCGCCGGAACAGCTCACAAGCGGCGGCAAGGCCATGCGCTACGCGCCGGAGTGGTCGGCCGACGGCAAGCGGATTGCCTTCGGCGACAAGGATGGAAAGATCCATATTCTGACTCTTGCGGACCGCAAGCTGGCCGAGATCGCCGATTCGCCGACCGGCCAGATTCGCGACTACGTCTGGTCCCCGCGTGGCAGCTACCTCGCCTTCAGCATGACCGATAAGAACGGCTTCTCATCGGTCTACGTCTGGAACGCCTCGGACAACAAACTGACCCGGGTCACCGACGAGCTCTTCAACGAGTACAACCCCGCGTGGGACCCGCAGGGCAACTACCTCTATTACCTGAGCGACCGCGAATTCGCGCCGCAGATCTCTTCAATCGAGTTCAACTACGCCCTGAACCGCGAGACGAACATCTACGCGATGTCGCTCCGCAAAGACGTGAAGCACCCCTTCCCGCCCGAAAGCGATGAGGTCACGATCAGCAAGGAAGAGGGAGAGGGCGCGCAGGGCGAAAAACCCGCGGCAGAAAAACCCGGGGCAGAAAAGCCTGCGGCAGAAAAACCGTCGGGAGAAAAACCGTCGGGAGAAAAGCCCGCGGATCCGCAGGCCGACCAGAAACCGGCACAGGCTCCCAAGCCGCCCGCCAATCTAGTCATAGACTTCGACGGCATCTCGACTCGGGTGGCGAAGGTCCCGGTCGAGGCGAATAACTACGGCGGGCTCTCGGCAAAGGCCGGGCACCTGCTCTACACGACGGGCTCGGCTTTCTATTACGGGCGCCAGGGCGACCGCACGACCGCCTTGAAGATTTACGCGATCAAGGACAGGAAAGAGACGACCCTCGTCGAAGACGCGCGCGGCTACGTGCTGAGCGAAGACGGGTCGAAGGTGCTCGTCGCCCAGGGACCGGGCTTCAACATGTATGACGCGACCCCCGTGGGCGAAAGGTCGCGCAAGGCCGTATCGACCTCGGGCCTCGTCACGGACCGGGTTCCCGCCGAAGAATGGAACCAGATCTTCAACGAGGTGTGGCGGCGCTACCGCGACTGGTTCTACGTCACGAACATGCACGGCTACGACTGGGAAGCCCTTCGCAAGCAGTACCAGCCCCTGCTTCAGTACGTCTCGCACCGGTCGGACCTGAACTACGTCATCAGCGAGATGATCTCCGAGCTCACGGTCCAGCACGCCTACATCGAGGGCGGGGACTTCCAGAATCCTCCGCGCCCGAGGGTGGCTCTGCCCGGCGCGCGATTCGAGCTGGATCGCCAGTCGGGAAGGTTCCGCATCTCGAAGATATTCGAGGGCCAGAATGAAGAAGACATATATCGCTCGCCGCTCAAGGAGATCGGCGTGAACGTGAGCGTGGGCGACTACGTTCTGGCCATCAACGGCGAAGAGCTGAAGGCGGACGACGACCCGTATCGCCTGCTGCGGAACAGGGCCGATAACCCCGTCGCTCTGACCGTGAATCGCGAGCCGACCATGACGGGCGCGCGCACGGTCTCATTCCGCCCGGTCACAGACGAGAGCAGCCTGATATATCTCGACTGGGTGAACTCGAACCGCCGCAAAGTGTCCGAGATGTCTAACGGCCGCATCGGCTACATCCACGTTCCCGATATGGGCGGGCCGGGCATCCGCGAGTTCATCAAGTGGTACTACCCGCAGCTCAAGAAAGAGGGCATGGTCGTCGACGTTCGCGCGAACGGCGGCGGGAACGTCTCGCGCATGCTGATCGAGCGATTGCGCCGCCGGGTGCTCGCGCTCAACTACTCGCGCACGAACGACGAAGCCGCCACCTACCCGGACGCGGTCTTCCTAGGGCCGATGGCCGCGCTGTTGAACGAGAACTCTTCATCCGACGGAGACATCTTCCCCGCCATGTTCCGGGAAGCCGGCCTCGGCCCCCTGATCGGCAAGCGCTCGTGGGGCGGGGTCGTCGGCATCAGCAATCGCGGGCAACTGATCGACGGCGGAAGCGTCAGCGTGCCCGAATCCGGCTTCGCCAACACGAAGGGCGAGTGGATTATCGAAGGCTACGGAGTCGACCCCGACATCGAAGTCGAGAACGATCCCAGGTCCGTGATCTCGGGCCGCGACCCGCAACTTGAACGCGCCGTCTCCGAGATCATGAAGAAGATCAACGAGAAGCCCGTGAAGCTTCCCGCGAAACCCGCGGGGCCGATCAAGACGAACAGCAACCCGTAGGGACCGGGGGCCGGGGGCCGGAGTCAGGGAGAAGCCGCCGGGTGGCGGCCCCTGATCCTCGCCCCCCCGGCCCCTGCCTCACGGCCGTTTCCACGCGAGCATCATTCCGTCGCGCACGGTGAGCAACACGTTCTCCACGCGCGGGTCCGATTGCACGCGCTCGTTGAAAGCCACGATCGCCCGCGAGTCTTCGTCCCTGGGATCGAGCACCTCCCCGCTCCACAAAACGTTGTCCGCCACGATCAAGCCGCCGGGCCTCACCAGAGGAAAGCACGCGTCGTAATAATTCGAGTAATTTCCCTTGTCGGCGTCTATGAAGACCATATCGAGCGGCTCCGACAGAGTGGAGATGGTGTCGAGGGCCGGGCCCATCCTGATTTCGATCTTGTGGCCGTCGGGGCTCTCGGCGAAGTACCGGCGCGCGACGGCTTCCGCCTTAGGGTCCACGTCGCAGGTGATTATGCGGCCGTCGGCGGGAAGCCCTTCGGCCATCATCAGAGCGCTGTAGCCGGTGAACATTCCGATCTCCAGCACGCGGCGCGCGCTCGTCAGGCGAACCAGCATCTTCAGGAAACGCCCCTCGATTCGACCGACCTGCATCTGCGGGCTGCGCATCTTCTCATAGGTCTCGTCGCGCAGGCGCTCGAACAACTCGGACTCAGGTGTGGTCTCGTCGTGCGCGTATTTCTCTATCCCTTCGTCAACGATCTTGATCATCCGTAGAATCTCCTGTGAATCAAACTTGGCAAAGAAGCTGCTCAAAGCAGTCTGAAAGTATAAACCCGAACGAACCGATCCGCACGGCGGGATCGCAAATGCGAATGCCGCCGGCAGGTCGTGAAGACTCGCCGGCGGCATCTCTTTCGAGCTTTATCTGGCTCTACCTTGCCCTCGTCAAATACACGTCCCAGGCCCAGCGCCCGAACTGCGCTCCTTGCGAATCAAACGCCTGGCCCCGGTACCTGAACCAGTTTCCGTGCTCATCCCTTTTTTTCTTCTCTTTATAGTCGAGATCGAGGCCGGTCAATCCCAGAGCAGGCAGGGCAGACAGTTCTCCCGGCTCCGAAACCCCGTTATGATTGAGGTCTTTCCATAGACGTAGTGACGGAAAGATTGCATCGCGGTTGTCGATCCTGTCATCGCCGTTGCCGCCGTTGGCAGGCTTATCATACTCGGCGAGGGCGAGGAAACCGTTCGGCGTCGGCGAAGCAATCTGAGGAGTATAATTGCCGAACAACTCCCGGCCGTCATCGATAGCTCCATTGCGATTACGATCAAGAGCTAGCCAGGCATCGTCGGAAGACGCGCTCGTCCAGGCAATGTCGTCTACCGTGCCGTTGCCGTCGATGTCAAACCCGACTCCATCATTCGCGCCGGTCAGATCAACTCCGTTGCCTTGCATGTCTACTACGACGGGAGAATCGCACCGTATGCCATCGACGGGATTGAAGCCGCCCTGCTCGCATTCGAGCTCGAAGCCCGGAGGCCCTGTCGTACATGTCCTTGCTAAGGAATGGCTACTCAACCCACCGGTAGTCTTATTACATAACAGGACATTAACATCACAATGACTCTCGTCATCGCTACAGGTTCTTTCTTTAACTACAAAGAGGGAGTAATTTACAGAAGCTTTAAGCTCCGCCGAGCAATCTTTATCGTCGGCGGTCTCCGAAGTGTTGCAGTTCGTGCCGCAAACGGGCCATCCCTGGTCCACGGGGCAAGGGCCGGCCGCCAGTATCGCGCTATCCGGGGAAGTCTTATTCACATCAAACCTGTATGCTCCCTGAAATGTGAAAGCGTAAATTAAAGGGAGCTTTACGAGGAGATGATTCACGCCGGATATTGCGCGCGAATTGACCGCCAGCGCATACTCTTTCAGCTTCTCGCCTTTGTCGTTGTACTCGTAAAGCAATCCCGTCTCTGATGATCCATTCATTGAAACCCAGATGTGATTCGTCCCCGGGTCTATAGAGGCAGAGGTTAGAATCAGAATTCCCCCGATTGAGCCCGGGCTACTGTTCGCTAACACTCGGCCGCCGACCTCCCTCTGCAAATCGACCGCCTCGCCTGTGACAGGGAACTCCACGAGCTGCTTCCCTTTCGATGAGAACTTTAGAATATACGGGTCCAATGCGAATTTAGACACGTAATATATATTGTCGAAGGAGTCCGCCAGTACCCTGCCTCTATTCAGAGCGTTGTTTTGCAAAACACTGGTCTGGTCAAATGACTTCAATTCTCCGAAGCTCTTCAGCCATCTCCCTTCGGGTGTATACATATGGAGCAAAGCGTTGTTAGAAGGAGAGGCGATCACCACGTTGCCATTTTTCAATACGGCGATAGAGTCAGGGCGGGGCACGGAAAACCGGCCCCTGGCCTGCCCGTGAGAATTCGCGATCACGACCTCGCTCGCTTTTGAGTCGGCGACGTATATGTTGCCTTTGAGATCGATTGCCATCGAAACGTTATTTGAGTTGTTTACGCGAATGGGGATGCGGCGGCTAGCCTTAGCTTGCCCGTCATATACATTAATAAGGCCCTGTCCGCACGCCACGTAGAAAGCCTGCCGGCCGCTTGAAACCGGCGTGGCCGCGTCTCTTATGAAAGACGTGCCATCAAAAACTTTCTCGGATGATTGAAGCCTGACAAACGACGCTTCCCGCTTCGAGGCCTTGAACGAACTCGCTCTCTTTTCGTTAACGCCGGGTGATACCACTCCTAACATAATTGCCGAGAGTGCAAGCAGATAGATTTTCATTGGACTCTTCTCCCGCCGGATATAGACGCAGATTTCAGTCCCTGGGGAGGTTCAGCAAGCTCGTGGCTTTTATTACTTAATGCGTTCCGGCTTGCGATTATACTGCCCCGAACAATGTCCGTCAACGAAGAGAGTGGAAAGGGCCTTCAGTCCTGAAAATCTATCCATGATTGCCACCTGAACGCGATGGCTGTTAGAATCTCCCGCGTATGCGCGCTGCGAAGAAGACGACGGCCATTGCGGTATTGATAGCCCTGACGATCGGGCTGTCGTACTCGCAGGTGTGCGACTTCAGTTGCGCGGCGGGCGCGTGCCCGGCCTCGTCCGCGACCGCGGCTTCGCCCGGGAGCCGCGAGCCGGTTCAGGCGGGCCATTGCCACGAGCCGGAGCCGAGCCCTGAATCGGAGCCGGAGTCAGGCCCGTCATCGCGAGACGCTTCTTCATCGCCGCATCATAAGGGCTCTCCCGCGTGCCCCGGCCATATCGACGCCTCGACTCTTCCGCCGGGCGGCGCCGTCAATGCCTCTCCTTCTCACGACAGGCAAGTCGTTCAGGCTTTGACCCCGCGAGGCTTTCAAGCTCTCTCGGGCTCGCAGGCCGATTCGGGAATCTCAAATAGAGAGCCTCCCCTCAGATCTCCCCCGACGCGCGCCGTGCTTCGCATTTAATCCTCCCCCTTTACTGACCGGACACCCGAGGAGCCGCAGGGCGGTAGCTTGCTCTGCGATGCGCCCTTAATTTATCGAGCGGTAATACTCCGGGAGGACTACGATGCACGCATGTAATCCGCGCGCCATCAAGCTGACGGCCGTCTATCTATTCATCTCTCTGACACTGTTATATTGGGCATCACATCACACGACTTTTGCGGCCCCGCTTCCGCAGGGCGAGTCGAGCAATCCCTTGCCGCAAGCCGACGAGACGGCAGCGCTGGGGCTCGATCATTTCAAGGCGCACTGCGCGGCGTGCCACGGGGAAACGGGAAAAGCGGACACGGCAAAAGGCAAAGCCGTTAAGGCGGACGACCTGACTTCCGCGCACGTGCAAGGCGAATCCGACGCCGAGCTCTACCGCGCGATCTCGCAAGGGAAGCCGGGCACCGCGATGCCCGCGTTCGGCAAGACCCACAGCGCGACCGAGATATGGCAGACGGTATCTTTCCTGCGCCGCCTGCCTTCGCTCACGCCCGAAGAGAAGGCGAGACTGGAAGCGATGATCCCTGACGACGCCCGCCACAAGCACGGCGATAAGGAAGCCGCGCACGATCACGGAAAGAGTCAGGCCGAGCACTCACACGAGACCCAGGAAGCGCAGTCTCATTCCCATTCGGAAGGCGAGCATAAACACGAGCACAAAGCCCCGGCCGCGAATCAGACGCCCGCCGAAAAGCAGCAGCCTGAAAAACAGCAGGCGACGGAGCACCATCACGCCGACGCCGCGCAAACGAAAGGCGAAGCCGGGGCCGGGGACGACCACGCGGGGCACGACATGTCGGGAGCTCATGCGGCGGGCGGGAGCATGATGAGCACGGTCACGGGCGGCCCGTTCAGGTCTCTTCACGCCATAGGCTCGGGCACGAGCCTTCTCCCGGCGACCTCCCCCGGATTCATGGGCTACTGGTCGGCGGGCGATTGGATGGTCATGGCGCACGGCGATCTTAAAATTGGCGTCAATCACCAGGGAGGGCCGCGCGGGATCACGAAGGCCGAGTCCCAAAACTGGCTGATGCTGATGGCCGAGCGCCCCGTCGGAGCCGGCCGCCTCATGCTGCGCGGAATGCTTTCGGCGGAGACGTGGACCGCTCCCCGCAAAGGATTCCCCGAGCTGTTCCAAACGGGGGAAGCGTATAAGGGCAGGCCGATCATCGACGCGCAGCACCCGCACGATCTCTTCATGGAGCTTGCCGCCGCCTATACTCTGCCTCTCTCGGAAAACGTCTCGATTCACCTGTACGGCGGCCCGGTCGCCGAGCCCGCGCTCGGGCCGGTCGCCTTCATGCACAGGCCTTCGGCGATGGAGAACCCGGCCGCGCCGCTCAGCCATCACTGGAACGATTCGACTCACATCGCGCATGGAGTGTTCACCGCCGGGGTGACTGCCGGGCGCTTCAGGATCGAAAGCTCCATCTTTCGCGGGGCCGAGCCGGATGAGAATCGCAAGACGATAGATCTCGGCAAGCTCGACTCCTACAGCGCGCGCGTCTGGTTTACCCCGACGCCCGAATGGGCCATGCAGGTGTCATACGGCTATCTGACCGACCCCGAGGCGCTCACGCCGGGCGACCTTAGACGCCTGACCGCCTCCATCAGCCACAACCGCTCGTGGAGCGACGGCTACCTCGCTACCAGCCTGATCTGGGGCCGAAACGACGAAGCGCACGGAATCTCGAACGCTTACCTGCTCGAATCGACCGCGAACCTCTTCGACAGGAATTATTTCTACACCAGGTTGGAGCTGGGCGATAAGTTCGGCCTGCTTCAGGAGAACATATTCGGCCGCCGCGGGCTGGTCGAAGACCATCACGACGACGGAGGCGGGCGGGAAAGCCACGATGAAACCCCGTTTCGCGTCGGCGCTTTCACCTTCGGAGGTGTTCGAGACATCGTCTCCACCTCGGCCCTTCGCCTGGGCCTCGGGGCGGACGTGACTTTCTATCACGTGCCCGGAGGCCTCAAGCCGATCTACGGCTCTAGCCCCAGGAGCTATCACTTCTTCCTGCGACTGAGGCCGGGAAAGATGGGCCACTAGAAAGCGCGCCGGGTTTGGGCACGCAGGCGCGATCTGAGAATCCGTATTCGCAGATCGCGCCTGCGGGGCCGATGAGGTTCAGGTGTCGATTCCCCGACACTCGGCGCCCGGCTCCTCTTCGCCCTGCTCTTCGGGCAAGCTCCAGAAGTCCAGCCTCAGGTCGCGGCCTTCCACGGCGAGGGCCGCGGCAAACCCCTCGTCGATGCCGATGTCGTGCAGAGACCAGCGCTCGACCTCGCGCGGGTCTATTCTCGTAGCGAGGAGGGCCGGAGCTTCTCCCGGCGCGAAGGCTACATCGAATTTGTCGAGCGGCATGGAGAGCCCTTCTCCTCTCGCCTTGATATATGCCTCTTTTCGCGTCCAGCAACTGAAGAAAGCCTTCGCCTGCCAATCGTCGGGCATCGAGCGAAGGCATGCCACCTCGCGCTCGGAGAAGAACCTCTCCGCGATCTTCCCGCCCGCGAAGTCCTCGCGGACCTGCTCGATGTCGATCCCGATGTCGCGGCCGTAAGTCACGCCTGCGAGCGCGAGATGGCCCGAATGCGACAGGTTGAAGCGAAGGTCGGCCTCCGTCCCGGGAGAGATCAAAGAAGGCTTGCCATACTCGCTGTATGAAAATCTCAGGTCTCGCGCCTCTGCGTCGAGATAGCGGGCGAGGATGAGCCTCAAAGACCCGCGAGCTACGGTATAATGGTCGCGGTCCTTTTGAAAGTAGAAGCGGGCGGCCCTCTCCTCCTCATCAGGCGAGAGGATCTTCAAGAGGGCCTCGACGCGGGCCGGCGGGCGCGCGAGATCTATTCGCCACACGTGCACGGCGCGGCCTCCGAGCGCGAGACCGGGGAGAGCGGTCTTCCATTCGGGATCGGTATCTTCGGGCTCTTTCCGCGTTTCCATTTCTTTGAATGATTCTTTATACGGCCGGTCCTACCGCGCTCGGGCGGTTCTGTAAGCGATGCATGATACAGGGTGCCGGGCCTCTGTTCCAACCGGGAGGAATCGAAAACGTGTCTACCGCTTCCGGAGTGGCCGAAAGCCCGCTCGACCCTTCGCGGGGCCAGCTCGTCACAAACAAGTGCCTCGCTTCGTTGTCTCCGTCTAAGATCGCCGGTTGCCCGGCCTCATCTTCACGGGAATACGGCGAATGAATTCGTGCTCGCCTCGAATCATTTTCCAGGAAATTTCGTATGGCTTTTCGGCTTCAACCGGTCGCCAGGCATTCAATCGGACGAAAAGACGCAATGGCAAGCCGCGCATGTCAGTGGAACCGATCAGGCGCGGGCGGTCCGGCCGGCAAAAGAATTACCAAAGGAGATTTCGAATGAGACGCAAGATCGCAATGAGCGCCGCCCTGGCGGCGGTATTCGCAATGAGCATCGTTATGGCTTCGGCCAAAACCGATCTGACCGGCACGTGGGTCATGGACGCGGCCAGGTCGGAAGGGCTGCCTCCCGGTATGGACCAGATGATGAAGATCGTGCAGGCGGAAGACAAGATCAACATCGAAACGAAGGTCGTCACCGATGAAGGCGAGCAGGTCGTAAGCGACAGCTACGTGCTGAACGGCAAAGAGGTGGAATACAAGCCGACCTTCGGCCCTCCCGACATGGAGAAGAAAGGAAAGAGGACCGCCAGATGGACCGCCGACGGCAACGGGATCGAGGTGGTGGAGGTCGCGACTCTTGAGAGCCCGAACGGTCCGGTCGAGGTGAATATGAAGCGCAAATGGGCCATCTCGGGCGACGGCAAGACCATCGTCATCGAGCTCGATTTCAACGGCCCCAATGGGCCGGTCCACACCAAACGCACCTTCACGAAGAAGGCTTGACCCCGCCTAAGTGAAATAAGAATAGGCAGCTTCACGGGCTGCGGGGTCCACGCGGAGAGCGCTCTCCGCATGGAC
>DATLMR010000402.1:0-3614 GCA_035537555.1 Blastocatellia bacterium
GGCAAAGCCAGCCGCGAGTCGATACAGCCGCGCGAGGAATCTTTCTGGCCCCCGTGCGCACGACGAGCCCGGGCCTCACCGTTTACAAGGGAGGCGCGCTCACGCCCCGCTATGGATTCACGCGACAGCACCTGGGAGAACTCAAGGTAGACCGCCATTCGATCAGCCTCGCCGCTTCGTATACTCCCACGCCGTTCCTCCAGCTTGAGATCGAAGCGCCCTTCCACCGGACCTCGTTCGAGGAGGGAAACGATTCGGGCTCCGGCTATGGCGCGGGCAACGTCACGCTCTGGAGCAAATACCGCTTTTACCGCGCGCTTGAGACGTGGGGAGACAGGCAGGCGGCCCTCCGAATCGGCGTCGAGCTGCCGACCGGCAAGAGCAAATCGAGCGGGAGTACGGGCGATCTCTCCCGCGACGGCGGGGCGGGGTTCTTGCAGATGCAGCTCGGGCCTGTGAGCGGCGGGCTCTCTTTGCACGCGGATGTGGCCTATTCTCAAGCGAAAGGGCGGGTCATATTCGGAGGCAACATCGAAGGCGTGTTGCGAAGAGAGCGCGACGGATTTCGCATGGGACACGAAGTGCGCGTCAACACGGACCTCGAATACGTGCTGCTGCCTCTGAAGTACCGCAGGCCCACCAATGAGCTGTTCGCGATACTGGAAGCCACCTGCGTCTATCACAATCGCGGGCGAATCGGCGGAGAGGAAGTGCCGGGAAGCAGCGCGTCGGAGCTCTACCTTGCCCCCGCCCTGCAATACGTCGTCAATCCAAGGCTCGCCTTAGAGGCGAGCTACCAGCTTCCGCTGCTCCAAAATACCGGGCCGCGATTGCTGCGCACCGACCGCGGCCTGATCGTCGGCCTCAAGTATCTTTATTGAGCCTCTTATGAAGCGAGTCGCCCTTTCGACCATAATCATTCTTCTCCTCCCTCTCTCGCCGCCGGGTCGAGCCGGCCCGAAACAGGCCTCGGGAGCCGATTTTAAGCGCGCTCCAAATTTCGCCCTCAAAGATTTGAGAGGGCGGACGGTCGGCCTCGATCGGTTCAAAGGCAAAGTGGTCCTGCTCAATTTCTGGGCGACATGGTGCCCTCCTTGCCGGGCGGAGATGCCCGACCTCGTGAAGCTGCAACGAGAGTACGGCGAGCTCGGCTTGCGGGTCGCGGGCATCACCTATCCCCCGGAGCGCGCCTCGCGCGTGCGCCGCCTCGCCGCGGAGCTGAAGATAAACTACCCGCTCCTGTTCGGCACTCGAAGAGTCGCCTCGATTTACGGAGTGGAAGATATTCTGCCTGTCACGGTGATTATAGATCGCGAGGGCCGCGTCCGCGACCGCATCCTCGGTATCCTCACCCCGGAAGAGTTCGAGCAGAAGGTGAAGCCGCTCTTAGGGGCAAGGGACCAGAGATGAAGAGCCCGGCGGGAGGTCATGGCGGTCCCGGGAATGCGCTCCTCATGAACCATCATGCGAGACTCTCTCGCGAGAATCTTCGACAGGCCCCTGCCCCCCGGCCCCGGTTACCCTGTAAAGCCCGTAAACCAGCAGGCCCAGGCTCGCGGCTATGGCCGTGTCGCGCGCCTCGGTCAGCTTGCTGTTCGACAGCAGCCAGGCCGACAGGAGCAGCGCCGTTCCCGAAACCAGCAACCCGGCGGGAGCTTTGAAGAGCGCCTCGGGCGCGCCGCTCTTACGGCGCAATACCGGCAGCGCCGCGCATGTCGCGCCGTAGGCCAGCAGTCTCACTATCGCGCTCAGAGTGACCGCCTGCGTGAAGGTGCTCCAGAGCGTCAGGGCCAGCATCACGGCGCAGGTGAGCAGGATGGCCGCGTGCGGCGTTCGAAAACGCCTGTGAGTGGCCGATAGAATGCGCGGAAGCTCTCCGCGCTCGGCCATCGCGAAAGGCAGGCGCGAGCCCGCGAGGATCAAAACGTTCAGGTTTCCCGCGATCGATACGAGAGCGCCCGCCGAGATTATCGCCGCGCCCGCCGCGCCGAGAAATCGGTTGCTCGCATCGGCGAGAGGCCGCTCGGAGGTCGCAAGCTCAGGCAGGGTGCCGATCGAGACGAGCTGGATCAGGACGTAGAGCAGAGCGACCCCGCCTATGGCCGTCAGTATCGCGAACGGCATATTCCGGCGCGGGTCCCGCACCTCGCCCGCGGGGATGACCGCCATCTCGAATCCCGTGAAGGCATATATCAATAACAGGACCGAAGTCGAGAACGAGCCGTAACCGGGCCGCGCCGCCGAAGTGAAATGTTGAGGATCGATGAAGAAGAGGCCGACCGAGATGAAGAGGATTATCGGCAGCAACTTCCCGAGGGTGGAGATATTGCTCACGAGCGCCGCGTCGCGGACTCCCAGGACGTTGACCGCCGTGAGCGCCGCCACCACCAGGATAATGATGCCGGCGCGCCACGCGCTCGCGCCCGCCCAGAAGTAGCCCAGGTAAGAGACGAGCAGGTTGCAGTTGGCCGCGAATGCCGTCAGGCGCGCCAGCCACATCAGCCACCCGACTTCGAACCCGGCGACCGGGCCGAACGCCGCGCGCGCGTACAGGTAAGGCCCGCCCGTCTCCGTGTAACGGCTGCCCACTTCCGCGAAGCAGAGCACTATGAGAGTGACGACCAGGGCGCAGGCCGCGAACGCGATCAGGCTGTAGGGGCCGATGAGCGCGAATACCTTAGACGGAAGCCCGAATATCCCCGCGCCTATTATCCCGTTGACCGCCACCGCCACCAGATCCCATCTGTTGATGCCTCTCACGAGGCCCGCCCGCGTCGGTTTGCTCATCCCTTCTCTTTCTCGATCCGGAGAGATTTCCTGAAGCGCGGCAATGATAATGGCCGCGCCGCCTTTCTTCAACGGGAATCGCGGCGGCGCGAGCTTTCTATGCGGGCCGCGGATGCGTTAAAATGACGGGCCGAGCTTGTGTCGAAACCTGCTCGATGGCTGTGACAAATATTGAAAGAAAAGGCGATTCGCCTGGAGGAGATTATTGATGAGCGATCCGGTTGAGATAATTATTAATAATGACGGCTCCGTGAAGATCAGCGGAGATTTCGTTATCAAAGACCCCGCGGGTAAGGAGTTCGGCCTGGGCGGGCGCAAGGTGATCTCGCTTTGCAGGTGCGGGTTTTCCAACAACAAGCCTTTCTGCGACGGCAGCCACGCGCGCGTCGGCTTCGACTCGAAGATAGAGGCGAGAGACCTGCCGCCTCCCAAGCCGAAAGTGTAAGCCCGACAAGCGGCGGGCGACTCCCGCCCGCTCTACCGGGTGATGAATAAAATCTGGACGAAAGAATTCATGAAGACGATTAGAATCGCAAACGGCCAGGGCTTCTGGGGAGATTCGGTCGAGGCCCCGGTCGAACAGGTGCGCCGGGGGCCGATCGATTACCTCACGCTCGATTACCTGGCCGAGATCACGATGTCGATTCTGCAAAAGCAGAAGTCGCGCGATCCGCAGGCCGGGTATGCGCGCGATTTTCTAGGCGTTGTGGCGCGCGTGCTGCCGCAATGCCTTGACCGCAACATCAAGATTGTGGCCAACGCGGGCGGCGTCAATCCGCAGGCTTGTCTGGCGGGCCTGACCGAAGTGGCCAAGCAGCTCGGCCTCG
>DATLMR010000403.1:0-3493 GCA_035537555.1 Blastocatellia bacterium
TGTTTACTGAAAACTTCGCGCTCCTGCGCTTCCCTTTCGAGTCGCTCCATGACGCCTGCCAGTACTCGTAGACCCGGTCTCCGCTTCTGGAGGTGCTGCGGCTCACGCCCACCTTTCCGCTCTTGTTCCGGACGCTCTTGATCTCGCGCTTCTTCCCTCCCCGCGTTGCCGCCCTCTGCGCCAGCTCGGCCTCGTACTGCCTCGCGGCGCGCAGAGCCGCGCGCTTGCCTCCGTTGGATTTGTCCGCAAAGAACTTCGACTCCGTCTTTCCCTGGCGAGACAGGCGAACGTAATACCCGTGGTTATGCTTCTCCGGCTGATCGATCCGACTTATTCCCATAAGTATTCACGCTCCTTCAAGTCAATCTTTCTCCGGCATTCTACCAGCAAGGCCGCGTCGCGCCTAACAACTTGATGCAGCCAGCCGGGCGCGAGGCGGTCCGGCCCTGGTACACGAGCCTGTTAGGGAGTCACTCCCGGGCGCGGGGCGGCCTCCTGCCCCCGGCCTCGCCGAGGTCGAGCAGCTCGGTCGTATTTTCGGTGACGGTCGTCAATACCCGGGGCGCGGAATCGAGCTGGCCCGTCGTGTGGGCGGAAGGCCGCGCTTCAGCCTTCCGATGCCGCTTTCGATCGAACGGCGCTCCGGCTAAATTCGCATAAAGGGCGAGGCAGGCGCCCGCGACCAGGAGCGGCATGGCGAGGGCGAGGACCCACAGCGCAATGGAGCCGTAGAACGACGAGATCGAGGCACTGACGCCGAAGGCCGTGGAAAACGGAGAGACGATGACGAAGGAGAGGGCCAGTATCAACAGAAGCCCCGCGCCGGTCAAGCCCAGCGCCTGTCCCCACTTCTCGAGCTTCTCTTTGCGAGCTCCCGGCCCGCTCGAACGGCCGCTCGCGGGGTCGAGCTCCGCCCGGCGCTTGGCCACAGCCTGAGCGACCGCTTGCAAAGTCATGCCGCACGACCGGCAGAAATTCTGGTCCCGGGCGATCTCCTCTCCACAATCAGGGCAATGCATCTTGCTGCTCCGAACGTCTGAGGGCGCGAGGGCGCGGTCAGAGCTCCAGGCTGCCGCGATAGCCGTTGCCGCACGGCAGCTTATCGAAACGTTCGCGCACGCGATCATAGAGCGGGTCACACACTTCGGGGATGACGGGGCCGATCCATACGGGAACTCCCGCCCCGTTCGCGTAATAGGCGGGCAGCCTCGAAAGCATGACCCCGGCGCCGCCGTCTACGTCCGCCGCCCCGAACACCACTCGCCCGATTCCGTGAAGAAGTATCGCGCCCATGCACATAACACAGGGTTCCAGAGTGGTATAGCAAGTCATCTCGCGGCAGCGCGGCCACAGGCTCGCGGGCACGCGGGCCAATGCTTCCATCTCCGCGTGCCTGCCCGGATGGTACTGAGGCGACAGGACTGAATTTCCGGCCTCGGCGATAACCTCTCCCTCCAGAGCTATCACGGCTCCGATGGGGAGATTGCCCTGGAGCTCGGCCTCCGTCGCGAGGCGCACAGCGCGGTTGACATACTCCAGATCGAGGGCGGTGAGATTATGGAATCGTTCAGGCATCGCGGGCCATACTATAGCAATTTCCGGCCATATGCGACCTCGGAGAGCTTCGCGCTCGCGAGAAACGGGCGAGACCTGCGGCGCTCAGAGCGGCTTGCGCGCGCTATCGATATGTCTCACCGTGGAGCTCTTCTCAACCAGGCCCGCGCGCCGGTAAGTGCCGCATAAGAGGTCGAGCGAGGGATTGGTGACGCCGAACCAGAGGCCTTCGTTCTTGTAGTGGTGCAGCAGGTGATACTTTTTCATCCACCTGCCCCAGGGCGTGCGCGGAGTCGCGGGGATATGGGCGACGTAATGCACCCACTCGTAATAGAGAAAGCTGATCAGATTGCCGAGCAACAGCGCGAGCGTCACCGGCACGCTGCCGCTTAGCAGGTAATAGAGCGCCGCGTAAACCGCCAGGTTGGGCAGAGAGAACCAGAGCGGCACAAATAGAAGCTCCAGAATGTCCGGCTTCTTGTGATGATCGTAATGCAGGCGTCTTTGCAGCCGGGAAAGCGAGGGCTCCGGCCTCGGGGCGGCATGCAAGAGGAAGCGGTGGCTGACGTACTCGACGCAAAAAAAGACGAGCATTCCCACGGCGACGAAAGGCAGGACCGCGATGAGCCGCCCCTGCCCGAAGAGAGCTAGAACGATGCCCGCCACCGCCAGCGCGAGCACGGCGTTGCTCCGGTGGCGAAAGAACCCGGCGATGAGAGAACCTTCCTCTTTCATGGTCCCGCTCCTTGATGAGGATCGTCCCTGGTATTCTAGGTCTCCCGCGCGCCCTGTCAAGAAGCCTTGCGCAATAGTCAAAATCGGGGCGAAAGAAGAGGCGCCGGGAAATAGAGTGACTTCCCGGCGCTTTATTTTTAACCCTATCGGAGCGGAGAGTTAAAGAAAGGATTCAAGGGTCGATGCGCCGACACCTGCCAGGTTACATTAACTCGGCGGCTCAGAATCGTTGACTTCCGCCCCTTTTCCTCCGTTTTTCCACAAGCAGGTTGAGCTTCAGGACCTCCCGATCGAGGAACTTCTTAATGCGGGCCTTTTCATCCTCGTCACGGCACTCGTCCGAACGCCGCCTCAACGAATCGATCTCCTTCAGCAGTTGTACCTCTTCGGGAATGAACCCGGCGCTTTTGAGTATGGAGTGGCCGACTCTCATCTCTTCGGGCGTTGCAAAATATGCCTCCAGGTCAATGGGCTTGCCCTTGCCGGGAAGGTTATCGAACTCTCCGCGATCCATCGCGTCTTTGATCTTCTCTTCTATCAGCCTTTCGAATGACATATTGACTCCCTGAAAGAGAGGCCCTCGCGCTCCGTATTGATTCACGGGCGCTGGACCGGGCCTGCTCACTCGAAATGGCGCGCCTTAACCCAGAGGAACACCCTCTTCTTTACGGCCTTGAAAGGTATTTCGACAGAGACGCCGTCAAGCGGCACGCGCAAGAGAACCTCCTTCGCGGACGAATCGCCGGAGAAGTAGAGAGCTCCGGAAGCGCTCGCGCCGGGCTGCAAAGTCGCGGGCTTCAGGGCGTCTCTCACGACTGCCCGGGCCTCGCTCCAGGCGCTCGTGCGAATGCGGGACGCCTCCCCCTCGGCCTGCCAGCGCGCATTATCGTCGGGCACGGTCTTGACCTTGGTCTCGGTCACCAGTCGCTTCTCTGTTTTGGGGCCGTCCGCGCCGTAGGTCGTCACGTCTACGTACTTCGTCTCTGTCTCGACGACCGTCTTTGTGGCCATAAACGCGCTGAGTTCCTTGCTTGCCGCCTGGGTGTGGGCCACATTCTGAATCATATTTTCAATCTTTTTCGGCTGCACATAAGCGAGGCTCTTCGATCTCGGGCTGGTGAGCTCGACCGCCATCGACTCGGGCCGAATATCGAGCGTCTTCCGGCCGCCATTCGACAGATCGAGATCGACTCGAAACCCGTAT
>DATLMR010000404.1:0-6845 GCA_035537555.1 Blastocatellia bacterium
CGAGCGCCGCGCGAACGGCCGTGGTGGCCGATCTCAGGGACCCCGTGTAGTCTGCCGTCCTGCAATCGTGGCGCAGGTCCGCGACGGTCGCGATCAGGGCCGAGGCCTGTTTCTCGCTGTAGGGAGAAGTCGTGGTCGCGTACATGAGGCCGTCAACTTCCCGGCCTTCCCTGCCGTCGAGCAGGTCTCGCACGGCCTCGACGGCCATCGTGAGCGAATCCTCGTCCACATTCGCGACCGCGCGCTCGCCTTCACCCGCGCGCGCGCCCCAGGCTCTCGCAATCTCTTTGTGAGCCAGGCGATAAAAAGGTATGTATGCTCCAGACGATGTTATGCCCGTCATGAGTACTCTCCCCGCTCGGCGTGCCGGCGAGCCGCAGATCCCGGTTCTCGAAATCAGGCTTCCGGCATCGATGCCTCGTTCAATACAACCCGTGCTCCCTGCGCTCCCGCACGCGCGAAGGATGAATCAGCTCAAGGAAGAGCGCGATCCTGCCCGAAGGGCGCGCCACGCCTTCATCATAGAGAGGGTCTTCGAGCCGGTCCAGGGCTTCGGCCAGAGGCTCGGGCCGGTTGAGCGCCAGAGCCTCTATCAAGAGCCTCCCGGCCCCCGACGGGTCTTCGAGCGTGGAAAGCTCCGCTTCGAGCCAGTGATCGAGCGGCACCCATCTCCATTCGAGAGCGAAGAGAACGCGCGACAGAGCCTTCACTCCGCGCGCCAGCACCAGGCGGACGGCCATATCCCCGCCGCGCCGCCGGGTCTTGGCCGCGCGGCGCTGCGCGGCCCAGGCGTCCACGGTCGCGTGCAGCAGGCGCGCGCGCCTGAAATCCGGGTCCATGCGCGCCGCCCTGTCGACCGCCTCGTGCACCTCTCCGGTCCTGTCGAAGATCACCCGCGCGCTCTCATAAGGCCAGTGATCGAGGTCCCTCGGAGAGTCGATTTTTTGCTTGAATTCGGAGATAGTCGTGTACAGAGCGTCGTAGACCACCCGCGCGCTCGCGCCCTCGCCTTCGACCAGGTATTCGTGACAGCGGGCGGGCGCGATTCCTGCGAACGCCTCTTCGGTGAAGAAGACTTCCAGGTCATCGTCGGAAAGCTCGTCTTCATGGCCGAGGCTCTTCGAGCCGGTCATTATCACGCCCAGGACTTCGGGCATCGAGCTCCATTCGGCCACTTTCGCTTCGGACTCAGGAAAAAGGTCACGCATAGGATGACAGGGCCCGAGGCCAGGGCTCACGGGTCAGAAAGGAATTCTCTAAAGCGAGTTTCGCATGAAGCGTCATGAGAAGCGCATTCCGGAGGCCGTCACTATCTTGCGGCGGGCAGGTGGTCCCCGGCCTCTGCCTTCCTAAACTCCCCACGCCCCGCTCAGGTGAATGTTCGTGCCGTTGACGTAGCGGGCCTCTTCCGACAGCAGGTAGCAGACCGCCGCCGCCGCGTCGTCGGTACTGCCCACGTAGCCGGCCGGAATGTTCTTTATCATCTTCTCCATCTCTTCGAGAGGCGCGCTGCCCGAATCTATAAAGCCCGGAGAGATTGAGTTGACGGTTATGCCGTGTTTCGCCAGGACCTTCGCGAGAGACCGCGTGAGCACGAGCACGCCCGCCTTGGCGATGTAATGCGCGGTGACGAAGGGCTGCGCCACGTGCTGGTCGGCGTTGGCCATGCTGAAATTTATTATGCGGCCCCATCCGCGCTGCTTCATCCCCTCCGCCACGGCGCGGCTCAGGTAGAAGACCGGATGGAGGTTGTTGTCGAACATCTCGTTCCAGCCCTCGACAGTCTCCTCCAACAGGTGGACGCGGTGATAAGGCCCCGCGCAGTTGATGAGGGCATCGACGCGGCCCCACTCGGCTTCGACCTTGCGCACCAGGGCTTCGGCCGCGCGCGGGTCCGAAACGTCCGCGCGCTCGGTCAGGGCGCGCGCGCCCTTTTGCCTGAGCGTTTCGGCAAGCTCCAGGGCCTGCGCCTCGCTCGTGCGGTAGCACGTCGCCACGGACCAGCCCCGGTCGGCGAGGGCGAGCGAGACGGTTCGCCCGATGCCCCGCGCGCCGCCTGTTACGAGTGCGACTCTCTCTTCCATGCTTCTCCTGTCGGACGCCGCTCCGGGCTTTACACGTAGTAGCGCACGAGCCATTCGGCGGCGAGCGCGGGCTTCGGCGCGTTCTCTACCTCGACCGTGATGTTCCAGACGAGCTGCAATCCGCCCTGAACTTCTTCGACCGATTGAAGCGTGAAGCGCCCGCGCACGCGGGAGCCGACCGTCACGGGCGAGACGAAGCGGACCCGGTTGAGCCCGTAATTTATGCCCATCTTGAAATCGCCCTTAACCGCCACGGCTTCGGACGCGAAGTGCGAGAGCAGGGAGAGCGTGAGAAACCCGTGCGCTATGGTCGTTTTGAACGGAGAGCTCGCCCGCGCGCGCTCCGCGTCCAGGTGGATCCACTGCCGGTCTTCCGTCGTCTCCGCGAAATCATTGATGCGAGACTGGGTGATCTCCAGCCACTCGCTCGCCCCCACCTCTTGTCCGATCAACCCCTTCAACTCTTCCACACCTTCGATGACTCGTGCCGGCATAATGCCTCCTTTTGATTTTCATTCCCGCCGGACCGCCCTATACCGCGCCCGCTTCGCGGAGGGCGGAAATCTCATCGGGAGTGAAGCCAAGCTCGGCGAGAACCTCTCGCGTGTGCTCGCCCAGGGCGGGCGCGCGGCCCGGCCCCCCGGCCTCGGCTCCACTCACCCTGACCGCCGTGCGAGAGAGCGTGACGGGCGCGGGGCTGCCGGGGAAATCGGCCTCTTCCAGCAGATTTCTCGCCCGAACCTGCGCGTCCGCGATCACTTCGTCGAGATCATAGACCGGGCCGCATGGTATCCGCGCGCCTTCGAGCGCGACGATCACTTCGTCGCGAGTCCGCTCGCGGCACCATGCGCTCATGATCTCGTTTATGAGGCCGTAATTATTCGCGCGGGTGATGTCGTCGCGGCATCGCGGGTCGTCTACGAGGTCTTCGCGCCCGACCACCCGCGCCCATCGGCGAAACATCGCGCTCCCTATCGCCTGCACGATGATCCAGCCGTCGCGCGCGCGATAAACGTCGCTCGGGGCCGCATAGTAGCTCGCGTTCCCCTGCTGTTTGCGGGTTATGTTGGACGCGATTCTTTCGGCCAGAAGCGGCTGCATGAAGGTGACGCTCGTGGCCAGAAGCGACACGTCGATCACCCTCCCCTGCCCCGTCTTCTGGCGGTCGTAGAGCGCGACCATGGCTCCGAAGGCCGCGTGCAGGGCCGTGCCGTAATCGACGAAAGAGACGACGTCGCGCACGGGCGCACCGGGAAATCCGGTCAAGCTCATCGCTCCGCTCATCGCCTGCGCCACCGTGTCGAATCCGACGCGGTCGGCGTACGGTCCGTCCGGGCCGAACGCGCTTGCCATCACGAGGATGATGTCCGGCTTGATCTCGCGGAGCGAGTCGTAGTCGAGCCCGATCCTCTTCATCACGTCGAGCGGCAGATTCACCGTGACGATGTCGGCGCCGAGAATCAAGCGGCGAATGATCTCCCCGCTCCCGGGATGGGCGAAATCGACCGTGATTCCCCGTTTTCTTCGATTCACGTTCAGGAAGAGGCCGCCCTCTCCGCTTTCGACGACGGGGCCGACGTAGCGGTCTTCGCCGCCCCCGCGCCGCTCGACGCGGATCACGTCGGCGCCCATGTCCGCGAGCAATACCGCGCAGTAAGGCCCGGCGATGAACCGTCCGAAATCTATCACGCGAATGCCGTCGAGCGGGCCTGCCACCGGAGCTTTCACCTCTTCAGATCTTCCCGAACACACCGCGCAGCATCCTACCTTGTGCGTGGGGTTAATTCAACCGGCCCGCGACTGAAAACTCTTTGCATCATCCTAAACCGTGATCTAGAGTTGTCGGTATGCTAGACGTGCCCTTCCTTGAAGATTCTCACAGAAAGCTCGCCAGCCGGGCCGAGGCTTTTGCGCGAGGCCCCGTGCGCGAAGAGTTCGCGGGCGAAGACGAGCGGCGCGCGCGCGGCCTGGTCGAAGCGCTCGCGCGCGGCGGGCTGCTCGATTACACCACCGGAGAGCCCGGGGCCGCCTCTTCGCCGAGGCTCGACGTGCGCGCCCTGTGCATAATTCGCGAGCACCTCTCGTACGAATCCGGCCTGGCCGATTTGATGTTCGCCATGCAGGGGCTCGGCAGCTTTCCGATCACCCTCGCGGGATCGAGCGAGTTGAAGGCTCGCTACCTGCCCTCCGTGCGAGCGGGCGAATACATCGCCGCGTTCGCCATCACCGAGCCTGACGCGGGCTCGGATGTCTCCGCTATGAAGACTTCCGCGCGCAGGGACGGCAATGACTACGTCCTGAACGGAGAGAAGACCTTCATATCGAACGCGGGGCTCGCGGATTTCTACTCGGTCTTCGCGAAGACCGATCCGGACGCAGGCCACAGAGGCATATCTGCCTTCGTCGTCGAAAAGAGCGCGCCCGGCTTCTCTGTCAAAGAGAAGCTTGAGCTGATCGCGCCGCACCCGATCGGGCGGCTCGCCTTTGAAGATTGCCGCATCCCAGCGTCGAGCCTTGTCGGCTCGGAAGGCGACGGCTTCAAGATCGCCATGTCCACGCTCGATACTTTTCGCCCCACTGTCGGAGCCGCGGCAGCCGGGCTCGCGTGGCGCGCGCTCGACGAGGCAATAAGCTACGCGAAGCGGCGCGTGCAATTCGGGCGGCCCATAGCCGAGTTTCAATCCACGCAGATGAAGCTGGCCGAGATGGCCACGGAGATGGACGCGGCGCGGCTGCTGATCTACCGGGCCGCCTGGAAGAGAGACACGGAGGAGGGGCGCGTATCGCTCGAATCCGCGATGGCGAAGCTCTACGCGACCGAGGCGGCGCAACGCATCATAGACGCGGCCGTGCAGATCCACGGAGGAACGGGCGTCCTTCGCGGGTCCACGGTCGAGAAGCTCTACCGCGAGGTCCGAGCACTGAGGATTTACGAAGGCACTTCGGAGATTCAAAAGCTGGTCATCGCCTCGCAGTTGCTGAAAGAGGGTTGATTAGCACATTTACAGGAAGAGAGATTTTTGATTTTTCTTCCGCTGACAGACTTCCAAACAAATCCAATCGGTTTGCCAACCGTCGCCGCTGCGATCAACGTCCCGGCGACGGGCGTTTGGAGCGACGCTGGCCGTTTCGGCGACACCGCCCGTACCTCTCACACCTGGAGATATTTCACTACATCATCAGACGTAGGTTTGCTAGACTGTGCGCATGAATTGGAAGAGAGCTCACGACCAACTACCGCCACAAGATGCTACTGTGTTGATAGTGTTTCACAGAGGGCCGGAGCCCGAAGTAAGGCTGGCAATCTATAAAGACATGCGGGAGGGTACGCCCTGGTTCGTTTATGGCCATCATCAGGATTGGTACCCATCGGAGCTGGTCAGTCACTGGATGCCTCTACCGGACCTGCCGGAATAAAGGTCATGCCGTACAATTTCACACGGCCCTGATTCTCTGGCTTGCCGCTCCACTCGTTCCTCCGCCCTCATTACCGTGCTTGCGGTAGTTACAATCCTTGCGAGCACGAGAGGGGTTTACCCTGAGCCTCCAGCTAAGGCTTGAGCGGATAAGCCGTGAGCATTCGACACTCGGAGCTTGACGTATCCCGGCCTACTTGTCACTCTTGTTTTTCCACAGGAGGCCGGAGCTTGAGCACCAATTTTATTAAAAGCGCCGATCTGCAATTGCGGAAATACAGGACCCTGCTAGACCTGGCGAAAGCCATTGGCTCACATCATAACCTGTCCGACCTCTTCCACGACCTCGCCGGTTACCTTCATAATCTGTTCGAGTTTCACAATCTCAGCCTCCTGCTACACGACGGATCGGGCCAGATTATGCGACTGCACGTTCTGGAGACCAGCGATCCAACGATGCGGCAATTGCCCAGGGAAATCCCGATTGACGGCTCGGCAGTCGGGTGGGTATGGCAGAACCAGCAGCCCTTCGTCACCGCGGACGTGGAACAGGAGACACGCTTCCCCAGCACCGCTATTCTGCGCGATTTCCCTGTCAAATCGGTCTGCATACTCCCATTGACGACGGTCCATCAGCGGCTGGGTGTATTAGGCCTGGCGAGCGATAAGGCAGGCGCCTATAACCATCTCGACCTGGAGTTCGCGCGGCTGGTGGCCGCCCAGATAGCAGTCGCCGTGGAGGCCCAGCTTTATCAAAGCCAACTGGCGCGCGAGCGCGACCGTTCCGAGCTTCTGCTTGAGATCAACAATATGCTGGTCTCAAACCTCAATCTTCAAGAGCTCCTTTCAGCCATCTCCGCCTGCCTGCGCCGGGTGATCCCTCACGATGTCGCGGGCATCTCTCTCTATGATCCCGCGAGCAATAAGCTTCAGGTTTCGGCGCTCGAATCCAATACGGATGAGGACCTTTTCATAGAGGGTGAGTTCATCCCCATCGAGGGGACCGCGGCGGGGCTGGCTCTTACTACGCGGCGGCCTGTGATGATCAGCGCCGGTGATCTGGAGAGGCTTTCTCCGTTGAAACGATTCGCCGACGCGGGGCTGAAATCGGGCTGCAGCATCCCGCTCATCTCCCGCGACCGCGTGCTTGGCGTGCTTGGCGTTTTGAGCCTTCGCGAAGACGCTTTCGACGAAGAGGACACGGAACTCCTGGCGCAGGTCGCCAAGCAGGTCGCCATCGCAGTGGAAAACGCCCTTGCATTCCGCGAGATCGATGCTTTCAAGAATAGACTGGAAGAAGAAAAGCTATACCTCGAAGAAGAGATTCAGACCGCGTACAATTTCG
>DATLMR010000405.1:0-21155 GCA_035537555.1 Blastocatellia bacterium
CCATAACCGGGTTCGCGCCCAGCGCGACGGAAGCCAACACGCAGGCCGGAGCTTTGAACCTTCTCCTGTATGCCGCGAGAATGACCCAGCAATCCAAGAGCCCGGAAACGGCCGAGCTGCTCTCCCTCGTCAAGGTCAAGAGCGACAATAACCGCATCGACGCCGAGATGATGGTGTCACGCGCCCGCGCGTCGGAGATGATGCGCGCCCGTTTCACCAGGTAGCGGGCTCACGGCGCGCTTCGCGCGGCGAGGGGTCGTCCGGGAGCGGCGCCGTCCCTTAATCGTTTGAAACTCGCTTCAAAAAATCCCGCCTGCTCGATCGTAAAGACAGGTGTTCCGGCTGACCCCCGACCCGGTTACTCGCCTTCGCCCAGGCGCGCGCGCAGCCAGCGGCGGAAAACGTCGGCTTCTTCCTCTTTGCCCGTCCATCGCGCGCGGTCGAACATGGTCATGCCCATCATCATGGCGTGGTGTTGTCCCGCGCGGTCCCCCGCAAGCTCGAACTGGTTATAGAGAAGGTCGATTATCTCGACGCTTGCGCGCGCGGTCTCCACGTCCTTGAATCCGAGCTTTCCCGCGAAGAACTTGGAATAGACGTTCATCGGATGCGATGAGGTGGTGTAGAGGTCGAAATAGCCGGTCATCAGGCCGGACTCCTGCAAGACCGACGCGACGTAACTCGGGCGGGCGCCGGTTATCATCGCTATATCTTCCACGTCTCCGAGACCCGACGTGTAGAGTGAGAGGATCTGATCCTTTTTCGACACCCGCCGAGCTCGCTGCTCCCCGCGCTCGGGCGCGCCCTTTTGCCTCGTGCTTGAGCTCATGTTCCGGTCCTTTCCGGTCCACGTAATGATTGAAGCAGATCGATCGGAGCGAGCGCAAGGAGACCGGCGGCGGGCGGCGGTGCTCGTCACCCGTGCGTGCGCTCGAACTCTTTCATGAAGGAGACGAGCGCTTCGACTCCCTCGCGCGGGAAGGCGTTGTAGATCGACGCTCGGCATCCGCCGACCGACCGATGCCCCTTGAGGCCGTCGAGGCCCGCCTTCGTCGCCTCGGCCACGAACTGCTTTTCGAGCTCTTCGCTCGGGAGCCTGAACGTGACGTTCATAAGCGAGCGGCTATCGGCCGCCGCGTGCCCCCGGTAAAAGTCCGACGAATCCAGAGCGTCGTAGAGTATCTTTCCTTTCTCTTCGTTATGGCGCGCTATACCTTCGAGGCCGCCCTGCTCCAGGAGCCACTTCGTCACGAGGCCGAGTACGTAGATGGTGAAGACGGGTGGGGTGTTGTAGAGCGATCTCTCCTTCGCGTGCGTGTTGTAATCGAGCATGGTCGGCAGGCCCTCCGGGCTGCGCGCCAGCATGTCGTCTCTGACGATGGCGAGCGTGACGCCCGCGGGCGCGAGGTTCTTCTGCGCGCCCGCATAGATCAAAGCGTACTTCGACACGTCGATGGGGCGGCTGAAGATGTCGGAAGAGGCGTCGGCCACGAGGGGCACGCCGGAAGATTCAGGCTCGGTCTTCCACTCGGTCCCGTGGATCGTATTGTTGGTGGTGAAGTGGAGGTAAGCGGCCTCGGGGTCGAGCCGCAGCTCTTCCTGTTTCGGGATGCGCGCGAAGTTTTCCGATTCGATCGAAGCGGCGACGTTCACCCGTCCGACCTTCTGCGCCTCCTTCATGGCTTTCTTGGACCATATGCCGGTTATCACGTAGTCGGCTTTGCCGTCTTTCGGCAGAATGTTCATCGGCACCATCGAAAACTGCAAAGACGCGCCGCCCTGGAGGAAGAGCACGTGGTAGTTATCGGATATATTCGCGAGCTTTCGTATGTTCGCCTCCGCCGCCTGGATGATCGCGTCGAAAGGCTTCGAGCGATGGCTGATCTCAAGCACGGACATCCCGACGCCCGGCAGCGCTATCAAATCCCTACGGGCTTCTTCGAGCACGGAGAGCGGGAGCACCGCCGGTCCGGCCGAGAAGTTGTATATTCTTTCGGTCATAAGTCCTCCTGAAACAGGTTGTGAAATTCGGCCTCCGCGCCTCCCGGGCCTGCCCTCTTTTTATAGCTTCAACAAGCTCAGCTCGACTATATCTTCCGAGCTGGACCGCATGCCGTCGAGCACCTGATCGGACGGAGCCTGATCCAGATTGATGCGGGCGACCGCCGCCCGCGCTCCGTCGAACACGATATTTTCGGTCTCCTGGACGTTGATACCGGCGCTCTTGAGCCGGTCGAAGACGCCGGCGAGCACGCCCACGCGGTCGAAGTGGCGAACGACGAGCAGGTGAGTCGCGGGTGATTTCCTGGCGAGGTTGACCACGTTCGGTGGCCGCCCCGTCGCCTTGTACTGCCGGATGATGTTGAGGGTCTCCTCCGAGATCGCCTGCTGCGCCTGGTCCGTCGAGGCCCCGATGTGATGAGTGCCTATCACTCCATCGAGCTTGAAGATGGGGTCGTCGACCGTACCGGCCCCGCCCGAGGGCTCGCCCGCGAATACGTCGAGCCCGGCGCGGACGCGCCCGTCGCGCACGGCGCGCTCGAGCGCGGCCTGATCGACCACCTCCGCGCGCGAAGTATTTATGAAGAACGAGCCGGGACGCATGCTGTCGATGACCCTCTCGTCTATGAGGTTCCGCGTCTCGTCTTTGAGCGCGACGTGAACGCTCACGATGTCGGCCGAGGCCGCGACTTCGAGCGGAGACTGGATCATCTCCACGCCGAGCGCGCCCGCGCGCTCCGGAGAAAGAGAGCGGCTCCAGGCGACCACGGGCATGCCGAAAGCGCGGGCGCGCGGGATCATCTCCTGGCCGATGCGGCCGACGCCGATGAGCCCGAGCCTTCGTCCGAAGAGGCCCCGCGCCTTGCTGTACTCTTTCTTGTTCCACTTGCCCGCCCTGAGGTCCGAGGCGTTTTCGACTATGCGGCGGTCGAGGGCGAGTATGAGGCCGAAAGCCAGCTCGGCCACGGCGACGGAGTTCTTGCCGGGGCAGTTGGCGACGTAGATGCCGCGGGCCGAAGCCGTCTGCACGTCGATCGTATTGAACCCGGCCCCGGCGCGCACGACGAGGCTCATCCGTCCCGCTTCGAGCATCTCCCCCGTGACTTTGGTCGAGCGCACGACCAGGACGTCGGCGCCCGTAGATTCGATGGCGTCCCTGAGCGAGTCGTCCTTCAATTCGCTGTCGTAAATGACTTCTATCTCTTCCTGTCTCAAAGCGGCCTGGCCGGACTCGGGGAATTTATCCGCGATAAGCACTTTCATCTTTTTGCTCCTGTGAGGGCCTTCTGCGCCGGCCCAAAGAGTAGCTATTTTCTCACGCGAAGGGCGAAGCCGCAAAGTAAGGATAAAGAAACGAGCCGGGCCGCAGGCGCGAGCCCCGCGCGGGCGCTCAATATCTTTGCGTGACTCCGCGCACGCACCTGACGGTGTCGCGGGCTATGAGCAGCTCTTCGTCCGTGGGGATGGCGTAAGCGGCGAGGCGCGAGTCGGGCGTGCTGATGGCTCCTTCGACTCCCCCGGAGGCCCGGTCGTTTCGCTCCGGGTCGATATGAAGCCCCATCCACTGGAGCCCTTCGCATATGCGCGAGCGAATCTCCGGGGAGTTTTCGCCGATGCCCCCGGTGAAGATGACGGCGTCGGCCCCGTTCATGGCGGCGAGGTATGCGCCGATATATTTCCGCGCGCGGTAGCAGAATATCTCGATGGCGAGCAGGGCGCGGCGGTCGTTGTGTTCGCGCGCTTCGTCGAGCAGCTCTCGCATGTCGTTGGTCAGGCCGGATACGCCGATCAGCCCTGATTGCTTGTTCAACAGGGTCTCGACCTCGCGCGCGGAGAGCCCTTCTTTCGTGGATATGTAATCGACTATGGCCGGGTCTATGTCGCCGGACCGCGTACCCATGACGAGCCCTTCGAGCGGGGTCATCCCCATGGAGGTATCGAGGGAATTCCCCCCGCGAATGGCGGCCGCCGAACAGCCGTTGCCGAGGTGCAGGGTGATGATATTGGTGCGGTCGCGCGCGAGCCCGAGCATCTGCCTGTAGCGGTATGCGACATAGCGATGCGACGTTCCGTGAAATCCGTAGCGGCGCACGCGATGCCTGCGATAGAGCTGGTAGGGCAGCGCGTAAAGGTAGGAGGCCTCCGGCATCGTCTGGTGGAAAGCGGTGTCGAAGACCGCGGCCTGGGGCAGGCCCTCTCCGAACAGCTCACGCGCGGCGGCTATGCCCTTGATGTTCGCGGGATTGTGCAGGGGAGCCAGGTCTATACAGTCCTCTATCCCGCGCAATATCTCCTCCGTGATCAGCACGGAGTGCGTGAAGCGCTCGCCGCCGTGCACGACCCGATGGCCGACCGCGTGCACGTCGGCGATAGAGTTGATTCCCGTAATGCCCTGGTTGCCCGATGAAGACCATCGCAGGATGAAATCGACGGCCGCGCGAATGTCTCTTAGGGGCTCAGCAAGCCGCTGCTGCTGAGCCCCTTCGACCTTCAGAGTGATTACTGCCTCGCCGCCGATTCGCTCGATCGCGCCGCGTGCCAGCCGCCTGTCGGCATTCCGCGCGATCTCTTCGATATCGGTGGCGATCAGCTGAAACTTGACGGTGGAGCTGCCGCAATTGAGGACTAGAACGTTCATACTTCAGGTGGCGGACTCCCGGCTCCAAGCATGCAGCCTTCAAAGCCTTTGGCCCGGCGGGCGCGCGAGGTAATCGTGAGGTGCCTCGCGAAGCCGCTGAAACGATTTGTTAGGTCGACAACAGCTTTCCTAGGCTGGCCGCCCAATTCGCTTTTACCACGCTGCCGTACATCTCGCGTTCTTTTTCTCGCCTGATCGCGCACGCTTTCCGCAGGGCCGCCGCCTCTCCCAGTTTGTCTATCGACACCCAGGTTCGGCACAGCTTGCCCGGCCAGGGGTTCCACGTGACTTCGTAAACATTGCTCACGACCTTTTCGCCGTTAGCCGTCTTTACTACTTTCGTCTTTCGCTGGACGCCCATGATGCCCGAGCTGTTGCGCGGGTTGCGCGCTATTACGAGCCTGTCCGTTCGCGGCTTGCCGAGCTCCTGCTCGGCCTTGTTCCGGAAGACGACCGCCTCTTCCAGAGCCTTCTCACGTCCGCCATGCGACTTGTCGCTGAAGAATTTCGCCCGCCGCATGCCGTTAAAAGTTACTCTGACATACCAACCGTAAGTGTCCTTCTTAGGTTGATCGATTCTGCTGATACCTTTATATCCGCTCTTAGCCATAATGTTCTTGCTCGTTCTTGAGTCCCCTCCTGAAGTAGATACACAAAATCCTTGAGTTGATTTTGCCGCCACTGCTGCATAGGACCTCAGGCAGTTGATTAAAAAGCGACTCCCTGTACCAAGTCGGTCCCGAACTCCCATCGCATAGAGACGATTATACAGAATATAGTGCCGCTTGCCACTCCCATCCAGAGTCTCATCAAATTAAATGGCTGAGAAGGCCGTCGCGCAGCTTCGGCTCGAACCACGTGGACTTGGGGGGCATTATCCCGTTAGCGTCGGAAACGGCGATCAATTGATCGACCGTCACCGGGTAGAGAGAGAAGGCGACCGCGGCCTGGCCGCCGTCCACCAGCCGCTCCAGAGCCTCCGTCCCTCGAATGCCCCCGACGAAATCTATCCGCTTATCCGTGCGCACATCCTTGATGCCGAGCACGGGGTCGAGCACGTGTTCCTGAAGCAGGCTCACGTCGAGCGAGCCGATGGGGTCGAGCGAGCCGGCGCGGCGCGAAAAATCGAGCCCGTACCATTTGCCGCCGAGGTACATGCCGGCCCGGCCCTTCGCCTCGGGAGAGGCTTCGGCGCCTTCCGAGAGATCGACCTTCTCCGCTACAGCCTTCAGAAAATCCGAGGGCGACAGGCCGTTCAGATCCTTGACGACGCGGTTGTACGGAAGTATGCGGAGCTGGTCGGAAGGGAAGAGGACCGTGAGAAAGAAGTTGTACTCCTCGTTTCCCGTGTGGCCCGGGTTCTCTTCTTTAAGCCTGGCTCGCGCGCGGCTCGCGCTCGCCGCGCGGTGGTGGCCGTCCGCGATGTAGAGCAGGGGAACGGCGCGGAATTCCTCGACCAGCGCGCGCGCATCGTCGTCTGCCACTCGCCGGATCGTATGCCGTATTCGGTCGTCGGCGGTGATGTCATAGAGCGGCGCGGCGCTTTGGGTCCGCTCCACGATCCGGTCGATCTCCCCTCGCCCCCGATAGGTGAGAAACACGGGGCCGGTCTGCGCCCTGAGCGTGATGATGTGGCGCGTGCGGTCGTCTTCTTTATCCTTGCGCGTGCGCTCGTGCTTGCGAATGATGTCGGAGTCGTATTCGTCTACCGAGACGCACGCCGCTATACCGGTTTGCGTGTGCCCGCCCATTTGAAGCTCGTAGACGTAGAGGCTCGGAGCCTCTTCGACCAGGAGGGGCGCGGCGGCCTTCAGCTTCTCGAAGTTCTCGGCCGCCCTCTGGTAAACGGCATCGCTGTAAGGGTCCGCCTCGTCGGGCAATCCGATCTCCGGCCGCGAAACGTGAAGGAAGCTGAGCGGATTGCCGGAGGCGAGCGCGCGGGCTTCGCTCGTGTTGACCACATCGTAGGGCACGGCCGCCACCTCTCGGGCCTTCGCTTCGGCCGGGCGCAGCGCTTGAAACGGGTGGATCGTCGCCATCTTCAATTATCTCCGAAAGATTGCTTTTTCAGTCGCGCCTTCATCTTCGGGCGAAGACGCGACCGGCATAAAAGGATGATGCTGGGATGCGCGCGCGCGTGTCAACTTCATCGCCACTCGCGGGGCTCCTAGCGGACTTGCTCGGGAGGCTTCAGCTCCAGAGTCGTATGCTCGGTCACTATATCTCGGAACTGGGAATCAGAGATGGAACGGTCGGTGAGGGGGGCTTTCGGGAGTTGCACTCGAGACTCCTCGGACTGCACGCGGGGAGCAGCCTCGGGATTTTCAAGGAGGCTTTTGGAATTTCGTATGCGGCGGAGGCCGATGAGGACGGCCGGCAGCCCGAATACGAGCCCGAGGAGAATGTTTATCAGGGCCGTGATGTAGTTCGGCGTGTGGTCGATAAAAGAGCTCAAGAGAGCGCTCGTGATCGCGACGGCGATGAATATGCAGAGGGTGAGGACGCCTCCGCTCAAGGCGCTCTCGCCCTTCTTCATCTTCTCTAGCGCCGCATCATAATTTCCCGCGAGCGCGACGCGCACCGCGGCGAACGGCAGGCCGCACTGGCGGCAGAATTTTTGATCGGGGTTGTTAATCGTGCTGCATCGCGGGCAATACATCCTCGACCTCCAGTGGCAAACTTATCACAAGCGATCAGGCTGAGCAAATCGGACGCAGACTCGCGGGGCTGTTCATTCGCGCCGCGCGGCTATATTATAAGGCGCGAAGCGGACCGTGATCCCCGATATTTTGAGCAACGTCTCGCTGAAGACATGTAAGAGAAGAGGGCTATCGGATGACAGGCGACTCCCCCGAACCGTACGTGCTGGGCGACAGGCAGGGAGCGATACTCACGCTCACGCTCAACCGCCCGGATAAGAGCAACTCGCTCCACCCCGACCTGGTGACGGCGCTGACGGAGGCGCTCGGGAGGGCCGAAAAAGACGACGGCGTAAACGTGGTCATAATAACCGGGGCGGGCCGCAGTTTCTGCGCGGGGCTCGACCTCGGCCTGCTCGTGAGCTGGACCCCGGATGAAAAGCTGGCCTACCTCAAGACGGTGACTGCGCTGTTCAATCTCGTCTGGACCCTGCCTCAGCCCGTCATAGCGGCCGTCAACGGCCCGGCCATCGCGGGAGGCTTCGACCTGGCGGCCTTTTGCGATATTCGCCTGGCCGCGCGCGAGGCGGTCTTCGGGCAGGCCGAGATCAATATCGGCCTCACGCAGATCATTCACCCGCTCTATAAGTCGATAGGGCTCGCGCGGGCGAAGGAGCTGGCCATGACGGGGCAGAACATCTCCGCGGAAGAGGCCTATCGCATCGGCCTCGCCAATCACGTCTATCCCGGCCCGGAGCTTATGGAGCGCGCGATGGAGATGGCCCGGGTGCTCGCTTCCAGGCCGCGCCAGGCGTTGATCGAGACCAAGCGGCTCACGCGCGAGCTCATAGATCTCGACACCCGGTCGGCCATAAACGAGATCAACGAGACGTTCGTCCGCTGCCTCGGCTCCGATGAGCACCGCGAGCACGTGACCCGCTTCTACGAAAAATTGAAGCGGAAGAGCGAATAGCTCACGCGCCTCATGCGAAGCTCCTTCTAATTGAAGAACCCTGCTCGCTCGGTCATAAGCACAAGTATCATCTCTGACCCGTGACATCTGTCCTGTTTTTACTGCACCCGTTCGTTCAGGCATCTATACCATTTCGTCGAGCCGCGCGCCCATCGCCCGTGGTTTGGCCTGAGTTTAGCCGTGGCACTGTCCTTGCAGAGGCTTTCATAGAAAAAAAGATGGAGTAAGAAGTCATGATCGGTACGGACCACATAGATACAGTCGCCGTTAAACTTTGCGCTGCATGCGGCGGCGGGTTGCTCGAACGCGACAGGTTCTGTCGCTGGTGCGGAATCCCCCAGCAAAGCGATACGTCAGAGCTGAATGAGAAGACCTCGGAGAGACCTTTGACCGCCCCGCGCAGTGACAACTCGACATCGCTTTACACCACGTCTTCGCTGCAACAGGTGAAATTCAGGCAGATACGGAGAAGGCAGGCGGGATTCAGGTCCGGTTTTTACCGCCCCGTCTCGGGGCCTCTGGTCAACGCCATGCTCGCGGGCGTCTCGACGGGCCACGCGAGGCCGCTTTACAGCCGCCTGGTGCGAAAGACCGTCTTCGCGCTCGTATCGATACCCATCTGGCTGTTGATAGTCCTGCTGTCGCCCATCGACGCGTGCGCCGCCGCCAGAGAGATAGCGAGAGATTATTGACGCATTCGCTTTTGACGGCCCCGGCCACCGCTTCGAAGCCCGTTCAGGTTGATCGTCTCGTTTGCGCGTAACGCCTCTCCGTTTATCGAGCGGAGATAGCCTGACAATAGACCGAATAGAGGGACTCTTCTGAAAGAGAATCTTGAGCATCAATCGTTTCTTCAAATTCAATGCGGTCGGCGCGGCGGGCATAGCCGTGCAGGCGTTGTCCCTCTTCTTCTTCATGAAGATCATGGGGCTGCATTACCTGTTGGCGACCGTGCTGGCGGTGGAATCGGCGCTCCTGCACAACTTCGTGTGGCACAGGAAGTGGACGTGGGCCGACCGCGCCGGCCTGAGCTGGTCGTGCATGCTCGCGCGATTCAACCTGACGACGGGAGCCATCTGCATAATAGGCAATCTCTTTTTCATGTCGATCTTTGTCGGACGGCTTGGCCTCAACGCTTACGCGGCGAATCTCGCCGCGATCGGCATCTGCTCGCTCGTCAATTTCATGCTGGCCGACCGCTATGTTTTCATCTGAGATTATGGCCCGAAGACTCCGAATCGGCGGGCGCTCGCCTTTTAAATTGACAAGGATTACCTTTCCGCCTAGAATAGCCCAAGTTTCCCCTGCCCCTTACTCGCATCTGCACCCCAGGATCAATAGACGTTATATAAGCGCCCGTCTTTTGAATGCCGATACAGGAACGATTCTGATTAACTTTAAGAAACTCAAGAAGCCATTCTTATATAGAGGGCCTGCTAATTAGTATGACAGACTCGAACCCGAATACGTCTCCGCGCGCGCGTAGGGACGGACTTGTAATCCGGAGCCTGCCCGAAGAGGTTCTCATCTACGACCTTCACAGGCACAAGGCTCACTGCTTGAACGGCTCGGCGGCGATCATATGGAATCATTGTGACGGTAAGACCACGATCGAACAGATGGCCGGGCTCCTCGAAGAGGCGCTCGAGAACCCGGTCGACGAAGAGATGGTCCGGTACGGGCTCGATCAACTGGAGAAAGCGCATCTCCTGGTCGCCGGGGCCGAGCGGCCCCGAAGAGAAAGAATGACGCGACGCGAAGCCGCGCGAAAGATCGGGCTTGCGGCCCTCGTCGGATTGCCTCTGGTTACGTCGATCCTCACCCCCACCGTCGCACAGGCGGCGTCGTGTCGCGCCGGAGGCCAGCCATGCGGCACGAGCGTGCAGTGTTGCAGCGGACTTTGCTCGGGCAGCGTCTGCGCCGGGTAACGCGAGCCGGGCCGGCAGTTGTTCTTTTGCACGAACCTCCCGCCATGCGAGCGACGAAAGGCTCGCTTCATGAAATCCCCGCCTCATCTTGAAACCGCCTCTTAAATCTGATTCTTCTTGACCCCGGATACTCGGATGCATAAGATGCTTGCCGTCTGAGAACTGGCGCACAGGGCTCTCCGGTTGTATTAATCAAGAAAACGTCTTTCGCCACAGGCGAGCCGCGATTGCCGATCGACCGGCAAGCAGGGCGAGCGCTCTCGGAAGAGATGCGAAATAGCGAAGGATTAAGAGCGATCCATAGACTCTAGCCGCAGGTTGTAGGGCCTCTATTATAAGCGGATCTACAGGTTTTTCTTGCGCGGGGAATCGCCTCCCGGCTGGTCGCGTCACTATGCGCTTATCTTAAATTTACGGGCAGGAGCGGTGATGAAAAGGCATTATGCAGTCTATCTCTTATTAATGGGCGCGGTGGCGCTTCTGTCGGCGCAATCATTCAGCCGGGGCGCGATCCGGGCGTTCAGCGGCGAGCCGTCGGGCGCGATCACGCGGAGTATCGGGAATGCAATGCCCGCCGCGCCGATGACCTTCACGGTCAACTCGAATGCCGACCCGGGAAACGGGACGTGCGACTCGGCCGAATGCACCCTGCGCGAAGCGATCTCGGCGGCCAACTTGAACCCCGGCGCCGACTCTATCGTCTTCAGCATAGCGACGGGGCCGAAGACGATAAGCCTGTCGAACCCTCTGCCTAATATCAGCGAGGCGGTCACGATAGACGCCACTACGCAGCCGAGTTTCTCCGGGGCTCCCTTGATCGAGCTGAACGGCACGGGGACGGGCGAGAGCGCCAACGGCCTGAGCATAACCGGCGGGAACAGCACCGTGCGAGGGCTGATCATCAACCGTTTCGGAGGGAGCGGGATCGCCCTTTCCAATAACGGCGGCAATACGATCGAAGGCAACTACATCGGCACGAACTCGCTCGGCCAGATCGCCCAGGGCAATGCCGAGAACGGCGTGATCATAAGCAACTCGTCGAACAATATAATCGGAGGGACCACCGTTTCGGCCCGCAATATCATCTCCGGCAACCTGACGCACGGCATCCTGATAATCGGCTCGGTGGCGACCGGCAATCACGTGCGCGGAAATTTCATCGGCACCAATGTCGCCGGGACCTCCGCGGTCGGCAACAATTCCGACGGCGTCTCGATCAACAGCTCGCCCGGCAACACCGTCGGGGGGACTCAGGCCGGAATGCGCAACGTAGTCTCGGGCAACGACGGCAAGGGAATCAGCATTCAATTCACGGGCGCGTCGGGAAATATAGTGCAGGGCAACTACATCGGCACGGACGCCGTCGGGAACGGCGATCTCGGAAATGAGATAGACGGCATAGACCTTTTCGAGGCCTCGAACAACATCATCGGCGGGGCTTCCGCCGAGGCCCGCAACATCATCTCGGGCAACAACGCCAATGGAATCCGTATCAACATAAACGGAGGAAACCAGATACGCGGCAACTTCATCGGCACCAGGGCCGACGGCAGAACCGCCCTGCCGAACCTGTTTCGCGGAATAATCATAGGCAACGGCTCGAACAACAACATCATAGGAGGGCCGAACCCGAGCGACGGCAACACGATCGCTAACAACAGCACCGGAGGCATCCTGATCCTGGACGGCACGGGAAACTCCGTTCGCTCGAATTCGATCTTCGCAAACGGAGTCCTGGGGATAGACCTCGCCCCCGTGGGAGTAACCGGCAATGACCCGGGAGACCCGGATTCCGGGCCTAACAACCTCCAGAACTCGCCCATTATCACATCGGCGAGCAGCGTGACCACGACGAGCAGTAATATTCAGGGCACGCTCAACAGCGCTCCGAGCACGACTTTTACGATAGAATTCTTCTCCAATAACAGCTGCGACCCGCTCGGCTCGGGCGAAGGGCAGGAGCTCCTCGGATCGACATCCGCGACGACGAACCCCTCGGGCAACGCGAGCTTCAACGTCACGCTGCCCGCCTCTCCCTCCGAGGGGCCTTTCATTACGGCTACGGCTACGGATCCCGCGGGCAATACGTCGGAGTTTTCTCAGTGCACGCTATTCACCTCATCGGCCAACCTCTCAATCACCAATCAGGCCTCCTCCGGCACCGTCGCCGCCGGGACGAACGTCACCTACACGATCACCGTGAGCAACGCCGGGCCTGACACTCCGTCGTCGGTCGTCGTCACCGACAACCTGCCCGCTTCGCTCTCATTCGTCTCCTGTAGCGCGCCCGCCGGAGTCGTCTGCGGCGGGTCCGGCAACAACCGGACCATAACCTTCGGCCCCCTCGCGCCTAACACCTCGCAAGCGGCAAGCCTGGTCGCGAAGGTGAGTTGCTCGGTCGCCAACGGGGCCTTCGTCAACAACACCGCGACCGTCAGCTCTGCGTCCGACGATCCGCAGCCGGGCAACAACTCGTCGATTGCGACGGTCTCCGTGTCTAACCCTCCCCCGTCGCTCGCTCCGGTAAGCGATGTCTTCTCTTCAGCCGGGGGGACGGGCCAGGTCGGATTGACTCTACCCTCCGGGTGCGGGTGGACGGCCGCGAGCAACGCGGGGTTTGTAACGATCTCGGGAAACAGCAGCGGCACAGGCAACGGAATCGTCGCTTATGTCGTCGCGGAAAATACGAGCGCGGGCTCGCGAACAGGTACGATGACTATCGCCGGACAGACTTTCACAGTCACCCAAAGCGGCACCGGATGCGCGTATTCGATCTCGCCTCCGAACGCTTCGATTTCCGGCTCGGGCGGAGCGGGAAGCGTGAGTGTCACGGCCGGAGCAGGATGCTCGTGGAGGGCGTCTACGCGGGACTCGTGGATATCCTTCGCTTCGAGCGCGAGCGGCACCGGGAGCGGCTCGCTCTCCTACTCGGTGGAAGCAAACCCCGGCGGCGCCCGCTCGGGAACCTTGATCGTCGAAACCCAGACGTTCACGATCATGCAGGCGGCAGGCACGGGCAATTTCGCCGCGTCCGGTCGAGTCGCAACCTCGACCAACCTGAACATACCCGGCGTGACCATCACTTTCACCAGGCTCTCGGGCTCGGGGGCCGTTCCTCCTCCCGTCCAGACCAACGCTTCCGGCCTCTGGTCTCAATCGGGATTCGGTCCCGGCTCCACCTATCGGGCCACGCCCTCGAAGCGCCGCTTCTCCTTCGCTCCCGCTTCCGCCGATTTCGCGGCGGCCAGCTCGACCCTCAACTTCACGGGGTCGAAGAACGTCGATACTACGGGCGTATTCCGCCCCTCGAACGGAGCGCTCTACCTGAAGAACTCTAACGACACCGGATTTGCCGACCTGCTGCTCACCTATGGAATACCTGGAGACTATCCCGTGACCGGAGACTGGAACGGAGACGGCATAGACACGATCGGCGTTTACCGCAACGGCACCTTCTTCCTCAGGAACTCCAACACGAACGGCTTCGCGGACATAGTCGCCACCTTCGGCCTGCCCGGAGACCAGCCCGTCGTCGGGGACTGGGACGGAGACGGCATAGACACGATCGGCACATATCGCGACGGCGTCTTCCTGCTCCGCAACTCTAACACCACGGGCGACCCTGAGCTCGTTTTCGGGCTTGGAAATCCGGGAGACGTGGGAATAGCGGGAGACTGGGATGGGAACGGGACGGTGACTACGGGAGTATTCAGGCCGTCGAACGGGGCTCTGTTTTTGAAGAACAGCAACTCCACGGGCTTCGCCGACATATTCCTGACCTACGGGGTACCGGGAGACAAGCCGATCGCCGGGGACTGGAACGGCGACGGGATAGACACCATAGCGGTCTACCGTGGAGGGGTATTCTTCCTGAGGAACTCGAACACGAACGGGTTTGCCGACATCACGTTCGGGCTCGGCATCGACGGAGATTTCCCCATCATCGGCGACTGGAACGGCTTGCCTTAGACTCCGCTTCGAATGTGCCCTGCGGGCTAACGGTCTTCCCGCGGCCTCCCGCTCAGGGCCAGGACCGCGATGAAGAGAGGAGCGAAGATCAGGATCTCGTAGACGCTGATCCTGAGCGCCCGCAGCAGCAGCTCGCCGAGAGGGTCGGTCGCGGGGCTCGGATAGAATTCGAAGTAGTTGAAGAGGTTCAGCTTCAGCCTGCGGCTTGAAACGGGCCACAATAATTCCACCCCTCCGAAGCTCTTGCTCGCGCACGCGTCCAGCAAGCCATGCGACAGCGTGGCGAGGCCGAAGATCGCGGCCTCTCTAATTCGCGGGCGGCCCGTCAAGGCCGATGCCAGAAGCCCCGTCGCGGCCGCAAACGCGATCGAATGAGAGAAGCTCCCATGCCAGGAGGTCCCCAGCCCGAATGCCCATGCGAAGAGAAGGTCTCCATCCGGCAGGATCGCAAGCATCGCGCCCAGCAGCAGGGCTTTCCATTTCTCGAGCGGCGATGACCCGTCGCGCGACACCGCGATAATACTCGCCCCGACCAGGCCGTGAGCTACAGGCAGCGGCATTATTCTTCGACCTCCAAATCCAGGCCAGGCGCGCTTTCGTATCCCGCGCCCTCACGGCACGATAGCATACGTGTGCCCTCGGCCCGCTCATGCGAATCTCCACGGATTGACAGTAAGGGCGTCTGATTCTAGAATTCACGCGTCAATCGTCTCACCCCAGGTATTCTGAATGGCTCGCCTTGAAGAGTGAAGAGTAAGGTCAAAACGGACAATCCCACTTATCGAGCGAAGAGCCGGAATGATCATCTCGCATTCTTATCGCTCAGCGCCTGCTTTCGCTGAGCCTGCTCAATGTTTCTACCCCAGGCGCGAATCCGTTAGTCGAGTTTAAGGAGCCCTATGTCAGAGAAGGTACTGCCTCTGAAGTGGATGCGCGTTGTTTTCCTGGGCGCAATTCTGTCCGCGTCTATGTTTCCTAACGCTTTTTTATCCGAGCGCCGTCTGTCGCGTCATGCCCGCGCCGATACGGCGGCGCAGGCGCTGCCGTTCAGCCAGAACTGGGCGGATACCGGCCTCATCTCCACGGACGATAACTGGAACAATGTTCCGGGAGTCATCGGGTATCAGGGAGACAGGTCGGGGAACGCCGTGGATGTCGATCCGCAAACCGTCCTTGCGGACAACGCGAGCGAGAACGTGATAGCCAATCAAACGAACCCGAATGGCCTTGCGACCGGAGGGGTCGCCGAATTTCAGATCGCAAATGCCACCGTCGCTTTTCAAGGATCGCAAACGGCCGACGCGCCCAATATAGTCATTACTCTCAACACGACCGGAAAGACCGACATCGCGATCTCTTATAACCTGCGCGACATCGACGGATCGACCGATAACGCCGCCCAGCAGGTGGCGCTTCAGTATCGAGTCGGAGGCTCCGGGGATTACACGAACATCCCGGAGGCCTATATCGCGGACGCCACGACCGGGCCGGGCCTCGCGACCCTCGTAACTCCGGTCAACGTATCGCTGCCGCCCGTCGCGGCGAACAAGCCCGTGGTGCAGCTCCGGCTCGTTACGACGAACGCAGCGGGAAATGACGAGTGGGTCGGCATAGACGATATCCGGATAACCGCCGCGCAGATACTCCTTATCGAGCTGGAGTCTTTCACGGCGACCGAATGCGCGGGCGGCTCCCTGCTCGCGTGGCGCACGGGGCTGGAGGCCGATAATCTCGGCTTCAACATCTATCGCGAAGATGAAGGCATGCGCTCCCGCGTCAATAGGCGGATCCTCGCGGGCTCGGCGCTATTCGCCGGTCCCGGCGTCACTATGGGCGCGGGCCGCTCTTACTCTTTCCACGACCCCGCTCCCTCGCGCGCGGGAACCCGCTATTTTCTGGAAGAGATCGCCCTCGACGGCACGAGCATATACCACGGCCCCGCAACGGTTGACGCGGCCCTCGACGCGGAGCCTGATTCAAGGCCCGGCCTTCAGGCCGCGCCCCTCTCCATGCTCGCGTCTTCGGCGGACCCGGATGAAGGCACGAAGCTCGTAGAGCCGCGCGCCCGCATCGGCTCGGGTTCGCCCGCTCAGCTCGACACGCAGGCGCGGCTCGCGGGCTCGCCCGCGATCAAGCTCATGGTCAAGGAAGAAGGGCTCTACAGAGTGAGCCGTCAGCAACTCGCCTCGGCGGGGATGCGGGCCGACGCTCGCAGGCTCGGGCTCTACGTAGACGGCATCGAGCAGCCTATCAGGATCGTCAAGCAGCGCGGCGCGAGCTTTCAGGCTATCGAATTCTACGGCAGGGGCCTCGACGATTACTCCAGCACGCGCCGCGTCTACTGGCTGGCCGAAGGCGACCGCGCGGGCTCGCGCATCGAGAGCGTCGCGGGCGGGGAAGAGGCCGGCCAGAGTACCTCTTTCCTGTGCGAAGTAGAGCGAAGAGATCGGACCGTCTACTTCTCCGGCTTGAGAAACGGAGAGGCCGAGAATTTCTTCGGGGCGGTGATCGCGCGGGACCCGGTCGAGCAGAATATCCGCCTCAGCCGGGTCGAGCGTTCTTCCGGCAAAGAAGCGAGCGTGGAGGTGGCTTTGCAGGGCGTGACGCTCAATCACCACCGGGTCAGGGTGGAGATCAACGGCGAGGACGAGGGCCGAATCGACTTCGACGGGCAGCAGCTCGGCGTCCTGCGCATCAAGCTGCCCCAGAGCCTGCTTCGCGAAGGAGACAACTCCGTGCGACTCGTGAGCGAATCGACTGATACGGCCGTCAGCCTCGTCGATAGAATAGCGGTCGGCTACTGGAGAGAGTACCGCGCGGAAGCCGATGAGCTGCGCTTCACGGTGGAAAGCGGGGAGGCGGTAAAGGTGAGCGGATTCTCCGGCGGCAGGATACGGGTACTCGACGTTTCCGACGAGCTGAGCGTGAAAGCGGTGAAGGGCGAAGTGATGAGGGAAGGAGCTGAGTACTCGATCAAAGTCGGGGGCGATTTCCGGGGACCCCGACGCCTGCTGGCTTACGCGGAAGGGCGTGAGAAGGCGGTCGAAGAAGTGAAGAGAAATGAGGCCTCCCACCTTACGAAACCGGCTCCCGGAGCCGATTACGTGGTCATCTCGCACGCGGACATGAAAAACGGCATCGCGGGCCTGAAACAGATGCGGGAGAGAGAAGGGCTCAAGGTCGAGTCGATTGACGTGGAAGACCTGTACGACGAGTACAGCTTCGGGCACAAGAGCGCGGCCGCGATCAGGCGGTTTCTCGAATATGCGTCCGCCTCCTGGGCGACGAAGCCGGGATATGTGCTGCTGGTCGGTGACGGGAGCTTCGACCCGAAGGGCTATCTGGGGAAGGCCGCGGGTGACTTCATACCGGCTAAGATGGTCGACACCGCCCGATTGGAGACGGCGAGCGATGAATGGTACGTGGAAGGAGCCGGAGCGCCCATAGCCATAGGGCGGCTTGCCGTCAGGAGCGCGGCGGAGGCCGCGACGATGGCGGAGAAGATAGAGAGGTACGAGCAAGGCCCGGGCAGCCAGGGCGAGCGAAGAGGCGTGCTGCTCGTAAGCGATTCGGAAGAGGGCGACGAGTTTGAAGCGGCGAGCGAAAGAATCAAGGTCTTGGTCGGGGGCGGGGCGGAAGAGATCAGCCGGGGCCGGATGGGGAGCGGCGCGGCGAAGGACGAGCTGATGTGGGCGATAGCGCGCGGGCAGAAGCTCGTCAATTATATCGGGCACGGCTCCGTGGACCTGTGGCGGGGAGACGTGATGACCGGCGAGGATGCCCGGCGCCTCGGAAATCGTGAGAGGCTCTCGGTCTACGTCCTGATGACCTGTCTAAACGGGTACTTCGCCGACGCGGCGATAGACAGTCTCGCGGAGTCTCTCATGAAAGCCGAAGGCGGCGCGGCGCTCGTGTGGGCTTCGAGCGGAATGGCGGAGACGAGAGCGCACGAAGAACTGAACGAGGAATTCTACAGGGAGCTGTTCGCCCGAGAGGGGGTGAGAATAGGGGACGCGGCCGCCAGGGCCAAGGCCAGAGTCAAGGACGGAGACGCGAAGAGGACGTGGGTGCTGCTGGGCGACCCTGCCACAAGATTGAGGTGACGTAGGCTACAGTGTGAATTAAATTTGCCTGCAACTGAAAAAAGTATGTTATTAATTCCGTTCCAATATTCAGGCCCGATATTGAGGCCAATAATGATACGGAGGTCCGCGAGTGTCCGATTCGAGCTTGCCCGAGTCGAGGTGGAAATCGACGTGAATGGCCAGGATTGACCGCCTGGGATGGGCGGCCGGCATGTCGTTTGTATCTTACGGAATCCGCGTCGGCGTCCGGGTGAACAGGCCGGAGGCGCTCGACCGGCTCGTGGAATATTTTCCGCCCGGGTGGCGTCCGGCTTCGTCCAACAGGGTCGAGCGCCTATATTCGCTCATAGTGGGAAATGGCGGAAAAGAGGCGAAAATCCGCCGTTTCAACCTGCTTTACGCGGACATAGCGAAGATCTCTCGCGGGATGGAGCTCGAACACGTGCTCGATGCTTTCGAGTCCGATTTGCAGCTCTACGTGGCGGAGAATGCGCGGCGCAGGACGTTCGTTCACGCGGGCGTAGTGGGGTGGAAGAACAGGGCGGTAGTGATACCGGGGCGCAGCTTCAGCGGCAAGACGACCCTCGTGGCGGAGCTGGTGCGCGCCGGGGCCACTTATTATTCGGACGAGTACGCGGTGCTCGATTCGCGCGGGCGCGTGCATCCTTACCCAAGACCGCTGGCAATTCGCAGTCAAGGAGAGTATAAAAGCACGAAACACCCCGTGGAGATGCTGGGCGGCGTGCCTGGAGTCAGGCCTTTGCAGGTCGGTCTCGTGGTGGTGAGCCAGTACAAGGAAGGCGCGCGGTGGCGGCCCCGCCAGTTGTCGAAAGGACAAGGGGCGCTGGCCCTGCTGGCAAACACCGTGTCGGCAAGGGAGCAGCCGGAGACGGCGCTCTCGACCTTGCGGCACGTAGTCTCGGAAGCGCCCGTCATCAAGGGTGTGCGCGGCGAAGCGAGTGAAGTAGTAGAAGCGATATTCAGGAGCTTCGATCAGTAGAAACATTACCGGTCGACGTGGACCCGACCAGTAGTAACAATATTGCAAAAAAGAGAGCAGGCCGCGCGAATGCGCGGGCGCGGCCGACGGAACCTTTCCGTGAGGTGGAAAATGAATTTAAAACCCCGGGCCAAAAAAGATGCGGTTGTAATGCAGCAACTCCCAGGGGAGTTGCTTATATATGATCTGGAACGGCACAAGGCACACTGCCTTAACGAGACTGCCGCCCTGATCTGGAAGCATTGCGACGGCAAGACCGACATCGCTCGCCTGCGGAGTACTCTCGAAAAAGAACTGAAGACTGCTATCGACGAAGAAGTAATCTTTCTCGGGCTGGAGCAGCTGAGGAGCCGCCGCTTGCTGGTCGATGATTCGATCGGCACGCAGAATAAAATGTCTCCCTCGCGGCGGGCGGCTCTGAAGAAACTCGGCGCGGCGGCCCTCATCTCTCTGCCCGCGATCATCTCCATAGCTGCTCCCATGGCAGTGGCTGCGGCTACAGGCTTGATTCCGGATGCTCAGTGCAACAGCGACGCTGCCGTCGGCGGGTGTTGTATAACTGCTCGCAGGCTTTGCAGGAAGACCGGCTCAAACTTTAACTGCAATGGGGCCGCGTGCTAATAGCTGCGGCACCATGTAGGAATAATCCAGGCGACACTAAAGCGGTCTAATCAAGTGATCTGGTCCCAGCCAATCCGGCCTCGTCCGGATATTAGCGATATCAAGAATGAGAGAGGGCGCTGATCTCTGTTATTCGGAGCCCGGTTGATGGCGAGCAAGCTTGCAAAAGATACGGTCCTGCGGCGCGGCGGTCTCGTGGCTTCTGCGCTCGTGGAGTCGTGGCTGCCTTCGCCGCCGGCGTTCGAGCTTACGGAAGAGCAGCTTGAGGAGGTCGCGACGCTGCTTTTGCTGTCGGGATCGGCGGGGCTCGCGTGGCGGCGAATTCGCGAGACCGGCCTGCGGGATTCGAGCGCGGCTTACCCTCTGCAACAGGCATACAGGCTCTTCGCCCTCCAGTCGGCGGTTCACGAGCGGAATATCGGGCAGGTGATGCCCCTCCTTCGCTCGCGCGGGATCGAGCCCGTGATGGTCAAAGGCTGGGCGGTCGCGTCGCTCTATCCCGACCCCTGGGTCCGCCCTTACGGCGACTTCGACCTCTGCGTGCGGCCCGACCAGTACGACCTCGCGAAAGATATTCTCCGGCGCCGTGAAAACCTCCAGTTCGTCGTGGACCTTCACAGGGGGTTCGAGAACCTCGACGACCGCCCGTTCGACGACCTGTTCGCCCGCTCGGAGACGATAAAGGCGGGCGAAGTAGACGTGCGGATACCCGCGACTGAAGATCACCTGCGCATTCTGTGCGCTCATCTCATGCGCCACGGCGCGGTTCGCCCTCTATGGCTGTGCGACGTGGCGGTGGTGCTCGACTCTCTGACCGAGGACTTCGACTGGGGGCTCTGCCTCGGGACCGGGCGCGTCGCGGACGTGGCGGCGTGCGCGATAGGCCTGGCGCACAACCTCGTCGGAGCGCGCGTGGAGCACACGCCCGTCAGGGAGCGCGCCGCGAGCCTGCCCGGCTGGATGGTGCCCTCCGTCCTGCGACAGTGGGAAGTGCCTTTCACGTTGCGGAGGCCGATGTTGAGTTATCTTAACGATCCGATCGGGGCGCTCAAGGAGTTGCGCCATCACTGGCCCAACGCCATCGAAGCGACCGTCGATATGCAGGCTTCATTCAACGAGCTGCCACGCCTGCCGTTCCAGCTCGGCAACTGCATTACGCGCACGGCGAAGCTGCTCGCGCAGTTGCCGGGGCGCCTGCGCGATTGATATTCGCCCCGGGGGTAGCCCGGCCGGGGAAGGAGACCGCTCGAAAATAGTGTAATCGTTTTCGATTCTCTCAATTGACAACTTTGAAAGGCCAA
>DATLMR010000406.1:0-11535 GCA_035537555.1 Blastocatellia bacterium
ATCTCAAGTAGCTGCTGCTTGGTATGGTTCTCTATGGGAAGGACGGAAGCTATCAGGAGAGACAGGGCTTCGGGGTCTTCGGGAAGGTCCTGCTGGAATGGCATCGCGGCCTCGTCGAGCGCCTGCGAGGCGGCCAGAAACTTCCTGTACATCTCCATCTGGTCGTTATAGAGGTTGGACAGATCCTCGTCGTGCTCCATATCGTCGGTGAAAGGCTCGACTCTGGCCAGGATAAAGGGCAGGGTCTGATTCAAGCCCCGCACGCGATAGCGCACGAGTCCTGTCGAGACTATATTCATCCTTCCTTCTTCGACGGGCATCACCGCATTTATCTTGGCCAGGCATCCCACGCTCCCGACTTCGGGCGGCGTTTCTCGCCCCATAAACGCGTTCTCTTTATACGAAAGGCCGAACAGCCCGCCGTTCTCTATGGCAAAACGCATCATCTCTTTGTAACGATCCTCGAATATATGGAGAGGTAATATCGCGCCGGGAAAGAGTACCGTCGTCAGAGGGAATATTGGAAGATCATCCAACCTTTCTGGTGTTTCAATCTCCATGCTGCGCATTATAGCACCCATCCCGCGTCAATAGCCAAACCGGCAAAGTCCCACATGTAGGGTCTAATTTCAGCAATAAAAAGGGCGGCGGGCGCGATTGTTGACTGTGAAAATGGGCTATGCTACTGTCCACGAAGATGATCACGGGCTTTAATACTGACGTTCCATACGACGGGCGTGTCTATCATGTGCAGACGGAAGATCGCGGGCAGGATAATCCTGTTCTGGAATCGCTCGTCTATATCGGAGGAACGATCATAGCCAAAAAGTCTACGCCCTACGGGGACCAGCTGAGCGAGGGCGCTTCGGAAGTAATGATCGCTTCCTTGCTCAAGCGGCAACACCAGGTGATCATAGCGGCGATCAAGGCGGGGAGAATCGATGATCTGATCAAGTACTCCTCCAGGGAGCAAGCGTCTGAAAGAAGTCAGGACGTGAGGCTTCCTGCTGAAAGGGCCGCCGAAAAAGGCCCGGCCGAGCCGCCGGCTCCGGAGGCGGGGCCGACTCAAGACAGCTCGCCCGTCAGCCCGTTCGTTCCCGATCCCGGCGCAAAGACTCCAGCTTCGACTCCTTCCATAAAGCCCGCCGTCCCGGCGAACACGTGGCAGCCCGAAGCTGACAGGGCGGCCTTTAAAAGCGGGGGCCTCACGGGTGAAACGAGCGCAGAGGGAAGGCCGACCGGCACCCCTACGGGAGCGCGGAAAAAGAGCTCCGGGCCGCTCTCTTCGAAGCGCACCTCCGCTCCTCTCTCCGCGCCTTCCAGAGTCAGCGGAGCGCTCAAACGCGAGCGCGATTCCGGAAGCCTCGGCAAATCGAATAGTATCCCGAGACCGTCTCCAAAAGGCAAAAGCGGAGGCCTCGATCTTGACGAGGTGATCTCTGATTACCTCAAGCGAGCGGCCGAGCAAGGGAAGCTCGATCTGAAGGTTCTGTCGCCTGGCGTTTTCACGGCCGGAAAGACCGTGGCCCTCAGGGTCGAGGTCTCTTTCGGGGCGAGCCTGGAGGCGGACGCGATAGTCACGATCAAGATCATCGGCACGGCGTTCAAGCCGCAAGTCTTTATCGGGCGCGCGGGCCGCGACGGCGTCGCGAGCTTCAACCTGGCGCTTCCCGCTTTCACTGCGGGCACGGCGGCGATCGTGATCGAAGCACAGTCCAATCGCGGGCGGGGAGAGCTTAAACACTTGATCCGCAGGTCGTGAAGGCTCCGGGCCGTCGATAGGGGACGGGATCGGATCACACTTGCCTCAAAGGAGAGCGGCTGATTGACAGTAGTATTGAATGGAGATGATACTCAAGTGAGGGAAGGAACGGTGGTTGCCGACCTGATCGGCCTTCTCGGCTTGAAGCCCGAGCGGCTCGCCATCGAGGTCAACCGGAGAGTCATCCGGCGAGCTGAATGGGCCTCGACGGCTCTTGCCGAAGGGGACAAGGTGGAGGTCGTACATTTTGTCGGAGGCGGTTCGGACTGAACCAGACGGAGCCGCATAGGTCGTTCACGGACTGAGAAGGGCTGAATCGGATAATAACTGGACTGGATAATAAAATGAATGATGCACTCGTAATTGCTGGACGCGAATTCAAATCGCGGCTGATCCTGGGATCGGGGAAGTACGAATCGTTCGAGCTGATGCGCAAATCGCTTGAGGCCTCGGGGACCGATATGGTGACGGTCGCCGTCAGGCGTGTGAATCTCTCTGACCGCTCAAGCGAATCATTCCTCGATCACATAGACCCGCAAAAATACCACATCCTCCCGAACACGGCGGGCTGTTATTCAGCGGATGAAGCTGTTCGGACGGCGATGCTCGCCAGAGAAGTTCTCGATACCCCCTGGGTCAAGCTCGAAGTCATCGGCGACGAGAAGACCCTCTTCCCCGACAATGAGGGATTGCTTGAGGCCACTCGAACGCTCGCGCGCGAAGGCTTCATCGTCCTGCCTTATCTGAATGATGACCTGATCGTCGCGCGGAAGCTGATCGATGCCGGGGCGGCGGCCATCATGCCGCTCGCGGCCCCTATCGGCTCGGGCCTCGGAATCCAGAACATCACGAACCTGCGCATACTCCGAGAACAGATTCGGGAAGTGCCTCTGATCGTCGATGCGGGCGTCGGCACGGCTTCCGACGCGACTCTGGCCATGGAGCTGGGCGTTGACGGAATTCTCATGAACACGGGGATTGCCGGTGCCCGAGACTGCGTGGCGATGGCCGAGGCGATGAAGCACGCAGTCCTTGCCGGCAGGCTGGCTTTTCAGGCGGGCCGGATACCGCGAAGGCTGTACGCCTCCGCGTCGAGCCCTCTGGACGGAGTGTCCAGGTAATCTCTCCGACCGGGCATCCACCTTTCTATGGCGTGTGATACATCATTTGAAGACGGCTTGAGGCCGGCGGGCTTCAGGCTGATCGCGGGAGTCGACGAGGTCGGGCGGGGCGCGGTCGCCGGGCCGGTCGTGGCCGCCGCCGTCATCCTCAACCCCGGAGACGTCCCCCTGGGGATCAACGATTCCAAAAAGCTCACCAGGCTACAGCGCGAGCGCCTGGTCGTCGAAATCGAGGCAAGCGCGGTGGCCTTCTGCGTCGCTCGCATCGAGCATTTTGAGATCGATAAGATCAACATCCATCGCGCGTCCCTTGAGGCCATGACGCTGGCAGTAAAAGGATTGCAACCACAAGCCGAGTATGTTTTAATAGACGGGCGATTCAGGCTCCCCAAGGTCAACTGCCCTCAACTAGCTATAATTAAAGGTGATGCGCTATCGGTCTCAGTGGCGGCGGCGTCCATACTTGCCAAGGTATCCCGCGACCGATGGATGAGAGAATATGACGCCCATTACCCCGGGTACGGATTCGCCTCGCACGTTGGGTACAATACTCGCGCCCATCAAGAAGCGATTGCCCGGCTCGGACCGTCGGCCATCCACAGGCTGACATTCAACGGAGTTCAAACGCGGCAAGGCGTACTCGACTTGAGCATGGAAGAGGTTCCCCTTTCTTCGCTTTCGAATCTGGAATAAAGCACCCCGCTATTGCCCCCCCGGCCAAATTAGATGAGTGGATGGGGCGTCCGCCTCGTCAGGGTGAGTGTATACGGAGGGGTTATGTCTCTTAACAAGTCCAAGGTCTTACGCGCTGCGGAAAAGTATGTTCTCCAGGGTAAGATACCTGCGGCAATAGATGAGTACCGGAAAGTGGTCGACGCGGACCCATCCGACCTTACCACCATAAACACTCTCGGCGATCTCTACGTTCGGGCCGGCAAGATCCAGGACGCAATCCGCAATTTTTCACGCATCGCTGAAAGCTACCGCGAGAGCGGCTTCACCCTGAAAGCGATCGCGATGCTCAAAAAGATATCGAAGCTGGACCCTACCAACGTCGATACTTCGATGAAGCTGGCGAACCTTTATTCGCAGCAGGGGCTACTGGTGGAAGCCAGACAGCAATACCTCCAGGTCGCGGACGCCTTCGCCCGGGCCGGGCAGACCCGCAAGGCCCTTGAGGCCTATCAGAAGATAGCCGACCTTGATCCGACCAATACCTCGGTTCGCTTGAAGCTGGGCGAGATCTATTCCCGTGAGGGGATGACGGAGCTTGCCCATGAGGCCTTCATCATGACGGGAGCCGAGTTTCTGAGGAAGGGCGACATCGAGCAGGCCCTGAACGCGAACCTCAAAGCCATCACGATCAACCCCGAGAGCCGCCAGGGCCTGACGGCAATCGCGACGATCTACACGCAGCAGGGCCAGGCCGACCGCGCGATCAATATCCTCTACGACGCCTTCGAGAAGAATCCCGGCGACATCGAGCTGCTGACTATTCTCGGGCGGACATACCTCTCCGCCGGCCTGATGGATGAATCCGAGCGGACGTTCCTCAGCCTCGTAGAGCTGGATAAAAACCGCTATCACTACCTGCTCGAAGTGGGCAGGCGGTTCCTTCAAATCGGGGACCTGGACCGGGCCGCCGAGCAGATAGACGGGTGCCTGGACGTATTGATCTCCAAACGCGAAGAGGACAAGGCCATAGACTTCCTGCGCCGCGTGCTCGACCGGGACATGAACCACATCGGCTCTCTGAAAAGGCTCGCGCAGATTTTCATGCGCATTCGTGAAGACCACAATCTTATATCGACTCTCAACTCGCTCGCGGAGGCGGCGATGCGAAAGGGCCAGGACGAAGAGGCCATCACCGCTCTCAAAGAACTCGTCCGCCTGGAACCCGACGAATCGATGCACCTGCAGAGGCTTTATAATCTCGGCGTACGAGACATCCAGGAGGGAGACTCGCCCGAGGTCGTCCGCGCGACAGGCCCGCTCGATTACGAATCGGCCGCCTTTGACGATGCCTTCGTCATCCGGCAGATTTCAGAGGCGGAGATAATGGCGGGTCACGGACAGATCGACCACGCCGTGAGCATGCTGAACGAGATGCTCAACCACACGCCTGATAATCTTCAGATTCACCTGAAGCTCAAGGACATCTACCTGCGCGCAGGCATGATGGATAAAGCGGCGATCGAATGCCTCGAACTCGCCCGCGTCCATGAAGGCCGGGGCGAGTCGGCCCGCGCCAGCGATTACGTGGCCGAGGCCCGCCAGATGAACCCTCTGCTGGAGATTCCGGCTCCTTCCAGAGAGAGCCGAAAGGATGTCGACTGGTTCACCGGGACTCAGAACGCAGCCGGATCCGAAGAGGCCCGGAGCGGGTCGACCAACGACCCGATGCTCAATGGCCCGGGCGGATTTGAGGTTCAAGAAGACGCGAACGGGCTCGACCTGAGCCGTTATCAAACAGGGACTCTGACCGACCAGGCAGGTTTCGTGACGGTTCCCGAAGGCGCGAGGCCCGGCGGCAGACCTGCCTCCGGCCCGGTGAACGGCAATAAGCCTTCGGCCAGCCCGGCCCAGGGATTCAGGTATAGCGACACGCTTGTCGGAGATCCTCTCCAATCGGATTCAGAAGGAACCCCGGCCGCGAGCCTTGTCTTCAATTCCACGAGCGAGCTGCCCTCCGACACAATGAGCAGCCTCCTCCGCGATGAGCTTGAGGGAATAGATTTTTATATCGCCCAGGGGTATGTGGAGATCGCGCGCGATACTCTAACCCGGCTAAGAGAAGAGCACGGAGACCATCCGGAGATTATGGGCCGGTATAAGCGCCTTGGAATCAACACCGACGTCGCGGAGGCGGACTCGGCTCAAAAAGGCTTTGCGACCACGGTCGAGCCGCCCGCGGTCTTTCCGGATTGGGGGCAGCCGTCTTCAGAAGCAATTCAGGAGCGCGCGGGCTCGGATTTCGACCTGTCTCCGGCCGCTGATAGATCAGAGCGCTCGTTTGGAAATCTATTCCTGAACGATATGCCCGAAGAGTCGGCCGCCCCGAACGGCGAGGGGGATCAAGCGCAGCATATCGACATGAAGGTCGAGGAAGACGCCTCGGCTGCCCAGCCCGATGTGCCTAAAGATTTCAGCGTATCCCTGACCAGGGGGCCTCGCGAAGGCGAGCGCAAGAACTTCCTGCCTTTCCTCGTGCAAAAAGAGTCGGGGCCTCTCGATGCCGACCTGATGGTCCAATGGAACACGAGCGAGCTGCCGCCTATGAGCGAACTGCTGAACGGCACGGCGTTCGACGCTCTCCGCCCTGCGACGGGCCCTCTGGTCATTCAGCCCCAGGAGCCGATGGGCACGGGGGACTTGATCGAATCGATAGTCTCTTCCATCGACTCCACGATGGAAGACCTTGCGCCTCCCCGGACTCGGCAGGCCGAGGCGTCTCCACAGGAGACGCCTGTTTTCGAAGACCGGTCCGTCAATTCAGAGCCCGCGTCGCAGGCGAAACCGGATGGCCTCGCCGTTACGGAAAGCGAGCTTCAGGAGATGCTCGAAGAGCTGAAGGAGAACACGGGCGACCTGAAGCCGGGGATCGATTTCGAGACTCACTACAGCCTCGGCCTCGCCTATAAGGACATGGACCTGCTTGACGATGCCATCGAGCAATTCCAGATGGCTTTCAAGACCGCCGCGCTCGAAGACCTTGAAGGCAATTACATCCAGTGCTGCCATATGCTCGGAGTCTGCTTCAACCGCAAGGGCATGCCTAAAGTGGCCGTCATGTGGTTCGAGCGCGGGCTCAGGATTCCCAACAGGCCCGAGGAAGAATATCAGGCCTTGAGATACGAAATCGGGCTATGTTATGAAGAGCTGAACGAGATCGACAAAGCCATCGATGCCTTCATGCAGGTATACGGAACGGACGTGAATTACAGGCACGTGGGCGATAAGATAAAGCAGTTGCAGGCCATGAGGGGCGCATGATAACGTGACTGGTGAGCGACGGGCGAGGGACAAAGCGCGATCCGGCCGCCAGATTTCGATTATCGCTCTCCAAATATGTCAGCGAAGCTTACAATTATTTTCTTTATCCTGATCTGCTTTGAGATAGGCGCATTGCTCATCCTGTTGCCCTGGATAAACTATCCTTCCTGGAACCAGAATTACCTGCTCTTCCTCGCCGCCGAGAGGCTCAACTCACCGGGCCTCGCGCGCTTCGTCACCAGCGGGTATTTCCGAGGAGCCGTGACGGGTCTCGGAGTGCTGAATGTCGCGATGGGAATTCTCGAGGTAATAAACTTCAAAAAGACCGTGAAAAATTTTCAAGTTGAGTGGCAGGGTGCGGACCTTGATGGCAAAATATTCGAGCCCTCTAGTCTACCTGATAACCGACCGGCGGATGCTTCCCCTCGCGAACCATGAGACTCTAGAGACCAGCCTTATCGAGTTCGTCAAATCAGCAATAAAAGCCGGTGTTGATATGGTACAGATTCGGGAGCGCGACCTCTCTGCTCGCGAGGTGTACTCCCTGATCGAAGCGGTCATGCCGGAAGCGCGCGCCCGAAATGCGCAGGTCCTTGTAAACGACCGGGCCGATGTCGCGGCCTGCGCCTCATCGGGAGTGCACCTGACGACTAGCTCTATGCCGGCCCGGATCGTCCGGGCGGTCTTCGGCTCTGAAATGTGTATGGGCGTCTCAACGCACGATATGGACGAAGCCCTGGCGGCGGAGCAGGGAGGGGCCGATTTCATAGTTTTCGGCCCGGTCTTCGAGACAGAGAGCAAGCGGGCCTTCGGGCCTCCCGTCGGAATTTCCGCCTTGCGCGGAGTAGCGGAACGGGTGAAAATTCCGGTCATAGCGCTCGGCGGTATAAAGATCGGCAACTTTCGCCAGGCCCTGGCCGCGGGGGCGGCGGGCATCGCGGCCATCTCTCTGTTCGCCGGGTGCGAAGACATGTCGAGTCTCGTAAAGGAGATCAAAGATTTCGCAAGTGCCGGTTAGCGGGCGAGACGAATCTTTGGAATCATCGGGTGGGTTATGGCGGAGGAGAGACCGAAGATCATCCTGGTTATTGCCGGCTTTGACCCTTCCGGGGGTGCAGGCATTCTGGCCGACACCAAGACCATAGGCGCTTTCGGCTGTTACGGCGCGGTGGCCATCACGAGCCTGACTCTACAGAACACTCAGGGCGTCTTCGGAGCCTATAATCAAACAGCGGAAGCCGTGCTCGGGCAGCTTCGTCCGCTCTTCGACGATTTCGATGTGTCGGCCGTCAAGACGGGCATGTTGCCGAGCCTCGAAGTTATCCGGGCTGTCGCCGAAACGATCTCTTCCAAAGCGATTCCGCACGTCGTTGTCGATCCTGTGGTGAGGAGCACGAGCGGCTTCGATCTTATCGACGACGTGGCTTTGAGAGAGTTGATTCGCTCGCTCTTTCCTCTGGCTTCTGTCGTCACGCCGAATGTCGCGGAAGTCGAGCGGATAACCGGCATTCGCATCAAGGGCCGGGATGACATGGAAAAAGCGGGCCGGTCCATCTTAGACTTAGGGCCGCCGGCGGTGCTGGTGAAGGGGGGGGACATGACATCGGATACGGCGACCGATCTGCTCGTCGATTCCGAGGGGGCGATCCCCTTCGTCTCCGAGAGAGTATTTTCGAGAAATACGCATGGGACCGGGTGCACTCTCGCTTCCGCCCTTGCCTGTTTGCTTGCGCGCGGCAAGACGCTGCGGGAGGCCGTGCCCATCGCGAAGCGATACCTCGTCGATGCTATACGGACGGCTCCGGGATTGGGCAAGGGACACGGGCCGCTCAACCATTTTCCGCCCGGTTTCAAGGTCGAGTAGCAGGCGCCTGTATCGGTTATATTTTTCGGAAAGGATGAGAAATTCTTTGTTATGGCAGTTACCCCTTTGCTATACTCTCAGCCGCTTCAGGCCGTCGGTTATCCTCAGTTTCAGCAGCTTTTCACTCTTCGGAGCGACAGGTTCGATCTTATGAAGGGTAACGCCCTGTAATAATCGAGAGCGCGTATTCGAGTCTGGGGGTTCGACGGAAGATCAAGGGCCATTCGCAGAGAACGAAGCCCGGGATCGCTTCGAATTCCATCGGTAGCAACGAAGAAGAAAGCCGGATCAAAAGGTATTCCAGGATGTCCAACCAGCCCGCAATCGCGATCAATATCAAAGAGGTAGTGCTGATCGAATCCGGGCACAGGTGCGCCGTCTGCGGCGAGGGCTGCCGGCTGGAAAAAGCCCGCTTCGTTTCCTGGCGGAAAACCCCCGAGGTCGCGGTCGAGGACGTTATCTGCCTCTGCGAAAGGTGTCACGGGGCCTCCGAGAGGGAGAACTGGAGCGAAGAACGATTCCGGGAGTATAAGGCCCGGCCCTGGATAAAAAGGGTCGCCGGCAGCGCGGTGAGAGACGTATCGCCCGTCGGGCTGGAAGAGGCAGCCGGGAGGCCCGCCATTACCGAATGGAGCGTGGCGGATTTGCTCGAACATTGTTCGCGGCGCCCTCCCGACGACATAGTGTGGAAAGAGTTCGTGCGCCGCTACAATGCCACGATCAAGTCGAGCGTGGTTAAGACCTTTTACACGAAAGCGAGGGAGGAGACGGATCGAAAGCCGCAGTTCCCGGAAGACCTGGTCGAAGACCTCGTGCAGTCTGTCTATATGCGCCTTGTCGAAGATCGCAACCGGGCGCTCGACCGCTTCGAGGGCGAGCACGAGAATTCGATTTATCAATACCTCGCGATGATCTCGATAAATGTCGTGAAGGACTATTTTCGGGAGATGCGGGCACAGAAGAGACCGAAGGTCAGCTTCTCTCTGGACGCCCTGCTCGAGAGCAGCGGCGATAGCCCTCTTCTAAATCAAACGGTCGGCCGTCTCGACGGGAAGCCGATGTTCGAAAGCGATCTCTCTTTTGTCATGGAAGAGGTGGAGTACGCGCTCAAGCGATCGGTCAGCGGAAAGAACAGGGAGCGCGACATCTTGATATTCAAGCTCCGCTTCATTGAAGGCCTGACGCTTGAAGAGATCACCCGGGTGATGAATCTGGACATCTCCGCGATCAGCGTCGGCTCGATCCTCAATCGGATTCTGAAGAAGGTAAGGCCCTTGCTGGACCCGCCCGGCCGCTCACGCTGAGAGCCCTATCAACCCGCTTCTCCCGGCATCAGTAATCGAGGACTCGATCCGCCCCGCGCCTGAGCAGTTCTTCCGCGAGCCGGTAACCTATCTCTTCGGCATCTCCGACCGGCCCTTCGCCTTCCCCCCGCACTATTTCGGACCCGTCCGGCCTGGCGACGAGGCCTCTCAGGCTGAGCGTCCGGTCTCCGGCGATGCCCAGCGCAGCAATTGGCACCAGGCACCCGCCGCCGAGTCCCTTCAGCAATGCGCGCTCGGCCCGGCACGCGAGCTTCGTCGGCTCGTGCTCCAATTCATGGATGATCCGGTTGATCGCCGGGTCGTCTGACCGCGTCTCGATGGCCAGAGCGCCCTGCCCGACTGCGGGCAGCATGAACTCCTGCGAGATATATTGAGTGATCCTATCTTCGTGTCCGAGCCTGCGAAGGCCCGCGGACGCGAGGATTATGGCGTCGTACTCGCCCGAATCGACTTTGCCCAGGCGGGTATCGACGTTGCCTCGCACCGGGTCGAGGATCAGGTCGCGCCGCGCCGCCAGTATCTGGGCCTGCCTGCGGAGACTGCTCGTGCCGATTCGCGCGCCCTCGGGAATATCGTCAAATGAGGAGATGCCACTCCGCGCCACCAGAGCATCCCTCACATCCTCGCGCTCGGAGATGGCCCCGATGTGAAGCCCTTCCGGAAGCTCCGTCGGAAGGTCCTTAAGGCTATGCACGGCGAGGTCGATCTGGCGGTCGAGCATCGCGTCTTCGAGTTCTTTGGTGAACAGGCCCTTACCCTCTTCTCCCAGCTTGGGCAGGGAAACATTCTGGATACGGTCTCCCTTGGTGGAGATCACCCTGACCTCCACACCTATCTCCGGGTGGAGCTTCCTGATCCGGTCCCTGACCCAGTTGGTTTGCCAGAGGGCGAGCTTGCTGCCGCGTGTTCCGATTACGATATTTTCGATAGACATTGTGATTTCAGGTGAAGATAGCATCGGGCTAGTCGATCTTGACCATCTTTCTCAGCTCGTCCAGCACTTCGGTCGTTTTTCCTTCGCCTGCGGCAGAGCGCAGGTGGACTATGACGGGATGCGACAGCTTGTTCACAAGCGCGGGGATCAGGACATCCCGAATGGCGGCCTCCTGTTCGGCGTTGAGAACCCCCATCCGCTTGCGATTGCGCCTGAACTCGCTCAAAGCCATCTCGGAGATCAGCCCCTTGACCTCGACTATGCTGGGGCCGATGTCGAGCGAGCGGAGTTGCTTGAGGAAGGTTTGAACCTCCGAGTCGATTATGGTGTCAGCGGCCCGGGCCTCGGTCTCGCGCTCGCGAAGATTGGCCTGAACCACGGATGTGAGGTCGTCGATGTCGAAGTGGAAGGCATTGTCGATCTCGGCGATGGCAGGGTCGATATTGCGCGGGACCGAGATGTCGATGAAGAGGATCGGCCCCCTCCTTCGGGATTTTAGGGCGCGGCGGGTCTCTTCATGCCGGATCACGTGATCC
>DATLMR010000407.1:0-26869 GCA_035537555.1 Blastocatellia bacterium
GCCAGAGTCGCGCGCGATCCGTCTTTCGCGTATATACGATCGCCCACCGTGAGCGGCGCGTTGATCGTCGCGTCGGTCCAGGCGGGCTCGCTCTCTCGCTCGTCGGCGAAGGCGCGTGCGATGCCGACCTCGCCTTCGACGCGTTCGACTCGCGCGGCCCGGGGCACGAGGGCGGCGCTTGTCTCCGGCTCGGACTTCGTCAGCATTAGCGCCAGGCCCGCCGCCGCGACGATTGCCAGCAGAGCGCCTATGATAATGATTTGCGGTGAAATACGTGAAAGTTTATTACTCGATCTTCTCGGCATGATTTTTCTCCTGACCCTTGTTCGCTCGATGTTCGCTCGATGCGGATCAATTGAGCCAAACAACTTTAGAGGGGTTAAGAGTGCAATAATCATGCCCGAAACGAGACTATTTCCGGTTAAATCGGCGCGCCTTTCTTAGTCGAGTTATTGGCAGCTTTACGGAGGGGCGGCGGCCCGGCTTGTATGCAAACGAAACGCGGAGCGAGGCTGCGTTTCTATACGAAATCGTGTCTGAATTCACTATAAGGAGCAAGGCAGGGCGGGGAAGCCGCCCTTGCCGGTCGATCGATCGTCACTTGAATAGAGCCAGTATGGCGGGAAAAAACCTCAGGATAAGAGCGCCGATCAAGGGCAAAGCCATTATCAGCAGGACGATCCAGTGGCGTTTCGGCCAGTGGCGTTCGGGCTTGGATGGAAACCGGCGAAGGCTCAAGACTTACTTCTCTCCATAGACGGCGCGCCCACCCACGATGGTGCGTAGCACGGTCGTTTTTTGTATCTCGTCGGGGCTCACCTTGAAGATGTCCTGAGACAGCACGACGATGTCCGCGAGTTTCCCGACTTCGAGCGTCCCTTTTTCACGCTCGGCGAATTCCGCATAAGCGCAGGCCGACGTGTAAGCGCGCACGGCCTCTTCGACCGAGATCTTCTGTTCCGGCACCCAGCCTCGCGGGTTCTTGCCGTCGATCGTCGCGCGCGTGACCGCCGCGTGTATGCCGAGAATCGGAGAGATCGGGGCCACGGTCCAGTCGGACCCGAATACGAGGGTCGCGCCCGCGTCGAGCAGCGAGCGAAATGCGTAGGTCGTCTTCACGCGCTCGGGGCCTATGCGCTTTTCAGCCCACCGGCCGTCGTCTATCGCGTGATAGGGCTGCATCGAGGGGATCACGCCGAGCTTTGCGAACCGGGGAATGTCCGCGGGCGTGAGGTGTTGCGCGTGCTCGACGCGAAATCGCCTGTCGCGCGGCCCGTTTTCTCTCGCCACCTCCTCGAAGTAATTGAGCAGCATGTCGTTGGCTTTATCTCCGATGGCGTGGACGGAGCATTGAAGCCCCGCCCTGTCCGCCTCTTTCATGTTCTTCTTGAGAGTGCCTTCGGGGATGTTGTCGTCTGAGGGGATGCCCGAGGTCAGGGGCTCGTCTTTATAGGGCTCGAAGAAGAGGGCGGTCGTCGAGCCGAGAGAGCCGTCCATGAAGGCCTTCAGCCCGCCCAGTCGGAGCGTGTGATCGCCCGCGCCGTGTCGGGCCACGAAGTCGGCCTGCTTTTTCCACTCGCTCAGGGGAGTGCGCGCGTAAACGCGGACCGTGAGACCTTCCCGGTCGCGGAATCTTCTGTAGACCTCGTAATCGCTCCAGGAGGTTATGTCCTGAATCGAGGTTACTCCGAAGCGCGCGGCCTCAGAGAGAGCGGCGGAGAGAGCGGCGTCCGATTCGGCGTCGCTCGGGGCCGGCACGAGCGGCCAGACGCGGCTCATCGCCGCATCCTTGAGGACGCCCGTGGGCTCGCCCGTCTTCGGGTCGCGCACGATCGTCCCCCCGGGCGGGTCCCCGGTCTCTTTCGTGATCTTCGCCAGGCGAAGCGCGACGCTATTGGCCAGAGCCATGTGGCCGTCCAGGCGCGAGACGAAGACCGGATTATTCGGAGTGTAGCGGTCGATCAGTTCCTTCGTCGGGAGAGGCGCGCCCGGCCATAACTCGTGATCCCAGTCGCCCCCTGTTATCCACTTTCCCGGCCCCAGCTTGTCGGCCTTCTCTTTTATTCGCCGCGCGAACTCCTGCCCCGACGCCGAGTCGCGCAGGTCTACCGAGAGGAGCTGGAAGCCTCCGCTCATGAAGTGCGTGTGGTCGTCTATGAATCCGGGAAGCGCGAGCTTTCCTTGCAGGTCGATCAGGCGAGTCTTCGCCCCCGCGAGCCTCTTTACCTCCGCGTTCGAGCCGACCGCCGTTATGCGATCGCCGCGCACGGCGAGGGCTTCGGCCCAGGGCGCGGCCGCGTTGCCGGTCCAGAGGCGGCCGTTGAAGAGCACAAGGTCGGCCTGCGGGCTCGCGCTCGAGAAGTTATCGGCGATCATTCGCGACACGAACGGAATGATACCGGGCTGCTTGCTGTTGTCAACGGTGAAGAGAACCATTATGTACTCGGAGCCGCCGGGCAGCCGGACGTACGCGGCGTCGTGGCGGGCCGAAGAAGTCCACCCTGCCTTGGCGTAATACCGGGAGCCGCGCGGCAACCCTCCGGCAGAGAATCCGGTATCCTGTGAGTCGGGGTCGTCGCTCCGGGCGCCGGGGTCGCGTTCGAGCAGTCCCATCATCGCCCGCGCCCGCGCCCGCGATACCGCGCGCCCGGAGACTATCTCGTACATGAGCCGGGCGGTCGCCTCGGAGGTCAGCTTGTTGCGGTTCTCGTAATTAGGCCCTAGTCCCTGCCGCTCGCGGCCGTACGGGCCTTCGCACCACGTCTTCTGGTTCACGTTGATCTTTTCATAGCCGAGGCTCGCGAAGTGTCGGTTCACGCTGTTGCGCCTGTCGAGCCATTCTCGCAGGGCCGCGTCGTCGAGCTCCGGCCCGCCGGTCGTGCCCGTGATCGTATCGACAACCTGGTGGGTCGCGTCGTTCGAGGAATCGACGATCATATCGTGCAGGGCGCGGTCCAGCTCGGGAGTCTGTTTGATCGCGCCGGTCTCCATCAGGTGGTGGGCGGCCGCGAGGTAAAAAAGCTTCACGACGCTCGCCGGATAGATCAGCTCCCGGCCGCGATGGCTCGCCCACGCGGGGCGGTCGCGGTCGTTGAGGTCGATCACGGTCAGGGCGATCTTGTCCGCCGTGAGCCCGCCCTTGCCGAACCGCTCGACCGCGGCGGAGACGGCTTCTTTCGTCAGCCTCTCAAGCGCTTCGGAGCGCGCGAAGGCCTCTGCCGGGCGCGGCCCGGTACCGTTCGCGAGAGCCTGCGCGCGAGCGCGTGCGGGATTACTAATGAATAATTGAGTCGAGATCAGAAGCGCGATGAAGAGAGGTTTGATCACGTCCGTCATATTCGTTTGCGCCCGGATTTATGCGGCCCTACCGGGCGGCCTGGCTCTTCTTGCTTTGCCAGAGCTGCTCCTGCAAACGCGCCGTCTGCTCGCGCGTTTGGGCCCCTTCGATGATGACCACGTCCTGGCCGCGAAGCTCGATCATGACGAGCCCTTCTTCGGTCTGGTAGAGACGCCGCCCCTGCCCGCCGCCCGCTTCGGGGGGAGCGGTCCTGGCCGACCTGTACCTTTTCTCGGTCCGCTCGCAGTAAGCCTTGAAGAATTCTTCCGCGTCGCGCGCCGTGTCCCAGGTCGAGTACTGCGCGATCATCACGGCCCCGGTCTTCTCCTGGTAAGTTGCGTAGCGGTCTCCGCCCCAACCTTCCGAGGCCCTGCGCGAGTCGCCCTTGCTGATGAATTCCGACAGCATAATCTGAAACCCGAATTCGCCGTTCACGTCGGAGTCGAGCAGCTTCCAGTCACCGCCCAGAGCGGGGAGCAGGCTGCCCGTCTCGACCCTCACCGGGCCTTCGCCTTGCAGAAACTTCTCCGGGTGCATGATCTGCTCGGTCGATGCGGGAAGCTTATCGTAGCTGCTGTTGAGCCCCGTCCACGAGCGGTTCTTCAGGACCTCCTGCACGAATATCGCGCCGTTGATGTAAGGGAACTGGAGGCTCTCGCGAAGCACCGCCGGGGCCTTAGCCAGCACGGGATACTTCGAGTCATCGTCCGCTGAGCTATCCGTCCCGGGCAGGCTCATCTGCCCCTTGTTCTGATCGTAGTCGTACAGGATCATCGTGACAGTCGCGTCGCCTTCGATCAGAGCGTGCGCGGCGAGCTCGGCGTCGGAATCCCCCTTGGGCCATTTCTCGAAGCGGCGGAGGTTGAAGTGCTGGTCCTGTAGCGCGTGCGTCAGCTCGTGCGCGATGACGGTCTTCTGCTCGGCTATGGGAATCCAGGCGGCGAGAAAAAACTCCTGCGTCTTCGGCTCGTAGAACCCGGCCACCTGTTCGCGCAGCAGGCTCACCATGTAATCGCGCAGGCGGAAATCTCCGGGCACGAGCCCGAGCTTCGCGAGCGTCTTTTCCGAAGCGGCGAACTCCTCGGGCGTGGTGCTCTCGGTCATATCTCGAATGACCGACTCTTTGATCTCGTCGCGAGTCCTGAGATTGCTCCTGACCGAGTGCTTCGGCTTGAGGCGGCGAAGGCGGCTCACGCTCTGGAGCACCTCTTCGGTGGCGTCGAGCGCCGAGGCGGAGTCTCTGATCGCGGCCTGCCTGCGCGTTAGACCCGCGGCGCTGACGATCAATGAAAGCGCCAGAATCAACGCCGTGGGAGCTGTAAGCCTTCTTTGCATCATTAAGCCTTTCGTCCTGCTTGAGGCGTGCAAGGATTCTGCTCCTGCGCGGTCACTTTGTCAATTTTCGGCCCGCCGGAAAAAGGCCCGGTTTGATGACTCGAGAACCCGTCTGATACAATCACGAGCTCAATGAAGCGGCGGATTCAAAAGACGAAGGCCGGCTTTTTACGCGCGTCGATCCTCTTCTGCGTGCTGGCAGGCCTTTGCCTTTCGAGCGGCCTCAGCAGATTTACTCCGCTCGCCGAAGTCGAACTGACGGCGAAAGACCGCGTAAGCCTCCTGTCCCGCCTCACGCTCTCTGACTCCGCGGTTTGCCGCCTTGAGAAGCGTGTACCGGCCCGGGAGAGTAAACCGCACAGGCGGCACGCGCCGCTCGCCCCGCCCCCCTCCGGCGGCAACGTCGAACTGCTCGACAGGTACGGTCAACGCCTGCCCGCCTCCCGCGCCGCGCGGTACCATCATTCACCTTTTATCTCCCCGCAAAGCGACCGCGCCCCGCCTACCGCTCTATAAACAATCCCATCATCCCGGGGGCATGGCTCTGCGGCCTGGCCCTGCGGTCCGCACCCTGATACCGGTCTACCCACAGCCAGCCTGTCGCGCGCATGCGCCCGAGGCTAAGGAAGGGAATCGGCGGAGGGGGGCACCGGCTCCCCTCCGCGCAAAGGCGGTAGTAAATCTGCGATCCCCGCGGATCCACTCGAAAGGTTTTTCATGTCCACTATAAGCGAATCGAACCTGCCTGGAGTCGGGCGCAAGTTTCAGGTCGAGACCACGAGCGGCGACCGTCTGATCATCGTGATCCACGACGACGGCACGCGGGAGCTTTACCACTTCACGCGCAAGAACCCTGATCAAGCCGCCTCGGTTCTGACCCTCGCCGACAGCGAGGCCAGGCAGATCGCCGGGATCATCGGCGGGCTCACCTACGTGCCCAAAGCCCTCCCGTCGGCGGAGATCGTCCTCGACGACCTGCTCCTGCAATGGCACACGATCGAGCCGGGGGCGGCCTGCGTCGGGAAGACCATACGGGATCTTCAGGCCCGCACCGCGACCGGCGCGTCCATCGTCTCGATCATCGAGCCGAACCGTGTGAAGCGAATCAACCCGGAAGCCGACACCGTGCTCAATGAAGGGGCGACCCTCATTCTGGCGGGTGACCGGCGGACCGTCTCGGCCCTGAAGCGACTGCTCTCCGCCGGAAAGGTCACGTAGATGGTCAATCACCTCGTCCTCGAAGTCGGCCTCGCTCTGGGGCTCGTGGCGATAGCCGCATTGCTTTCGACCCGGCTCCGCTTCTCGATAGTCCCGTTCCTGATCTTGATCGGGATGGCGGTCGGGCCTCACGCGCCGAAGATCTGGCTCTTCGACTTTCGGTTTATCGAGAGCGCCCCGCTGATCGAGTTCATCGGCCGCGTCGGAGTGCTGTTCCTGCTCTTCTACCTCGGCCTGGAATTTTCGATCAGCCGGCTGATTAAGTCGGGGCGCGCCATCGCCGTGGGCGGGATCATCTACATCGCCATCAACTTCACGGTAGGGTTCGCCTACGCCTACGCGATAGGCTGGCCGTTGAAGGAGGTGCTGGTCGCCTCCGGAATAACCACCATCTCTTCGAGCGCGATCGTCGCCAAGGTCCTCTTCGACCTGCGCCGCACGGCCAACCCCGAGACGGAGCTGATTCTCGGCATCATCATGTTCGAGGATGTCTTTCTCGCCTTTTACCTCTCGCTCGTTTCGGGCCTCGTCCTGAGCGGCGCCACCTCCGTCGGCGGGCTCCTCACGTCGGCGGCCCTCGCGCTCGCTTTCATCCTTGGCATGATCGTGCTTGGAAGGCTCGCCACCCCGTGGTTGAACCGCGCCCTGCGAATCTCGTCAAACGAGGCCTTCCTGCTGACGGTCTTCGCCGGCCTCTTCCTGCTCGCCGGGCTCGGGGAGACGATCCACGTGGCGGAGGCGATCGGCGCGTTGCTTCTAGGCCTCGTACTCGCAGAGACGGAGCACTCGCAGAGGATCGAGCACCTCATCGTGCCCTTCCGGGACTTCTTCGGCGCCCTGTTCTTCTTCGGCTTCGGTCTGAGCATCGACCCCTTCGCCCTCGCGGGCGCGGTTTGGCCGGCGCTCGGCGCGGTGCTCCTGACGCTGGTCGGGAACGTAGTCGCCGGGATGCTGGCGGGCAGGAGCGCGGGACTGGCCCCCGCCTCCTCGATGAACATCGGCCTGACTATCGTCTCGCGAGGCGAGTTCTCGATCATAATGGCGAACCTCGCAAGGACGGGGGGGCTGCTGCCCGTTCTTCAACCCTTCGCCGCGCTCTACGTGCTCATCCTCGCCGTGCTCGGGCCGCTGCTCACGAAAGAGTCCGGCCGCGTCTACGCCCTCTACGCGATGCTCTTCGGGCCGCGCCCCGCCCGCGAGGCGCAAGAGGCCGAGCAGCTCACCCCCGAGTAATACCGGAATTCAAAACGGAGCGAGAAGGACGGGCCGCCCCGCGAGCTCTGCTATGGCATGCATATCGCCTGAGGTGCTAAGATTCGTCGTTAATCGCCTCCGGCCTGGAGATGACCGTATCGATGAGGGTTAGGGAGAGTTAAGGAAATCGCATGCGAGCGCACCTGGTAACATTCGGCTGTCAGATGAACGAGTATGACACGCACGCCATCCGGTCGGAGCTGGCGGGCATAGGCTACGCGTTCGTGGATGATTTCCGCGAGGCCGATCTGGTGCTCGTCAACACGTGCGCGGTGCGCGGAAAGCCGGTCGAGAAGGTTCAGACCCTCCTCGGCGAGCTGCGAAAAGAGAAGCTCCGCCGCCGCAATGTCACCGTCGGCCTGATGGGCTGCCTCGCGCAGCTCCCCGAAGGCCAGCGCATGGGAAAGAAGTTCGGCGTCGACATCATGCTCGGGCCGGGCGCGATCACGCAGATCGTGCCCGCGATCGCGCGCGGAAAATTTCAATCTTTCGAATTCAAAAGCGAGCTTCAGTTCTATACCCCTCCCCCGCCTGCGGGGACCGTCTCCGCGCACCTCACGATCATGCGCGGCTGCAATCACCGCTGCACCTACTGCATCGTTCCCGCGACTCGCGGGCCTGAAGTCTCGCGCCCGCACGCGGACATAATCTCGGAGGCCCGCGCGCTCAAAGAGGCGGGCGTGGTGGAAGTGACCCTGCTCGGGCAGAACGTGAACTCCTACGGCATGCGGCCCGGCACGGGCGCGCGCCGCGCGGCGCTTGAAGGCTACCCCTCGTTCGGAGAGCTGCTCAGAATGGTCGGGCGCGTCGGGCTGCCGCGAGTCCGCTTCGTCACCTCGCACCCGGTGAACTTCGACGACGAGATCATCGAGGCCATAGCCGACACCCCCGCGGCCTGCCGGTACATCCACCTGCCCGTCCAATCGGGCTCGGATCGCGTGCTCAAGCGCATGGCGCGCGAGTACACGCGGGAGTTTTACCTGGAGCGCGTCCGAAGAATTCGCGAGCTGCTGCCGGACGCGACCATCTCGACCGACCTCATCGTCGGCTTTCCGGGCGAGACGGAAGAGGACTTCGAGGAGACCCTGTCGCTCTATCGAGAAGCAGGCTACGACCTGGCATACATGTTCATCTACTCCGAGCGCGAGGGGACTCCCGCCGCGATGCACTTCGAAGACGTGCCGCGCGAGATCAAGATCGAGCGCCTCTCGCGCCTGATAGAGCTATCGAAAGAGGTCTCCCTCGAGCGTAACCGGGCCTGGGTCGGGCGCGAGGTGGAGGTGCTGGTCAAAGGGCCGTCGGAAGAAGAAGGATTCTCGCAGGGACACACGCGCGGCAACCACGTCTCGGTCGTGAAGGGCGAGCTCGCGCCCGGCATCCATAAGGTCAAGGTCGTCCACGCCACGCCGAATCGATTGTACTGCGAATCGGACTCGGCGGCCCGCGCTCCGGAGCCTGCGAGCGCCTCTCTCGCGAAGCGCCCGCGCCGGCTGAACGTCCTGACGATCGGCGACATTTGATTAAGCGGCGCTTATTTATGATTGAACGGCCGCCGCCGAAAGGGCCTGCGATCTCCGTGCCCTGTCTTGAATGAGGTCAAATCAAAATGCTATATTCACTTGTCTTGATCTTGCGGTGAAACCGAAACCTTAGTTAAGGGATAAAATTAACCAGGAGGCCCAAGATGGCGCAAAACGAAGATTCATCGGCATCGGAAAAACTGACCTACTTATTGATCGGCGCGGGGCTGGGAGCCACGGTCGCGCTCCTTTTCGCGCCGAAGGCCGGCCGCGAGCTGCGGACGGAAATCGCCGATTACACGAAGCGGGGAGTCGACGTGGCGGGCGAGAGCGCCCGCGCTTTGACGGACCGCGCGAACGAGCTCTACGAGACGGGCCGCGAAAAAGTGAACGACGCTTACGGCACCGCTCGCGAGAGGGTCTCGCAGAGCGCGGGTGCGGTCTCTGAGGTCGCCGGTCGCCAGAAGGAGCAGATCGCCGCGGCAATCGAAGCGGGCAAGCAGGCTTACCGGGAAGAGAAGCGGAAGGCCGGGGAGCCGGGCGGCGCTACCGTCGAAGGCGAAGAAGCCTGATCGCCGGGCCTGTCAAACGGCCGCACCGTTTATACCGCGGAGGACGGGCGCGATTCCGCCTCGTCCGGCCAGTGAGCGAGCAGGCGGGCCGGAGCGACTTTTCAGATGAGGGCTTCGGATAATGAAACGTTGCTCCCCGCCCGCCGGGCCGTTATCGCAAGGCCGCCCGCGGAACCGGCGTGCAGCCTGCGCCACCCATCCTTCAACGCACCGGCACGGGAGCTTGTGAACAAGTCCCTTGTGTTTTACAAGGAGAACTCGTGAATCATCAGACCTTCGAAACAATAATTGCGGTAGCCGCCGTCGTTATTTTTGTTATCCAGGCTGTTGTCTTCCTTATGATCTACGTCGCCATCAAGAAGCTGACGGGGATCGCCGGCTCTTTGCAGGCCAGGGTCGAGCCCATCATAGCGAAGACCGAGCCGATAATTGAGAAGGTTGGACCGATGGTGGACCAGGTTCAAGGTACCATCGCTAACGTGAAGGAGACGGTCGATACGGTGAGCCTCCAGGCCAGGGAGGCCCTCGAAAAAGTGACGGTCGAGACCCGCGCGATCGCCGCGGCGATCTCCACTTCTTCGCTTGAGATTACGGGGCTCGTGCGGAGGCAGGCCGAGCAGATATCCGAGACTCTCGACCTGGCGAACTCGATGCTTCAGCGGCAGATCTCGGAGCTGGACAATCTGCTCTCCCGTACTCAGAACCGCATCGAGTATACGACCGTCGAGGTGCAGACGACCGTCCTTCAGCCCATACGCGAAGTGTCGGCGCTGCTCGTCGGGATGCGGCGCGCGCTCGATACTCTCTTCAACCGGGACCGCAAGCAGATCGACAAGGCTTACCAGGACGAAGAGATGTTCATTTGACGCGGTATCCGGCCCGTGGCCCTGTAACCGGCCACCCGGGCCGGTTTGAAGCAGCCTGGAGTTGACTATCTCATCCTCCACGGCACCTTGCTCCCCGAGGGAGCCGGGTGCCTTTTGCAATTTTGGATTTTGTTGAAGCGGCAGAATACCGGGGCCGGGGCCGCGACGAAGATTTGTTCGGACACTCTAAACGGAAGGTGCGTGACAGAGCGATGACAGCAGAGACGCCTCTGGATTTGAAGGCAACCGTCAATCTGCCGAGGACCAGCTTCGCGCAGAAAGCCAACCTGGCTCAGAGGGAGCCGGAGCGGCTCGCCCGGTGGCGCGACATGGACCTTTATCATGAAATACGCCGCGCGCGGGCCGGGCGGCAGAGCTTCGTCCTGCACGACGGCCCGCCTTACGCCAACTCCGACATCCACATCGGCACGGCGATGAACAAGATCTTGAAAGACTTCGTCGTGAAGTCGCGCTCGATGATGGGCTACGACACGCCCTACGTGCCGGGCTACGACTGCCACGGGTTGCCGATAGAGCTTTACGTCGATAAGAAGCTCGGCGCGAAGAAGGCGCGTATGAGCCCCGTGTCGATTCGCCGCGCGTGCCGCGAGCACGCCGCCGAAGCGCTCAAGCGCCAGACGCGCGACTTCGAGAGGCTCGGAGTGCTGGGCGAGTGGGAAGACCCTTACCTCACGATGTCGAACGCCTACGAGGCCGAAACGGCGCGCCTGTTCGGAGTCTTCGTCGAGCGCGGCTACGTCTACAAAGGCGACCGCCCCGTCTACTGGTGCATACACGATCAGACGGCCCTCGCCGAAGCCGAAGTCGAGTACAAAGAGCACACGAGCCCGTCGATCTACGTCAAGTTCCCGCTTCCTCCGGACCAGGTGCGCGAGCTGGAGCAGAGGGTCGGAGACTCTTCGATGACCCCTCTCGGGAAGCCCGCCTTCGTGCTCATCTGGACCACCACGCCCTGGACGCTGCCGGCAAACCTCGGGATATCGGTCAACCCGAACTTCGATTACGCCGCCGTCGATGTCGGAAGCGAAATCTATATCGTCGCAAAAGACCTCGTCGCCTCGGTGGCGGAGAAATGCGGGCTCGGCGAGGCGGGCGTGGTCGCGAGCTTCTCGGGCCGCCTGCTCGAAGGGCTTTACGCGCGCCACCCCTGGATCGACAGGCCGTCGCTTCTGATGCTGGGCGAGCACGTCACGCTCGGCGGCGAGGCCGACGCGGAGACCGAGCTCGACGTGGCGGACCAGAAGAAGAAAGGGACGGGCCGCGCCGGGACCGGCTGCGTGCATACCGCGCCCGGGCACGGCCACGACGATTTCGTCATCGGCCAGCAATACCGCGAACGGCTCGGGCCGATCTACGAGCTGCTCAGGGGCGCGGGCGCGCTCTCGGGAGAAAGGTCCGGGGTCGTGGTCTACTGCCCCGTGGACAACGCGGGCCGGTTCAGCGCGGACGTCGAGCGCTTCTCGGGCATGGGCGTCTTCGAGGCGAACAGGCCCATAGTCGAATTCCTGAAGGAGAGCGGCGCGCTCGTATTCACCGAGCAGTACGCGCACCGGTACCCGCATTGCTGGCGCTGTCACAATCCGGTGATCTTCCGCGCGACGCCGCAGTGGTTCATCTCGATGGACAGGGCCGCGGGAGGGGGCGATGCGCTCAGGCCCGCGGCGATCCGCGAAGTAGACAACGTCGAATGGATACCGGCGTGGGGGCGCGAGAGGATGCGCAACATGTTCACGGGACGGCCCGACTGGTGCGTGTCGCGGCAGAGGGTATGGGGCGTCCCGATACCGGTCTTTTACTGCTCGGGCTGCAATGAGGCGGTCGTCGATAACAAGGTGATCGAGCACGTGGCCTCCCTGTTCGAGAAAGAGACCTCTGACGCGTGGTACTCGCGCGAGGCGGGCGAGCTGCTGCCGGAAAATTTCACCTGTTCGAATTGCGGCGGCGCGAGCTTCACGAAAGAGAAGGACATTCTCGACGTATGGTTCGATTCGGGCTCGTCGTCGCTCGCGGTCCTGGAGCGCGAGCGGGGCCTGCCCTGGCCCGCGGACGTCTACCTCGAAGGCCCGGACCAGTACCGGGGATGGTTCAATTCGTCTCTGATGGTCGGGCTGGCCGCGCACGATCGGGCGCCTTACAGGACGGTCGTCACGCACGGCTGGACGGTGGACGGCGAGGGCCGCGCGATGCATAAATCGACGGGCAACGCCATCTCGCCCAACGAGATCATCAAGGCTTCGGGCGCGGAGATTCTCAGGCTCTGGGTCGCTTCTTCGAATTACCAGGAAGACGTGCGGCTCTCCGAAGAGATATTGAAACGCCTGATCGACGCCTACAGGAAGGTTCGTAACACGGCCCGCTTCGCGCTCGGCAACATCTCGGACTTCGACCCCGAGACGGACTCCGTGAGCGAAGGCGAGATGTGGGAGATCGACCGCTGGGCGATAGCCGCGACCAACAAGATGGCGCGCGAGGTGATCGAAGGGTACCGGAGGTTCGAGTATCACACGGTCTACCACCTGCTATACAACTACGTGACGGTGACGCTTTCGGCCACCTACTTCGACATATTGAAGGACAGGCTGTACACCTTCGCGCCGAAATCCGCGGGGCGGCGCAGCGCGCAGACGGCGATCTTCGACATCGTCAACAAGCTCGCGACTCTCGTCGCTCCGATACTCGCCTTCACGGCCGACGAGATATGGGAGAACATCCCCGGCAAGCGCGAGCCTTCGGTTCACATGGCCGAGTTCCCGAGCGAGGAGACTCTCGGGGTCGACGCGGAGCTGCTGGATCGGTGGAGGAGGCTTTCGGACGTGCGGTCACTTGTGCAAAAGAGCCTCGAAGAGTACCGCAACAGAAAAGAGATAGGGGCATCCCTCGAAGCGAAAGTGGTGTTGAGGGGAGGCGGCGAAGTGCTCGAGCTTCTCAGGCAATACCGGGATCAACTCCCCGCTATCTTTATCGTTTCCGAAGTGGAACTGGAGGAAGGCGTCGAAGGCGGGTTGGAGATAGAGGTCCGGCGCGCTGCGGGGGCGAAGTGCGAGCGGTGCTGGAACTGGTCGGAGACGGTCGGTAAAGACGACAGGTACCCGACGCTCGACGAGCGCTGCGTCCGCCAGGTCGAGGAAGGCTGGGGAGGGCTGAAGAGCTGATGAGCACAACGGCAGACCGCGACAATTCGGGTTCGAGCAGGCTCAAGTACCTCGGGATCACGGCGCTTGTTCTCGCGTGCGACCAGCTCTCCAAGCTGTGGGCGGCGGGCGCCCTCAAGGACCGTGACATCGAGGTGATTCCCGGTTTCTTCAGCCTCAGCTACACCGAGAATCGCGGCATCGCTTTCGGGATGCTGGGAGACGGCGACGTCAGATGGCTGCTCGTCGCCGTCTCCTCCGCCGCCACCGCGATAGTCGTTTATTACATGATGAAGACTCCGTCGGGCAACAGGCTGCTGCTGTGGTCGCTCGCGCTGCTTGCGGCAGGCATATGCGGCAACCTCGTGGACCGGGTCAGGATGGGGAGCGTCATAGACTTCATACTCTTCTACTACCGGACCTACCACTGGCCCGTCTTCAACATCGCCGATACTTCTATCACCATAGGCGCGGTGTTGATGGCCCTCGACCTTTTCCTGTCGCCGCAGCCCGAAAAAGCGACCGCCGTGGAACGCAATGAGCGTCCGATAGAGGACGAATTATGAGAAGGCCGTCCGGAACGGTTCCGGCGGTCGATATCTCAGGCTCGTGATCTGGAGCTGATCGATGTTTCCCGAACTTTTCAGAATACCCGGCCTCGGCATCATGCTTTCAACCTACGGGCTGCTCCTGGCCGTGGCCTTCATAGTAGCGCTCTGGTCGACGGCGAGGCTCGCGGCGTCGGACGGGCTGCCGAAGGATCGCATCTACGACCTCGGGCTCTACATCCTCGCGGCCGCGCTCGTGGGCTCGAAGCTGCTGATGATCGCGACGGAGTGGGATTCGTACGGAGGCGACTGGCGGCGCATCTTCTCGCTCGACCTGCTGCGGTCGGGGGGAGTATATTTCGGAGGCTTTCTCGCGGCCTTGCTCGCGAGCGTGATCCTGATGCGCAAATGGCGCCTGCCGTGGCGCAGGACCGCCGACGCGTTCGCCCCCGGCGTGGCGATAGGCCACGCGATAGGGCGTCTGGGATGCTTTTCGGCCGGATGTTGCTGGGGCAAGCCTACCGCGTCGTGGATCGGCGTGCGATTCACGGAGAAGGCCAGCGAGCTGACCGGCGTGCCGATCGACGTGAACCTGATACCCACGCAATTGATCGAATCCGTCGCCAACCTCGTACTGGCCGGGGTTCTCTATCTCATCTACAGGCGGCGCAGATTCGACGGGCAGGTGATCTTCTCTTATATGATCCTCTACTCGATCATCCGCTTCACGATAGAGTTCTGGCGCGACGACCCTCGCGGCCAGGTGCTCGGGCTTTCTACTTCGCAGTTCATCTCCGTCGTGATGTTCATCGCGGGAACGGCGCTCATGATCTATCACTGGCGGCGGACCCCTGCGCGCGGGGCTTCGCGCCGGACGGATGCGGCCCCGATGCCTTCGTAACTCTGAAAGGGCGGCGGGCGCCTGAGCCATGTCGTGCGCGCTCAGGGCGTCCGCCGAAGTCATCTTGAGCGTAGATATTCAGTCGATCTCAGTCGAGCCGGAGGCTATAGGAACACGCCTCGATTCCTTCCTCGCATCCAGAATCGCCGAGCTCAGCCGCACAAGGGTTCAGAAGGCCATCGAAGACGGCGACGTGCTCGTCAACGAGCGCGCGTCCAAGCCCGGCTATCGCCTTCGGGCGGGCGACCGGATCGACATCGACCTGCCTGAGCCGCCGCCCGTCGAGATCGCGCCCGAGCCCATAGAGCTGAAGATCGTCTTCGAGGATGAGGATCTCATCGTGGTCGATAAGGCCGCTGGCATGGTGGTCCACCCCGGAGCGGGCGTGGAGTCGGGGACGCTCGCAAACGCGCTCGTCCATCACTTCAACCGGCTCTCCAGCTCCGCGGGCGGCGTACGCCCCGGCATCGTTCACCGCATAGACAGGGAGACTTCCGGCCTGCTCGTCGTGGCGAAAAACGACGTGGCGCACGAACGCCTGTCGGACCAGTTTCGGGATCGCCTCGTCTTCAAGATGTACACGGCGCTGGTCTACGGGCGATTCGCGGAGGACCGGGGAGAGATCGAAGCGCGCATAGGGCGCAGCCAGCAGAATCGCACCCGCATGTCGGTCCTCGGCGGGGGCGCGGGCAGGTCGGCGCATACCGTATTCGAGGTCGCGCGCCGCTATACCGAGTTCACCCTCTTGAACGTGCAGATCAAGACGGGGCGCACGCACCAGATACGCGTCCACATGTCTCACCTGAATCACCCGGTTGTCGGAGACAGGACTTACGGCCATGGCCGCGAGAACACCGTGAGCCGCATCCTGATAAGGCAGCGGATCAACGCCCTCGGCCGCCACTTCCTCCACTCGTCGCGCCTGGCCATCAATCAACCGCGCACGGGAGAGCGTTTGGAGTTCGTCTCGCCGCTCCCTTCCGAGCTGGAAAACTTCCTCCTCGGCCTTGATTGACGATTGGCGCGAGATGATCGAACCGGCTTTATCGCGGTAGTTTGACACGGTTTCAAACGGGCCTCTATAATTTTTCTGGCCGAAGCATCATGAACTAATACCCGTGCATCAGACCGAAGTGGTCGGAGGATCCCCGAAAAATATGAGACGCATATCAGGACTTGTATCATTAGTCGTCGCGGTCGTCGTGTTGGCCGGCCCGGCAGGGCTCGCGCAAAAGCCCGCGCCGCCCGGAGGGCAGAAGCAGGACAAGCCGCGCGACGATCAGATCGAGATCGGCACGCTGGAAGTTCGCCTCCCCATCACGGTCAAAGACAAAGACAAGAACAAATTCATCCCCGACCTGGTCGAATCCAATTTCGAGGTGTACGAAGACGGCAAGAAACAGAAGATTCAGCGTTTCGTCGCGCCGAGCAAGCTCCCGCTCAACATCGCCGTGCTTATGGATACGAGCAACAGCGTGAAGCTCAAGCTGCCCTTCGAAAAAGATGCGGCGGAAGACTTCATCGCGACCGTGACCACCTACCGCCGCAAGGACCAGGTGCTGTTTGCGACCTTCGATTCCAACGTGGAGCTGCACCAGGACTTCACAGACGCGCAGGAGCCTCTCATCCGCGCGATCAGAAAAGTGAAGTCCGGCGGCTACACCAGGATGTATGACGGGGTCTACAGGATCATAGAAGAGAAGATGTCGTCGCTTCGGGGCTCCGACGCCCGCCGCGTGATCGTCGTGCTCTCGGACGGGGAGGACACGGCGAGCGACCGCTCTCTGAAAGAAGCGATCGCCATAGCGCAGAGGTACGACGTGACCATCTTCGGCATCAGCACGAAGAACTTCAAAGGCATCGCGTCCGGCATGGTGGAAAACGCGGACGACAAGGACCTGCGCCTGCTGTGCGAGCAGACCGGGGGGCAGGTCTTCCTCCCTTCGCAGAAGATCGAGCTGTTCAGGGCCTTCAGCGAGGTCGCGCAGGACTTGCGGCAGGAGTACGTCATCTATTACACCCCCGACAACCAGGAGAAGACCGGCAAGCACCGCGAGATCAAGGTGAAGCTGGTGAGCCTGAAGGGGCATCTCTTCCACAAGGTCGGGTACGATTACTAACCCTCGGAAACCTGTCCGGGACCACGACAGCGAGCGATAAATATGCAAGAAAAGAGAGTTGTATCAATCGCGATGACGTTCCTGCTTCTCCTGGCGGCCGGGCCGGTCGCGGCGCGGCAGAAGTCCAGGCCGGGACAGAAGCCTCCCTCGTCATCCCAGCAGAGGCCCCTGCCTTCGAAGCAGCCCGCGAGGGACGACGAGATCTCGTCGAACGAAGATCCGCTCAAGCTCGGCACGGAGCTGGTCAACGTGCTCTTCAGCGCGGTTGACCGCAGCAATCGCATAGTCGGAGACATTCGCCAGGAAGAGATCTCCGTGTTCGAAGACGGGCGCCCGCAGGAGGTCTTCACGTTCAAGCGGGAGGCCAGCCTGCCGATAAACATCGCCATACTGATGGACCTCTCGGGCAGCCAGGAGTACACCTTCCCGCAGGAGAAGAGGGCCGCGGGCGAGTTCCTTCGCTCCATCATACGGCCCGGCAAGGACGCGGCGTCGATCCTCACCTTTCAGGACGATGTCGAGCTGATCCAGGGGCTCACCTCGCGGATGGAGACGCTCAATCGCGCCTTCGACAGCATTCAATATTCGCGCCGCTTCGGCTCTTCGACGGTCCGAAGGCAGGCCACCGCGCTCTACGACGCCATCTACATCACGGCCGACGAGATACTGGCCCGCGAGGACCAGAAGAGCACCGCCGACGACACGGTCACGCGCCGGGCGATCATACTGCTGACCGACGGTGTGGATAACGCGAGCAATCGAAAGCTGGACGAGGCGATAGATCGCGCCTGGCGCACGGGCGTCGTCGTCTACGCAATCGGAATCGGCGACCGGTTCCGCTTCGAAGGCGTGCGCGAGGACGTGCTGCGACGCATGTCCGAAGAGACGGGCGGGCGCGCCTATTTCCCCCAGGGGCCGGATGACCTGCTCGACGATTTCAGGCAGATCGAGAGCGAAATGCGCAGCCAGTACCTGCTGGCCTATTCGCCGTCTAACATCGCGCGCGACGGAACGTTCCGCAGAATAGAGGTGCGCGTGGCGGGACGCGATCAGGTGCGCTTGATCCATCGTCGCGGGTATTACGCGCAAACGGAAGAAGTGAAAAAATGAAGTCCAAGAGAATTTTTATCATCGCAGCAATCATGGTATTTACCGCGGCGCTCGCTTCCACGGGCCTCGTGGGCGCGAGCGCTCGGCAGCAGGATAAGCCCGAGCCGGCCGCTCCGGGCAAGCAGCAGAAAGAGAAGAAGCCCGCCGAAGACGTGCCGGGCGACGACCAGACGATCAAGCTGGGCACGCAGCTCGTCACCGTGCCCTTCAACGTGACCGATAAGAAGAACCGCTACATTAACGAGCTGACCAGAGACGACCTGGAGGTGCTCGAAGACAACAAGCCGCAACAGATCTTCTCCTTCACGCGCCAGACCGACCTCCCGATCACGATAGCCATGCTCATAGATATATCGGGCAGCCAGGAATACACTCTGTCGGAAGAGAAAGACGCGGGCCTGCGGTTCCTCCAGAAAGTCCTGCGCCCGAAGAAAGACCTGGGCGCCATCGTCACCTTCGAGCACGAATCGGTTTTAGTGCAGGACCTGACTGACAGCATTCAAAAGCTCGAGCGCGCGATCCAGGACGTGCAGATCAGCGTCGTGCCCGGCAGAACGGGGCCGGGCTTTCCTCCCACGGGAACCCCTCCCATCAATCCTTCCGGCTCGGGCTCGACCGCGATGTACGATTCGATCTACTCGGTATCGAGCGACCTGCTCAGGCGCGAGGCCGGACGCCGCGTCATCATCCTGCTGACCGACGGGGCCGATACGTCGAGCAGCGTGAAGATGCGCGACGCGATAGAGCGGACGTGGCGGAGCGAGATCATAGTCTATTCGATCGGGATCGGAGACCCGCGCTTCGGCGTCGATAAAGGGACCCTGAAGAAGATCGCGGCGGAGACCGGCGGCCGCGCGTTCTTCCCCGACAGCAACGAAGACCTCGACCGCGCATTCACGCAGATAGACGAGGACCTGCGCTCGCAGTACATCGCTACCTACGAGCCGAGCAACGAGGCGAAAGACGGCTCTTTCAGGACCATCCAGATCCGCGTCAAGAACCAGAAAGACCTGACGGTCCGCAACCGCCGCGGGTACTTCGCGCCGAAAGAGTAGCGCTCGAACCGCTCCGAGAGCCGCCGTCCGCGGATGGAGGGTACTTCCGAAGGAGGCCCGCGCCCTCACGCCTTGCCGATGACCGAGAGCGACCGGCCCGCGACGGAGGGGCGGCCTCCGCCTTCGCGCCGGTAAGAGAAGAAGAGCTCGTTCTGGTGCATCGTGCAGTAAGGCGCTATGTGAATCTGATCTTCTGAGAACCCGCAGAAGGCGAGCTGCTGAGCGTTCGCGGCCTGAATATCGAGATGCGCTTTGCCCCCCTCCTTGAAATTCACGAGCAGGTTGCGCCAGTACCCGAATTCCTTCCTGTAAAGCTCGATTACGTCATCGCCCACCTCGTAGCACTCCGAGCAGGCGGCCGGGCCGAGCGCGGCGATGGCCGTGCGGCTATTCATTCCATGATTCATCATCAGGTCCGCGATGGCGCGCTCCGTGATGCGGCCGGCGGTCCCGCGCCAGCCCGCGTGCACGGCCGCCATCGCCCCGCTCGACGGGTCGCCGATCAGGACGGGGAGGCAATCGGCGGTTTGAATACCGATCAGCACGCCGGATGCGCGGGTGAGCAGGGCGTCGCATTCAAATCGGGCCTGGCGCGCCTGTTCGGCCGACTCCACCACGCTGCGGTCCACGGAATGAGTCTGCTTCGCCGTTATTATCTCGTAGCTTTCAGCGCCCAGGGCCTTCAGGAACCGGCGACGGTTCTCGGAGACATTCTCTCTTTCGTCCCCCTTGAAATGGGCCAGGTTCAGGGCTCCTGACGGCAGAGGGCTCACGCCCCCCAGGCGCGTGCTGAAGCCATTGATGAAGCCGGCCTCTTCGAGCGGCTCGCAGACCACATAAGCGAGGCGGGCGGGACCCGCGGGCGTGTCGATCTCGCGCTCGCGCATGGCGAACGCATCATCGACGAAATCGTCTTCTATTATCTCTTCCATGATCACCTGGAATGCTAGCCATAACGGGCCTGCCCGCGCAACTTCAGTTGAGCACTTTATATTGACAGCCCTTCAAAAGACCCCTTACGCTATCCCTTTACTCTGAACGCGTGAGAGGTGTCTATATGCTCGACATTAATTTCGTCCGCGAGAACTTCGACCATGTCAGACGAAAGCTGGGGGGGCGCGGTTTTCCGATGGAGGCGCTCGATCGCTTCACCGAGCTTGACGAACGCCGCCGCTCGCTCGTTCGGGAGCGCGACGACCTGAACGCCACGCGCAATCGCGAGAGCCAGGAGATCGGCAATCTGATGAAGGAGGGCCGAAAGGACGAGGCCGAATCGCGCCGCGCCGCCGTGCGCGAGCTGGGCGAGCGGATCTCGGAGACCGAAGCGCTTTTGAGCGCAATCGAGGCCGAGCTGAACGCCTTGATGGCCTCCGTGCCGAACATCCCGCACGAGAGCGTCCCGGCGGGCGCGGACGAATCCGCCAATGAAGAAGTGAAGAGATGGGGCGAGCCCCGCGCTTTCGATTTCGAGCCCCGCGACCACGTCGATCTGGGCGTCGGTCTCGGGATACTCGACCAGGAGCGGGCGACGAAGATCGCGGGCTCGCGCTTCAGCATACTCGCGGGCGCGGGGGCGAGACTCGAAAGGGCCTTGATCAACTTCTGCCTCGACCTTCACACGAAGAGGCATGGCTACCGGGAGATGTCGCCTCCGTTCATCGTGAACGCAAATTCGCTGTTCGGCACGGGGCAATTGCCGAAGTTCGAGGAAGACCTCTTCAAGCTCACGGACGAGCGCAATCTCTACCTGGTGCCGACGGCCGAAGTCCCTCTGACCAACATCTATGCCGGCGAAATCCTCGACGGCTCATTGCTGCCGATCCACATGACCGCCTACACCCCCTGCTTCAGGTCGGAAGCGGGCAGCTACGGAAAAGACACGAGAGGCCTTATAAGACAGCACCAGTTCGACAAAGTGGAGCTGGTCAAGATAACGAAGCCTGAAGATTCCTACGATGAGCTCGAAGCTCTCACGCGCAACGCCGAAGCGGTGCTCGAAGCTCTGGGCCTGCCTTATAGAACGGTGGCTCTATCGACCGGAGACATGGGATTTTCGGCGGCGAAGACCTACGACATCGAAGTGTGGCTGCCGAGCCAGAAGACCTACCGCGAGATATCGTCCTGCTCCAATTGCGAAGCCTTTCAGGCGCGGCGGGCGCAGATACGATTCAAGCGCGAGGGCAGATCGAAGCCGGAATTCGCGCACACGCTCAACGGCTCGGGCCTCGCCATCGGCCGGACCTGGCTCGCGATACTGGAAAACTATCAGCAGGAGGACGGCTCGGTCGTGATACCCGACGCATTGCGGCCCTGTCTCGATGGACTGGATCGTCTCGCAGCGCCTTCGGGCAGGTAGGAGATATTGAACCGGTCGGAGGGAAGTGGAGTACGGCGAGGTAAAAAGCCGGGGCCATCGTGACGCGCCGGAAGCGATATAGAGAGGGTTCTGACTCGGTTTTTGCGCGAGCGCCGCGTCCGCCATCAGCCGCCCGGGGGGTGAGGCCCCGAGCGGTGAGTGGAAGATGGCCGACGCGTTCGCGATCGCGCAAATGAACCGGCGCAAATCATGATGGCCCCGTAAGAGAGCACCGTAAGGCGCCTCAAGCTTCCGTATATATGTATCGCAACGGGCGTGCCATACGGGCTTCTTTGCTCAACATCCTTAATTGCTGGGCTTTTCCCCTCTTTCTCGAACGGCGGCCGCGCGCGCTTGCTCAGATTGACCTTCTTCTATCATCGCAAAAGACCCTTTTGACCGAAGAGGCGATCCGGCATCATCCTCGGGCGAATACGGCCACGAATCGCTCATCGCTTTGCGGTATGGCGTGCCTCTCTATGCGGTACGCGGAAGGCGCGAATCCTGCGAGGCTCTCGATCAAGTCGGGGCCGCAGTAAAGCATGAGCCTCTGCGGGTGCTCGAGGCGTTTGACGAGGGGGCGCAGAGCATCTTCGGCGCGGTCGAGCGCGCGGCTGGCCAGAAGGTCGAAGGACGACCAGTCGAACTCTTCGAGGCGCGAGCGGGCGATGTCGAGATTCGGGAGCTCCAGCGCGTCTTTCGCCTCGAATAAGAAGACGGATTTCTTGTGGTTTGCTTCGAGGGCGGTCACGGCGAGGTCGGGCCTCAGAACCGCGAGCGGGATGGCCGGAAAGCCCGCCCCGCTGCCGATGTCGAGAACCGCCTTCGCGTCTCCGATGAAGCGGGCTCCGAAGAGAGAGTCGGCATAGTGGAGGCGGGCGGCTTCTCTCGGCTCGACGATTCGCGTGAGATTTACGTGGCGGTTCCACTCGCGCATCATCTCGTAGTGCTTCGCCAGCCTGTCGAGCTGATTTTCGGTCAGGGGTTCGAGGCCGAAGCCCGAGACGTTCGCCTCGAGCGCTTTCCTGAACTTGTTTACGTGTTCTTCGGACATTAATTCAGGCCTCTCGTTTGTTCCGGCGCATCTCAGTAATTAAAATAAGTGGGTGCGCGAGGAAAGACAAACGACTTGGGACGAAGATCGATATTTATGGGAGAACCGGTGGCAATAAGGGCTATCTCTTTCGATTTCTGGAACACGCTGTTTACTGAACAGCCCGGCGGGTTCAAGCTCTACCAGTCCACGCGCCGCCGCCTGCTCGCGAAGGCGTTGCTCGGCTGCGGAGTTTTCACGGACGATCATCTGGAACAGGCCTGCCTGATCGAGGCGGAGTCACACAATCGCATCTGGCGCGAAGAGCATCGCACGCTTGCGACGGCCGAGCGCGTCGGCAGGATACTGACCCATCTCGACGTTTGCCTGGACGACGGCGCGATGGGCGAGATAGTGAAGGCATACGAAGAGGGCATACTGGAGCGGCCGCCGAAATTGATTCCGGGCGCTCGCGAAGCGGTGGAGCGGCTCGCGTCGAGCTACAGGCTCGGGATCATCTCGGATGTGGGGTTCTCTCCGGGCCGCGTGCTCAAGGAAGTGCTCGCGAGCTCGGGGCTGCTCGAGCTGTTCGACTCGCTGGTCTTCTCCGACGAGGCGGGCCGGTCGAAGCCCCACCGCGAGGTGTTCGAGCGCACGGCGCTTGCGCTCGGGGCCGAGCCCCGCCAGATCGTGCACATAGGCGATCTGGAATTCACGGACATCGTGGGAGCGAAGAACGCCGGTTTTCACGCCATCAGGTTCGCGGGCATCACGCCCCTCGGCGAGGGCGAGAGCACTATCGCGGACCGCGTCACCGCAGACCTCCGCGAGGTGCCGGGCCTGGTCGAATCCTTATCGAAGAATCGAGGTCAATCCGAATGAAGATACTGAGCCTGCAGGAAGCCGACAGGTCGATGGATATCGACATTAAAATGGTCGCGGGGCGCGCGTCTCGCTATCGCGTCTTCGGCTCGCCCGAACGCATTCTGGACGCGGAGCTCGCGGTCGTCGACCTCCGCGACGGCGTGAAGCCCGACGATTACTCGGAGCGGTTCCGCGAGTTGGATCATCACGTGGCGGCCCCCATCTTCCTGGTGCGCAGGCTCGGGTGAGAAAGAGGCGCGGACCTGTCTAGATGCTGTTCCTGGAGGCTTCCCTCTTCAGCTTATAGATGAGGCTCCTCGCTTCGGGCTCGGTGAGATCGTCACGCGATTCCTTGCCGGTGCTCTCGGTAAGCAGCTTGCGCTGGGCCCGCCTGTCGCCGGGGCGGCACTCTTCGAGCAGGTTCAGAATGGCCTGCTTCTGCTCTTCCGTCGCGAGCTGCTCGGACTTCGCCGGGGCTTTGGGAGCCTCTTCCGCGGCGGCCGGAACCGGCGCGGCGGGCGGGGCCGGCGCGGGGCGCGCCCGCTCCCTGGCAGGCGGCTCCTGTTGAGCGTTCCTCGTGGCCTTCTCCATCTCTTCGCGGCTCGCGATTCCGCGCCTCACTTCAAAGCCCAGCAGCGCGAGCATTCGGCCCACGCAGGAACTCTCGCAATTTTCTATGTAGCTGGTGCGGTTGACGTAGCCTTCCGACCGGAGCTCGAAGGCGTGGCCCGTGGCGGCGGGCGTCGCGTCGTCGGGAGCCCTGTACCCTTCGGCGCGCATCAATATGAACCCGCGCTCGGCGTCGTGCTCCACGATGTGAGTTATTATGCGCCCTTCCGGGTATCGGTCGTAAAACTTCTCGATCCGTTCGGCGACCGTCACGTAATCTTGAATGGGATTATTCCGGGGTTGTGCTTGCTGCGGCAAGATGGTCCTCCTTGGTTCAGGCTTTCAAAAGAGACATCCTAAATACTGGAACGGCCGGAGCGCAAGCTCGGGCCTCTGGCTCACTCCCATTCGATAGTTGAAGGCGGCTTCGAGCTTATGTCGTAGACGACGCGATTGACGCCCCGAACTTCGCTCACGATGCGGGAAGATATCCTTTGCAGCACGTCATAGGGAATGCGCGCCCAATCCGCGGTCATGCCGTCGACGGAGTCGACCGCGCGAATCGCGATGGCATTATCGTAGGTCCGGTTGTCTCCCATGACCCCGACGGTCGAGACCGGGAGCAGGACGGCGAAAGACTGCCATATCTTGTCGTAGAGATCGGCGCGCCTGATCTCTTCGATCATGATCCGGTCGGCCTCTTGAAGCAATGCGACGCGGTCCGGAGTGACTTCGCCCAGTATTCGAACGGCGAGGCCGGGGCCGGGAAACGGCTGGCGGCCTATGATCTCTTCGGGCAGTCCGAGCTCGCGTCCCACCCTTCGCACCTCGTCCTTGAACAGCTCGCGCAAAGGCTCGACGAGCTTAAGGTGCATCTTTTCCGGCAGCCCTCCGACATTATGGTGGGATTTGATCACGGCCGACGGTCCTTTGACCGAGACCGATTCGATCACGTCCGGGTAGAGCGTCCCCTGCACCAGGAAGTCGACGCGCCCGAGCTTCTTCGCCTCTTCCTGAAAGATCTCGATAAACTCATTGCCGATGATCTTGCGCTTACGCTCGGGATCTGAGACGCCCGCGAGCCGTGAAAGAAACCGCTCGCCCGCCGCGACGCCGATCACGTTCAGGTCCATTTCGCGATAGGCTTCCAGCACCTCTTCGAACTCGTTCTTGCGGAGCAGCCCGGTATCTACGAATATACAGGTCTGGCGATCTCCGATGGCGCGGGCTACGAGCGCGGCGGCCACCGAAGAGTCGACGCCGCCCGATAGCCCGCACACGGCTTGCCCGCCCCCGACGCGCGCGCGAATCTCCTCGATCGTCGTTTCGATAAAAGACGACATGGTCCAGTCGCAGCGGAGCCCGCAAATTTTGACCAGGAAATTTCGCAAAATCTCTTTGCCCTGGGGGGTATGCGCCACTTCGGGATGAAACTGAACGCCGTAGAGATTTCGGTCGATGTCTTCTACTGCGCCGATCGCGGCGTCGGTCGAGGCCGTGATGCTGAACCCCCGGGGTGGACGGCTCACGTAATCGCCGTGGCTCATCCAGACTCTCGTGGGCGAGGGGATGCCGGAGAGCAGGCGACTGCCGGGCTGTATCTCCACTTCGGCATACCCGTATTCGCGCTGGTCGGAGGGTCTGACCTCGCCGCCCAGGAAATAAGATAGGAGCTGCACGCCGTAACAGATACCGAGTATCGGCACACCCATCTCGACCAGAGCAGGGTCGGGGTGCGGCGCTCCTTCGTCGTAGACCGACGAGGGGCCGCCTGAAAGAATGAGCCCGCGCGGGTTCTTCTCCTTCACCTCCGCCAGAGGCATGTTGAAGGGTACGATCTCGCAGTAGACTCCGAGTTCGCGAACGCGCCGGGCGATGAGCTGCGTATACTGACCGCCGAAGTCGAATATGATTACTGTCTCGTGGTTGAGGAGCATAAGCTGGAAATTATAGGGACTCTGTCGCGATGGTGTAAAGCTCGAGCCCCGGACCTGCCGCGAACATCGACCGAGCGGCACGGGGAGCCCGAGGACGAGAAGCCTGGCTTGAGGATTTCGCGTAGAAGACGCTGCGAAAGACGGCCCGGTTTTCCGGAGGCGATAAAACTCGGAAGATAACTTTGACAACTCGAGAAGAGGGCGGGTATAGTATCAATTCTTCTTAACGGGGCGTGGCTCAGCCTGGTAGAGCGCTCGGTTCGGGACCGAGAGGTCGTTGGTTCGAATCCAATCGCCCCGACTTTTAAAACAAAGATCTAGCGGAGCCAATCGGCTCCGCTTTTTCTTCGCTCAGTAATTTATTTACTCACTCGCATCAATAGCTTGCTTTGGCGGTCCACCATCGTTTGACATTCCATTCGCCGCTACTATTCTTTCGATGATTTACAGCAGCCAGCAATGGCTGCTGTTTGCGTGGCGACCACCGCGGGACCGATTATATGCTTCGAATCTCAATGCGCGCGCCGACGGAAGGTCGCTTGAACGACTCCCAGGCGTTGCCTCCGCGCAAGAAGAGCTCCATCCATCTGGTCTCCTGACCGGCCTTATTAGTCCAGCCGCTGCTCCCCGGCGCAAATGCAAGTTGTTCGGGTTCCACCGCGAAGGTGCCGTCGCTAATGAACGCCTCCTGCTCTGTCTCTCCAATACGGGCCAATACTCTGGTCCCGGAGCCTGCCGGGATCGATCCGCGCTTGATGCTAGTCTTCAGGTTGCCGTAACCGTCGATGTACGCAACGCGCGACTCCGGCACATCCGGTATACCGGCGTCGATCTCGCCGGCGAGAGCGTCGGGCTGACCCAGGGCGATGGCCCCGGCTGCTCCGGGAAAGAGGTCGCGCGAGCGAAACTGCGAGCCCTCGGCTTCCACTGCGGCCCAGCGCAACTCCTCGGCCTCGTCACGCACGAATGAAAATGCGTGACCGGCGTTGACCCCGATGATTCGCACGCCTGTCGGCATGCGTGCGAAGGCCAGACGCTCGCCCGCATTGTCCACGCGCACCTCGGGGCTATCGGCTCGCGGA
>DATLMR010000408.1:0-5146 GCA_035537555.1 Blastocatellia bacterium
GACGCGCCCGGACCTGAAGGTGGGCATCTGCGGAGAGCACGGCGGCGAGCCTTCGTCCGTGGGCTTTTGCCATCGCGCGGGGCTGAGCTACGTCTCCTGCTCGCCCTTCCGCGTGCCGATAGCGAAGCTCGCCGCGGCGCAGGCCGCGCTCGGGAGCGAGCAGGCCATCTCGCACACGGCGTGAGCGGGTCGGGGGTCAGCAATGATACTCGGCACTTTGATCGAGTCGGCGGGAGTCTTTAAAGCGAGTTTCGGACGATCCGCGTCGGGGCGGGCTATGTCTCCTCCCCGGCCCCGGACCCTTATCTTAAAGAGGCTCTATGAAGAAGAGGAACCGATTATCCGCAAAGCGTAAATCCGAGCTCTGCCTTCAATGCGGCAAGTGCTGCATGGCCATGACTTTTTTCGGCGGCGAGGTCGATGACGAGGCGCGCGACGAGATTCAATGGATGCAGCTGCACGGGTTGAAGATCGATTACGTCAGGAAGCGGGGCCAGCTCGAATACTACTTCACGATTCCCAAAAAATGCGACGCGCTCCAGGAGACCGCGATTGCCGACGGGACGGTCCAATACACCTGCGGAGTCTATGAGACCCGCCCGCAGATGTGCCGCGATTACGACGGCAGCGTGAACGGCCCGTTCGGGGTCGCCGATTGCCTCTGGCGAGCGGAGATGGGCAAGGCTCCCGCCGATGACCTCGTTCAGTTGCAGCCGCCCCGAAGATAACTCATCGATCACTCCCCGCCCGATTGGTTGAGATAACCACGGCGCACAGCGCGTCCGAAGAGAGATCGGACCACCGCGCTTTAACCGGAGGGCTGCTCGGGTTATCGCGATTCGATTCTGAGTTGTCGAAGTGCGCGATCACTTCGATCCGCGTACCCTTCGGAAGCGCGACAGGCCGCCTGAAGTAATAGGTCGGCCGCCAGTCGAACTGGTAGCCGCGCGCCCAGATCAAGACCTCTTCCGTTCCGTCCGGCCTCTGCGCGCTCGCCTGCAAAGAGACGAGGAGCGGGTGCACGCCCGGGCGAATCGCCACCGCCTCCGCGTCTTCCGAAATCGTGACGGCCTGGCTCACGCGATGCAGGCCGTCTCCCGCCGGTATCTCCGCGCCGGGATCGTTCAAAGCGATCTCGCCCATCTGCCTGCCCGGAGGCGCGGTCGCGAAGTAGAGGCCGACCTGGCTCCTGTCTTTCGTATCCTCGCCCGCGCCGCGATAATGGATCTCGAGCCTTATGCGCGAGCCCGCGCGCAAGAACCGGGCGACCCCTTTCGGATAGGCGACCGTCTTCTGCCCCGGCATCCAGACGCCGAGCACGGCGGATTCCGGGCCGACGCGCCCGGCGGCCTTCCCCGCCGGAGGCGCCTGGCTCGCTTCGAGGTAAATAGTGGCGCAATGCACGACCGAGCGATTGCCCGGGCGAAGGTCCACGGCCGAGAGCCACCGGCTCTCTTTCAGGTTCGAGGGGAGCAGGAAAACGCGCCGCTCGTCGGAGTCGGAAGCGACCTTGAAATCCCGCTCGGGCTCGAGCACGAGGTCGGGCTTCCCGAGCCCCCAGTCGTCCGAGTAGAGCGGCCCCGGAGGCAGGTCCTTGTCGTCGCCCCTCGGCGCTCCCCCTTCGACCCAGTTGACTATAAGGTCCATCTCTCGCTGCGTGAGCGACGGAGCGTTCAGAAAATCGCCGTACCCTTTCACCGCGTGCCAGGGAGGCATGCGCCTTTCGAGAATCTCTTCCTTGATCGCTTTCGCCCACGGCCGCGCATCATCGTAGGTGGCCAGAGACATCGCCACGCCTTCGGGCCGGTGACACCCCAGGCAGTTGCGCTGGAGTATGCGGATCACTTCTTTATTGAACCTGACCTTCGTGGTTATCGGCTCGTGCGCCGTCGCGTAGAACGGCCCGGCCAGGGCAATGAGCCCGAGCAGCAGGGGCGTGAATCGTATGAAACGGGCCGCCATATCTGAGTCCTTCCTCCCGGTCACTCCTGCCTCAAGAGTTTAGGGCCAGGCCTGCCTGAAATCCACGGGCAGGTCCGGCCCTAAGGTCCGGCTCCAAAAGTTTAGCCGAAATACGCTCTATCTAAAATATCGCTCGAACCGCGAGGATGCCACGGCCGTTACCGGTTACCGTTCGTGGGGCCGGAGGCGTCTCCGGCCGGAGGCCTGGCGGCATCCTTATCGAGCGTGTAGCTGAGCCATCCGATCATCATCTCTTCCCATGTCTGATCGCCCCACCGCACGTCCTTCGTCGGGTCGGGATTGAACTTGTTCCTGGTCGAGTTGTCGAAGTGCGCGACGCAATCGATCCGCGACCCCTTCGGAGCGGCCGCGGGTTCTTTCAGCACGTAGTAGCTCTGCCACGCGAAGTCGTACTTCGGTACCGAAAGCAGGATCGTAGAAGTGCCGTCCGGGTAGGTGAGGCGGAACTCGAAGTCCTTGCCGCGAAGGTGCATGTGCGGCATCAGAGACCGGATGTGCGCGTCCTCCTTGAAGGTGAAAGACGACTCGACCTTGTAGGCGGGATCGCCCGCCGGGATGAGGAACTTCGTGTTCATAACGGGACGGGTCTGCATGTCGTACTGCGGCCGCTCTTTCGAGAAGATCAGTCCGAGGTAGGAGCGGTCTTTCGCGTCCTTGCCGTTAGGCGTGTAGTGGACCTGGAATATCAGGTCCGCGCCCGCGGGGAGCCTGCGCCCCAGGCCCTTCGCCAGGACCACGGGGGGCTCGCCCGGAGCGTAGCCTACGAGGAGCTTGCGCTCGCCTGCCTTCTGCGTGAAGACGATTATGTGATGTACGACGTTGCGCTTGTCGGGGCGAATCTCGGCCGCCTGGACCCACATATCCTCTTTGTAATTCGTGGGCACCTTGAAGTACTTGTATTCGACCACGCCCTCGGCGGGCACGGGGAACTCTTCGGGCAGGTAGAAGATCGCGTCGGGCTTTCCGATGTTCCAGCCTTCGAGGAATTTCGGCGCGGGCGGCAGGTCCTTCGGGTTCCCTTCTTTCGCGCCCCCGTCGACCCACGCGGCTATCGTGTTGACCTCCGCTTCCGAGAGGCGACGGTCGTTAGTGAACTGGCCGTGCTTCGGGTCCGCGTGCCACGGAGGCATCACTCGCGTGACGACCTTTTCCTTGATCGAGCGAGCCCAGGGGCGGGCCTCCTTGTAGCTCATCAAAGACATGGGCGCGATCTCTCCCGGGCGGTGGCATTCGGCGCACGCTTTGTAGAAGATCGGCGCGACGTCTTTGTTGAAGGTCGCTTCGGCCTTCGCGTCTTTCTTGGCGTCGCTCGCAAGACCGGTCGAAAGCGCGAGCAGGCAGAATGCTCCCGCGAAGATGATTGCCAGGGGAGCGGTGAATGCTTTCTTCATTTTGTCACCTCTATTTTTAGCAGGCCGCACGTAAATTAAGGGCCTCAATTTCCCGCGCCGGGCGAAGCAGGGTTCTTTTTTGCTTTTATGCTCTGCCCATTCGTCTCGAAGACAAGGCCGGTCACTTCGCCCTTCTCATCCTTCACGAAGGTGACCTGCGCTTCCACTGCTTTCAAAAAGAATGTCGTTTCGGATTCGGGGAAGAGCTGTATGCTCTGGCCTCGGGCTTCGAGCAGGAGCCTGTCGCCGTCCTTTACCACGGCGAACGAGCCCGCCGGCGCAATAGAATACTGCCCGACGTAGGCATCATAAACCTTCGGGTCCAGTTTCGCTACCGTTCTCTCTTTGGGAATGTCTCTGATGTAATCGATGAAGCCCACGACCATCTCGTAATTGGTCGGCTCGCCGAAGCGGACATCTTTCGTCGGGTCGGGGTTGTACCTGTTCCGGGCCGAATTATCGAAGTGGGCAGTCACGATCAGCCTCGACCCTTTGGGGACCGCGAGCGGAGTCTTAAGCTTGTAGAGCGTCTGCCAGTTGAAGTCGTAGCGCGGCACGTTGATCAGGGTCTCGCGCCTGCCGTCCGGGTACTGGATCTCGTACTTCATGTCTTTGCCGCGAACGTGCATGTGCGGCATGTAATTGACCAGCTGCGTATCGCGAGGGAAGGTGAAGCAGGCCTTGACCTCGTGGTTCTCCGCTCCGGCCGGGATCTTGAAGAGCAGGTTCTGAACGTCGCGCGTCGAGATCATCTTCTCGACGGGGGCCTTGGCGAAATAGAGGCCGGCCCTGGTCAGGTCCGTTTCAGCCTTGCCCGTGGTCTTCGAGTAATGCATCTGGAAGATGATGTTGGAGCCGGCCGGAATCCGCTTGGCCGTGCCTTCGGGCCACACGTCGGCGTTTCTGCCCGGCGCGTAGACGGCGAGTATCTCGCTCCCCGTGTTGCTTGCGGGCGTGCCGCGCTCAGGGGCGCTGCACCCGTCGTCTAAAATCTGCGCGTCCGCTTTAATGCGGCGAGTCGTGCCGACTTTTTCGAAGATCGTGCCGCCGCTGCCTTCGAAGACCGAAGGGACATTGGCGGAATCACCCTGCCCCCGGCGGCGAGCCATGTTCCGCGCCGCATCCATCAGGTCGGGCGATTCGACGAAGATGACCGCGTGATGCACGACCTTCCGGTTGCCGGCCTTGAACTCGACCGCCTGGACCCACCTGTCTTCCTTGAAGTTCGTCGGGATTCTGAAGTAGATGTAATCGTCCGGCCCGCTCGCCTCGACCGTGTACGGCTCGGGCATCGAGAAGACCATATCGGGCTTGCCCAGCTCCCAGTCGTCGGAGTACCTGGGCGCGGGCGGCAGGTCCTTCGGGTTGCCTTCCTTTGCGCCTCCGTCCACCCACGCGGCTATCGTGTCGATCTCTTTTTGCGAGAGGCGCATGTCATTGCTGAACTGGCCGTGATTCGGGTCCGCGTGCCACGGAGGCATCTCGCGCGTGACGACCTTCTCCTTGATCGACCGGGCCCACGGCCGCGATTCCTTGTAGCTCATCAAAGACATGGGCGCGATCTCTCCCGGGCGATGGCACCGGGCGCACGCTTTGTAGAAGATCGGCGCGACGTCCTTGCTGAAAGTGGCCGCGGGCGGAGCCTTCTTCGTGTCGCTCGCCTCGGTCTTCGGGAGCGCGAGGAACGAAAAGGCTGCCAGGAAGCCCACGAACGATAAATAGGCCAGAGCTTTTTTCATGACGGCGAGCTCCTTTGAGAAGCGCGGCGCGGC
>DATLMR010000409.1:0-7036 GCA_035537555.1 Blastocatellia bacterium
CTTCGCCGCATATCCCGCGCCGGACCTGTACGTGCGAAGCAATTCGAAGGCAGCTTTCAAGCGAATCCTCGAAGCCATCCGAGGCAGGGACGAGGCGGGCGCTTCGGTCGGAAGATTGGGAGAAACCGCCGAGTTCGCGTACATCCGCACGCTTATGCCGCGCGGAGCCGCCGAAGAAGACGGCCTGATATACCTGTCTGACCCGTTCATTCGAAGGCTCGTCGGACCGCAGTTGAAGGTCACCGAAAGGCGAAGAATGCTTTGCTACAACAATTTGAGGATGATTGGGCACGCCTCTTTGCTCTATCGCACGGAGCACGACAGGCAGCCCGACTCGCTCGCGACTCTGGCGGCTAGCAAGTGCTCTCCGGGGTTGTTCGGGGCGGGAGACCTCGCGTGTCCCGATGGCGGGAAGTACTCGTTGCCCGCCGACGGCGCGGGCGGGCTTTGCTCCGTGCACGGCGGCGCGAACTCCCTCACTCCGTGCATCGAGATTCCGGTCAAGCAGGCCAACGGTGAGGAGGCCGATGAGTACAAGGCGTTCGTCAAGCAATATAACGAGTACTGGCGCACGTTCTTTGACCCGATCGCGATTCGCCTTCAAATCACTCCGAAGCGGTACAGGCTCGAGACGATCATACTTCCTCTCATCGACAATTCCATCTACACGGGCCTGTCACGCATGCTGGCTGGAGAGCCTGAATCTCTCGATTCCGCGCCCGTCCCGAAGCGAAACATCTTCAGCGTCGGGCTGCGGCTGAAAAAAGAGGAGCTGGTCGCTCCCCTGAGGGGCGGGAGCCGCGGGAGCTTTTTCGGCCTGATCGACATCTCCGCCGAAGAAGCCGCGAGGATAGAAGAGTTCATTTTGAGCGGGCTGGGCAATCAGGTGGCGGTTCACCTTTACGACTCTCATCCGACCTTCGATTTCAATCTCCCGAGCTTCTTCGGCGAGGCGCTGGTCCGGTCTAACGGCCCGTCCTCATCGTTCTCTTCTTTTGAGGTATACATCAGCCTGCTGGTCGCTTCGCTCAGCGCCCCGGTATACATCTCCATACCGGTTAAAGATGCAAGGATCGTCGATAAGTTCATCGAACACCTCGACCATGAGCTCGCGCTTACTACCCGCACTCCGAAGGGGGGCGGCCTGTTCGGCACGGACTACGATTTTTACAAATTCCCGGTGAAGGGAGAGCAGGTGGCCCGCGCTTACGGCATACGGTTCGGGCCGGTAAAGTTTCGCGTCTTCTGGTCGCGTATAGGGGATAACCTTTACATATCGAGCAAGCCCTTCATCCTCGAAGACCTGATGGCGACAGAGGCCGCCCGCGCCGGCTCCGGGGACGTGAAGGCGGAAGATCGATCGCAGAGGTCGCATGCCCTGCTTCGAATCCGCCCTCAGAATTGGAACCAGGTGTTAGCCGATTTTCGACTGGGCTGGGCGGAGAACAACCGCGAAGCCTGCCTGAACAACCTGGGCCTGCTGTCGAGCGTAGGGCGGGCCTTCATCCGGCAATCGAGCAGCGCCCCGGGCGGTACGGCCGGGTCGGGGGAAGAGCTGGGCGAGCAGGTGCACAGGGAGGCCGACCGGCTTTACGCGTCCCACTTCTTTTGCCCCGACGATGGCCATTACATCCTGATGGCCGACGGCAAGACGATCAGTTGCAGCGTGCACGGCTCGGCGACCGCTCCGCGACAGCCCTCCGCGCCTGTCGAGAGCAGCGCGCTCGGGAAGCTGCTCGCAGATTTTTCCGACCTCACGACGACGTTGACCTTTCTGGAGGATGGCCTGCACGCGGTCGTCGTCATCGACCGGAAGTAGCAGTTCCGGGTTGCCGGTACCGGTTAACCCTGTAAGTAATGTGTGGTAGACTTGGCGTGAGCAGATGGTATGAGCGCCAGCCCATGTGCGGGGAGCGCCTGAATGGTGTCCTGAAATACCGCCGTTCGGAGCCGCCCGTCATTCTTCTAATCTTACTCAAGGGGGTGGTCAGATGCGTCGGCCAACAGCCATGATGCTTCTTTTCCTCGTCCTCACCTGCCTTTCGTACAGCACAATATCCAGAGCGCAGGCCGTGACGGCCCCGCTGCGAGTCGGCGAAGCCGTCGAGCGTACGATCAAGCGGGGAGAGGCTCACGCCTTCAACGTGAGTTTAAAAGAGGATGACTTTTTGCAGATCGCCGTCGATCAACGGGGCATCGACGTCGTGGTTCGGGTCTTTTCTCCTGACGGAAAGAGCCTGGGTGAATTCGATAGCCCGACAGGGGCGAGCGGCCAGGAGGGCGTGTCGCTGGTCGCTCATCTACCCGGCCTTTACCGCATCGACGTGTCGCCTCTTGAGCAACAGGAAAATACGGCGTCGGGCCGGTATGAGATAAGGATCCTCGACCTCCGCCCCGCGACCACGGAGGAGTTGAATTCGGCAAAGAGCCAGGAGACAAGCAGGGCCAGGGGGCTCGCCCTCCTCCTCGAAGTAGCGAACAGCCTGCAACAGATCCGCCTGCCTGAAACCCGCGTGCGAATGCAGATACAAGCCGCGCAGCTACTCTGGGTCCCGAACGAAAAACTTGCTAGAAAGCTTGTAGAAGAGGCCATCGCAGGGGTCAACGAGTACATCGCGAGCGTGGAAATCGACGACCCGAATTACTACCAGAAATACCAGACCGCGGTCCAGATTCGCAACGAGGTGATCGTGGGTCTGGCCGCGCGCGATCCCGAGCTTGCCCTCGTCTTTCTTCGCTCAACCCGCATCCTCACCGATCCAAACGCCGGACAGGTAAACGGGCAGCCGAATCCTGAGCTCCAGCTCGAGCTTTCGCTCGCCACGCAGATCGCGGTAAAGGACCCGAAACGCGCCCTCCAGATTGCCGAAGAGAATCTTAAGAAGGGATATTCTTACAACCTTATTGAGACTCTGGGCCAGCTCAAGACGGTTGCCCCCGATTCGGCCGCCCGGCTTGCCGGTGACATGGCCACCAGGCTCCAGGGTGAGAACCTGCTCAAGAACCAGGAGGCGTCCAATCTCGCGGTCATTCTCTTGCGGATGGCCGCGTCCTCGGCCTCCCCGCCACTCGAAGGCGCAAGCGGGCCGGATGCCTCCAGGCTCCCCCTGTTGAGCGAGCAGCAGTACCGCGACCTGTTCAGCAAGGCAGTCTCGGCCGCCCTCTCGTACATGCAATCGTCACCCAACACGTACTCGCCCGAAAGAAATGCCGCGCAGAACATACTGGCCTCGCTGAAACCTATGACCGAAGAGATGGAAAGGTACGTCCCCGGGAAGGCGGCGGCGGTCGATAAGACTCTGGAAAAACTCAACACGCCCGTAGACCCGCAAGGCCGCCTCGCGCAGCAGTACCAGAACAGGATCAACAACGGCTCGCTCACCGCCGCTCTGGAAGCGGCCGGGCAGGCACCCCCGGTGATGAGGGATCAGTTCTATCAACAGGTCGCGGTGAAAGCGGCAGCGGCCGGGGATTTCACTCTCGCAAGGCAGATTCTGACGGAGCACGTCTCGAACCCCGTCCAGCGCCGGCAGGCTTTGAACAACCTCGATCAACAAGCCGTCTACTCGGCGCTCAACAACGGCAAGATCGACGAAGCGTTGCGTAACGTCAATAGTCTTCGAACGCCGAGAGAACGAGCCGTGATGCTCGTCCAAATCGTCAATCAGATGGGATCGAATCAGAAGAAAGCAATCCTGCTCGACCTGCTGGATCAGGCTCGGGGCCTGATCGGCGGCACCGGCAGGGCCCAGGATCAGGAACAGATGTTCGCGATGTTCGAGATCGCGCGAATCTACTTACGGTTGGAGCCTAAGCGCGGGTTCGAGATGCTGGAGCCGATCGTAGACCAGTTCAACGAGATGAGCGCGGCCGCTGTCTCTCTGGACGGATTCGGGCAGCAGTACTTCCAGAACGGGGAGCTGTTGATGCAGAACGGGAACAGCCTGGGAAGCATCGCGAGCGAGTTGATTCTAGTCCTTGGGTCTTCGGCCGTCTCCGACTTTGATCGCGCCAAGGCGGTCACCGATAAGATTCAGCTCCCGGAAGTGCGCCTTCTCACCTGCATGGCCATCGCTCAGCAGACGATCAATCAGGAAACGAACGAAGGGGTAAGCTTCTTTCCTCTCATGCACCGGTAGCGCGTGCGGCATCATCCGAAATGGACATTAAATAAGGAGGGAACGATGACAGACAAACACAAGGCTAAGATTCAGCAAGATGCGACCCGCCTCATCGACTGGCTGAAGGAGCACCGGGAAGAGTTTGAGCAAAATGGCGTGGATGAAGCGAGCCTGCGAAGCTCTGTCGGCCTGTCAGAGGATGAAATCAGAGAGGCTGTAGATTATCTTGAGAATCACGAAGACGTGGTCCGCCGGCCACAGGCTCTAACGACTCCGCCTCGGTTCTTGCTGACGCCGGGGCGGGGGTGGCCCGACATAGCGAGGGAAGAGAGCAGAGCGCAATAAGGGCCTTGAGTAAGAGCCCGGCAGAGAAGGCCTCTATAGATTTGAAAGAGGGCGCGCCGTGCCCTCACCCAGAGGGTTTGGCGGCGCGGGCGTGAAATCCTCGCCCGGATTGACGAACTGGTCGCGCTCGAACTTGAACTGCTTGTCGTGGAGCTGTTTGTACCGGCCGTTGGCCGCGAGTAATTCTTCGTGCGTGCCCCTCTCGACGATCTCGCCGTTCTCCAGCACCAGAATCTGATCGGCGCTGCGGATCGTGGAGAGCCTGTGGGCGATTACGAAGGTCGTGCGCCCGAGCCGGAGCTGGCGCAGGCCGTCCTGGATCAGGGCTTCGCTCTCGCTGTCGAGGCTGGAGGTCGCTTCGTCCAGGATGAGCAGCTTGGGATCGGCGAGTATGGCGCGCGCGATGGCGATGCGTTGCCGCTGCCCGCCGGAGAGCTTCACTCCCCGTTCGCCGACGATAGTGGCGTACTTCTGCTCGAATCTTTCGATGAACTCTTCACAATGAGCGATACGGCTGACCGCTTGAATCTCTTCGAGCGTGGCGTGCGGATCGGAGAAGGCGATGTTGTCTGCGATCGTCCCGTCGAAGAGAAAATTCTCCTGCATCACGACCCCCAGGTATGACCTGAAGTCGCGCAGGCGGAGAGAGCGCAGGTCCCTTCCGTCTATCTTGACCACGCCCGAGAGCGGCTTGTTGAAGTTCATGACCAGGCTTGTGAGTGTGCTCTTGCCCGAGCCGCTGGACCCGACGAGCGCCGTCGTCGAGCCGGCGGGCGCTTTGAAGGAGATGTTCTTGAGCACGGGCGCGCCTTCGTCGTACTCGAACCACACGTTCTCGAACTCGACCTCGCCTCGGACCTCCGGCAACGGAGCCCGCGCCGCGTCGCCTTCGTCTTCAGTCGCCATGTTCATCACCTCGCGGATTCGATCGAGCCCCGCGAAGGCTTCGGTGATCTGCGTCCCTATCGCCGCGAACTGGATTAGCGGCAGCGCCATCAATCCTGTGAAAAGGACATACATGAAGAGGTCGCCGATCGTCATCACGCCCGTCACGACCGACCGGCCGCCGACCAGAATCATTACCACCCCGACCGCGCCGATGACGACTGAAGAAAAGGCGGTCGTGGCCGATACGCCGGTCATGGACCTGGCGATGTTGCGGAAAAGTTTGTGCGCGCCGCGCGCGAAGGTCAACTCCTCGCGCTTCTCGGCGGTGTAGGCTTTGACTATGCGGATGCCTCCGAGCGATTCGGCCAGCCGCCCGGTGAGGGCCGCCGTGATCTCTCCGCGCTCGCGGAACAGAGGTCTGAGGCGCGTGAAGGCGAAGGCCAGCGCGCCTCCAAAGAGGCCGAGCACCAGGATCGTAATCGAAGTCAGGCGCCAGTTGAGCCAGAACAGGACGCAGAGCGCGACGACCGCGGTGATGAAACTGCCGACAAGCTGGACCAGCCCGGTGCCCACGAGGTTACGAATACCCTCGGCGTCGTTCATGATCCGAGAGATGAGTTTGCCGGTCTGCGTCGAATCGAAATAACTGACCGGCAGCCGGGCGATTTGCGCCTGCACTTTCTTGCGCATCTCCGTGATCGCGCGTTGCGCCGCGACTCCAAGCACCTGCGCGAGACTAAAGGACGTGGCGGCCTGGACGACCGTCGCCGTGCCCGCCGCCAGAGCGATCCTCCAGAGCAGCTCTGTTCGTCCTTTGACGATCACCTCATCGATCAGGTACTTGGTCGAGGCGGGCAGCACGAGCCCCATCGCCTGGTTGACGAGCATCAGGACCGCGCCGAGTGCCAGACGCCTCCGGTGCGTCCAGATGAGCTCGCGCGCATCTCCCCAGGCGGACGACCAGCGTATCTTCTTCCGCTCTTGTTCAGCCATAGTTTATCTGCCCTGGTGCCTTTCTTGCCGGGATGAAGTCTCACGCTGCCATAGCCGGTCCGCAAATAAAAAGAGGCCGCCCAGGAACTCTAACACACCGGCCCGCGCCCACTCCGAGAATTTTGAATGATGATTTACCATTGACCTATCGCCTGCGCACGCTCGTTTGTCCGCGGGCTTCAAGATCGCCCTGCCTATGGCCGAACGCGCTCGATCAAAACCGAGTCGCCGAACTCGTGCGTACGGTAGCCGCCCTCGTCAAGCTCCGCGCTCGCGCGGAGGAGCGTCGCGTCGTCGAGGAAGGCGCGCAGCAGCTCGTAGTGACTGGTTCCCGGCTCGTGCGTGCCTGAGAGGATCGCGTCGATGACGCGCAGACGGGTGGCCGGGCCGATGCGCTGGGTCGCGATGCCCTCGCCGCTCCGCACGAGGCCGTCTCCTGTTGCGGCGTGTTCGAGAGCTCGCACGACGCTCGTGCCGACTGCGACGACTCGCCCGCCGCGAGCCCTCGCGCGGCAGACCGCGAGGGCCGTCGCTTCCGGAATGCGGTAAGGCTCGTCGAAAGGCAGGAGGCGGTCGAGTTCCTCGTCGCCGGTGGACGAAATCCCCGCGGCATGCGTGATCGTCGCGAACCCCGTCCCGCGCTCACGCATCGCGGCAAGCACGCGCCAATCGAGGGCGAAGCCGGCCGA
>DATLMR010000410.1:0-13629 GCA_035537555.1 Blastocatellia bacterium
GCCGTCCCCGTGTTCGAATCGCTCATGACGGCCGCGCGGTCTACGAACACGCCCTGCCCTCCGCCCGGTTGCAGGATGCGCCCGGTGGCGAACATATTGGGGCGGAGCGCGTTCGCCGTGTTATTGATGTCGGCCTCGACCGTGACCGTCCGCGAGACGGGATCGATCGCGGGGTTGATGACCGCCACCCGGCCGTCGAACTCTCTATCGGGATAAGCCGCGACCGTCACGACGACCGGCATTCCCGGCGCGACGCGCGCGACATCGGATTCGGGAAGCTGCAATCGCAGCTTGATGGGATTGGTGCGAAGCAGGGTCGCCACCCTCGACGAGGGCGTAACATATTCGCCCGCGGCGACGGGCCTGTCGCTGATGTAGCCGGGGAACGGCGCTTTGATCACGGTATCCGCGACCGCCTTCTCGGCGAGGGCCGCCTGCGAGCGGGCGGCTTCGAGCGCCGCCTGCGCCACGCCGATTCCGGCGTTGTTCTGCCGCGCGGTGTTAATAGTGACTTCGAGCTGCTGGCGCGCCGCGTTGGCCTGGGCGCGGGCCGTCTCCGCCTGCGCGCGCTGCTGGTCGTAAACGGCGCGCGACACGTCTCCGGTCTCTACCAGATTCGCGTAGCGGCGCTCATTGGCCTCGGCGAGCCTCGCCTGGGCTTCAGCCGCTTCGTAATTCTGGCGGGCGGCGCGGACTTCGGGAATGTCGGTCGGAGTGAACTTCCCGTCCGGGCCGATGCCCAGCTTGGCCTCCGCCTGGCGGACCGCGGCCTGCGCCTGGCGGACCGCGGCCTGCGCCTGCTGAGATCGCAGGCGGGCGTCGCGGTCGTCGAGCCGCGCGAGGACAGCTCCCTGCTTCACGAACGCTCCGACATCGACCGGCGTCGCGATCACCTGCCCGGAAGTCTCGGGCGCGACATCCGAGGTCTCGTCGGCCGCGAAGCTGCCCGTCCCCTGTATGTAGACGGATACCTGCTGCGAGACGGCCTTCGCGGTGGAGACCTCGATCGGGGCCAATGGGGCAGGCTCGGCCGCCGCCGCGACGGCTTCCGCCTCGGCGTTCGATTTGGACCGGCTGCGCACTACGGCCACCAGAGAGACCGCGAGCAAAAGGACGGCGAGCAATATCACGTAGTTTCTTCGAATCCTGGGCGGAAATTTCATAAAAGCGCTACCTCTGCTTCCTAACGGGTTCCTGTACTCGGGCGCGCGCCGCCGGCGACGCCTCTTTTCGCAGGCCGTTCAGGAAGATATTCGTTAGCAATTTCGCGGCCTCTTCATCCGTGATCTCAACCGCGTGAAATTCGAGCAATCTGGTAAAGAGCCAGTGATGAACCGCCATGCCGACGAACGAGCAAACGGCCACGGTCGGGTCCGCTTCCCGAAACGCGCCCTCGGCCTGACGCCGCGCCACGTAATCGGCGACGAAGTCGTTCAAGGGCTTGAACTGCTTTTCGCGGAAGCTCCTGGCCAGCTCGTGCCCTTCGAGCGCCGAGTAAAACATCAGCCGCATGAAATCGGGGTCGCGACTGGCGTGGTCCAATATCCTCGTCGCGATCGCCAGGAAGAGCCCTTCGTCATCGCGCCGCTCGGTAAACTCTCCAAGCTCTTTCAGAAACTCTTCGACCGGCTCTTCGCTCGCCTTGTGATCGAGTATGGCCCTGTAAAGGTCCTCTTTGGTCGGGAAGTGGCGAAAGATCATCGCCTCCGTCACGCCCGAAGCGAGCGCTATCTCTTTCGTAGTCGCCCCCCTGAACCCCTTGCGCGAAAAGAGCTTGATCGCAACCCTCATCAACTGACAACGCCGGTCCTCGCTCGTCATGCGCCCCGCTTCCTCGCACGCCGGTCCCGCCTCTTTCATTATCCTTTCCGTCACCCGCCCTCCCTCTCTACTACTATAATGATCCTGTTGTAAGTAAGCACTTACTTACGATAGGGAGTGTAATAAAGGGTGGAGAGGGTGTCAACAGTAGATTTCATTTCGGGGGCGATGGGGGTAAACTGGGACGGCGGAGCTGCGAAGAGTGGGGAGGGAGAGCCATAATGCACGAATGGATGGAGGATCGGATATCGAAGCTGCGCGATTTTTTCGGGCTTACGGGTGAGGCGGAATTGATCGAGAGGCAGGCTTTCTTGCCGGACCTCTCCGCGGCGGTCGCGGAAAATCTCTCGCGTCACAACATCGAATGGCAGATCATACCCGACGCCGGGGTCGTTCCGTTCGACGACGAATACGCGAGGCATTTATACCCTATGTGCTCGCGAACCTTCGCGGACGCCCGGCCCCATTCGACCAGTTGCCGGGACTTCCTATCGAGCGGGCACCGCCGCCACCAGGGGCGCATACTGGGCGTCGAGACCACGGTGAAGCCTCGCTACCTTCCCAACAATCGCCAGCGCTACGGCACGCCTTACGGCTTCGAGGCGACCGCCGACCCGTTCGCCAGGTACCTCGGCCGGGCGGCTTTCGCGTCCGGGGCGCGCTACGGGCACAACTACGCGTCCCTGCGCGAGTTCATAAATCTGGTCAATCAGGAGTGGCACGCGCGCGGGCTGATGCCCGAGGGATTTCGCGTTACCGTCTGCCCGCCCGCCGTCTTCAACCTGATCGGCGCGGTCTTTCACAGGGAGTGGAGCGAGACGGAGTCGCTCGAGCTGGGCTTCTACCGCGATGAGCACGGCAACGCGAAATGCTACGCCGTCGGATCGAACGGCCCCGGCGACTTCTCTTATATTCACGAGATCGAAAGCGACTCGGACTGGACTCTGCTGGGCTTCCGCCTCGCCCTCGTGCCGGAAGAATAACCGCGCGGGGACGGGCGCGCCGTTCTTCCTGATCCGGCCACGCCCGACCGTCATCAAACTTTCGCGAGCGTCAGGCCCCTCTGGTCCTGGTACTTGCCGCCCCGGTCGCTGTAGCTGGTCTCGCACTCCTCGTCCGACTCGAAAAACAGGATCTGAATGAAGCCTTCTTCCGCGTACAGGCGGACGGGCAGATTCGCCGCGTTGTACAGCTCGACGACGAGCCTGCCGCACCAGTTAGCTTCGAGCGGCGTCGTATTAGCCATGAGGCCGCAGTTGTTGACAAAAACGCCTGCTTCGAGCGCGAAGTTTCCTGACTCGGGTACAGTCAGACAGTAGACGTCGTGTTCTCCTTTAGCTTCCCTGACTGATACCACTTTATGATTTTTACCTCTAAAGGCCTGAATTACATGAGGAAAGCGTCTGAATACGCTCCGGTCGCATTCCAAAAGTCTGGCCGCTCCTCGAATACTTCCTGTGGCCTTTAAAGCTGAGGCTACAGCGGCTTCGTCTATGTCGGCTCGTAAGTTGAGCTGACCGGCGATTTCACGCTGCTGCCCGTGTCTATCTTCGCCTGCCCGTGCCCAATATTCTTTGGAAGCTGCGCTGACTTGCTCGCGACGGTCTTCATTTTCAGCCCAGAACTTTTGAATTCGAGCGCTTTGTGCCGAGCGGGCGTCGGGTGAAGACCAGTACTCTATTCTACGTTGTAACGAGCCGTCTCGGGCGTCCGCGTATTTGGGATCAGCCCAGAAGTTGAGCGCTCTCGTCTGTTGTTCCTGCTTGTAGTTAGCCAGCCATGCGGGGTCTTCTGATAGTTTGGCCAGTGCCGCCTTAATAGAGTCGCTATGCGCCTGTGAGTCAAAATCTCCTCCATAGAACTCTCTATTATGGAGGCGGATGTGCTCTGCGGCATCCACGCGAGCTATATTCCAGGGGTTATTGTTTGTGCGAATATGATCGATGTGATGCCGATGTGTACCAGGTGTATCCTCATAGACCCCGTTGCGTAAGTTCCATTCGTCGGTGAGTCTGTGGGTTGGATATAGAAAACCGTTGCTGGGTTGATAGACCATCTCGTAGCCTCGCCAGAGATCGCGGTACAGAGGCATCAGGGACTCTCCGCCCTTGAGCGAGCCGGCCTCGATTGTATTGCCGTCGCGCAGTATGAACTTATGGTCGGGCGTACAGAGTATCGGCTCGCCATTATCAAGTGTGATCTCTATAAGGCTGTCTCTGCCTATATAACGAGGTGCCTCAAGAAGGGTAACCATTAACCTGCCGTATCTACCAACGCTGTAGCCCCAGAATAGCTCGCCCTTCATGGATCGCTCGGCCAATTCTTCAAGCGTTGGGCTTGTTCTATCGACTAGCGCCACCCTGGTATCCGCGCTGAAGCAGCGCGCGTACGTGCTTTTGCCGATTGCCAGGGCCGTGACCGTGCGCGGCATCCTGAACTGTTCGATGGTGACCCCGAGCGCGTAGGAATGCGGAGGCAGCAGCCAGTAATCCGAGCCGTCTTCCGAGCGGCGAAGGGGAACGTCGAGCAGGCTGTTGGGGTCGAAATTCTTCGGGTCGATCTCGGTCCCGGTGACGGGAGAGAAGACCTTGAACTCGTCTCGCGCGAGGCGGCAGTCGTAGCCGTAGCTCGAAAGCCCCGCGCTTATGATCCGCCGGTCGTCCACCGTTCGAATCAGCTTTTCTTCATATGGGCTTATCAATCCGTGCTCGCGGCACATACGCTTGATCCACACATCAGACTTGATGGCCATCCGTCCTCCGAGACCTGTTGATTATCCGTCAAAATCAGGCGAGAAATTTAGCGGTCCTCCGGCCCGAAGTCAACGCAGGCCCGTCGCATGAAATCCGTCTGAAGAAAGATCAGGGGCGTTCTGATTGAAAGCCCCAGGAAAGGATGTGCCCTCCGGGCTGCGCGCTGTCAGTCATCACGACGTGGTATTTCTCCGCGGACCAGTAGCTCGACCGCGAGCGCGCATCTCCCCCGGCCTGCTGTTCTTCGCGCGGCTTGCCGAGTCTCTCGGAATAGAAGGCCTGCAAGCGCCCGTAGAGGCTCGAGGCCGCGCCCTCGTCGAGCCCGTCGATCCTGTAGTAATAGCTGTAGAGGTTATTGTTCTCGAAATTGAATTCGAGCTTCGCGTCGCGGTCCAGCACGCGCATATCGGTCGAAGCCCTGGCAAGGCCCTGGCGATGCATGTATTCGCTGTAGGCTTCGATGCTCATCTCTCCCGTCTCCGGAATCCTGCTCTTCACGTCCTCGTAGCCGATCCCGAGCGGCACCGAATTGATCAACAGGAGCTTCTCTTCATCCGTGTCCACGTCTACAGGACTGCCCTCGAAGCCGGGCGAGCCTTCTGACCCGTTCTGGTTCGCGTTCCCCGGGGCCGCCTTTGCATCCTCCTGGCCGGGCTCGTTTCGGCAGCCCGGCAGGCAGACAAGCGAGACGATCAGGGTTGAATAAAGAAGGGCTCTCTTCATGCTCATGCGAACTGGCATTCCACTCTCCGGTTCCAAGTTTCCACTCCCTTATATTAACCCCGGACCTTATCATGACGGCAGCTCATTGGCACGATGATGTCGCTCGCCGGACCGCGCGCCTTCAAAAGAAGCTTCTGTATAAGGTGATACTCGCCTTATACAGATCCCTGCGCGGGTTTGGCTCAGTATAACAGGTTGTATTTAACTTCAAACCGTAATTGAAATCGAGCGCGGGCAGGGGCCTTTTTATTGCTTTAGCCTCGGTCGAGCTCGGTTACTGAAATCAATTTCGGATCGGGGGCGTTTTCGCTAAGATGGTCGCTATGTCCGGTCAAGAGTCTGAGAATATAAGAGAATTGCTCGAATCACGGGCCCGGGGCTATTCCGAAAAAGAGTTCCTCATCTCCGCCCACGACGGGCGCAGGCTCACCTACGAGGAGTTCAACCGGGAAGTCGATCTCGCGGCGGAGCTGCTCCTGCGGCTCGGCGTCACGAAAGGGCGCGTGGTAAGCCTCTTTCTATCCAACAATGTCGAGTACCTGATCTTCTACTTCGCCTGTTTCAAGACGGGAGCGTGGGCAGGCCCCGTCAACGCTCTGCTGAAGTCTCACGAAGTAGCGTTCATAGTCAACGATTCCCGCGCCTGCGTCATCGTCACTCAACCGGACCTCTACCCGGTCGTGGCGGAGGCGCGCCGGGCGATGCCCTCGCTCGCGGCCGTCATACTGGCCGGCGGCTCCGCGACCGAATCGATCGACGACGCGATGGATGAATCGGTCGTCCGTTACTCTCTTTCGGAGGAGGGAAACGGCAGGTCATCAAGCCTCGCGGACGCCGGCATATCGCGTGACGATGAAGCGATGATCATCTACACCTCCGGCACGACCGGCAGGCCCAAGGGCGTGCTTCTCACGCACGGCAATCTTCTGAGCAACGCGAGGCAGATCGGCGAATGGCTCGGCCTCGGAGGCGAAGACCGCGCGCTTATGATCATGCCGCTGTTTCACGTCAACGCGCTGATGACGACGGGTCTGGCCGCGCTCCACGCCGGGGGCAGCATAGTTCTCGCGCCGCGCTTCAGAGCGTCCCTCCACTGGAAACTGATCGCGGAACACGGCGTGACCTACTTCGGCTCGGTGGCGACGATGCTGGCCCTGCTCAATCAGACCTACCCCGGCGGAGTCCCCGAAGGGCTCGACGTGAGCCGCTTGAGGTTCGCCCTCTGCGGCTCCGCGCCCGTGCCGGTCGAAGTGATGAAGACGTTCGAGTCGCTTTTCCCTTGCCCGGTCATCGAAGGGTACGGCCTCTCGGAATCGACCTGCCGGTCGACGTTCAACCCGCCGGACGAGCGCCGCCGCATCGGCTCCGTGGGGCTGCCGATCGGGAACGAAGTGAGGGTCTTCGACGATGAAGAGAGGGAGCTGGGGCCGCGCGAGGTGGGAGAGATAGTGTTGCGCGGGCCGAATATCATGAAGGGGTACTTCGGCAACGAAGACGCCACGCGCGAGGCTTTCAGGTCGGGATGGTTTCACACGGGCGACCTCGGATACGTGGACGAGGACGGCTTCTTCTATATAGTGGACCGCAAGAGCGACATGATCATTCGCGGCGGAGAGAATATCTACCCGCGCGAGATCGACGAAGTGCTTTACCGCCACCCGAAGGTAAAGGACGCGGCGACGATAGGCATCCCCGATCCGCTCTACGGCGAAGAGGTGAAGGCTTACGTGGTGCTTCGCTCCGGCCAGAGCGCGTCTGAGCAGGAGTTGATCGAGTTCTGCCGGGGCCACCTGGCAGACTTCAAATGCCCGAGGTCGGTCGAGTTCCTGGAAGAGATACCCAAAGGCCCGACGGGAAAGCTTCTGAAGAGAATGCTGTCGGGCGGTTGACCGGCTTTATTTAATCATCGCCCAGGCGATCCAGTAAGCGAGAGCGAGGCACGCGACAAGCAGCAGGCCGCACGCTATGGCCTCGCCCGCGCGCAGGCGTCTGGTGCCGAACAGGTGCGGCTGCCGCGCCTCGGCCCGGGTAATCGAGGCGGCTATCCCGTGCGATGCGACGACCCAGACGACCAGCCCCACGGCGAAGCCCGAAGCGATGGCGATGAAGTACAAATCTATAACTCCCTCTGGCCTGCTGCTCCACGGGTAAAGGACCAGGGCCGCCGGCCGAGATTCAAAGCTTCGACAGAAGGCGCATCTGTTTCGGAGTCATAAGCCAGCTCAAAGCTCCGTGAATGTCGGGCACGGTCTCGGTTACGGTTATGCAGCAGACGCCCCCCTTCTTCAATTCCAGAAAGAAGCCGCCGTCGCTCCCGACCACTTTGCAAATCAGCTCGCCCAGGTCAGGCTGATGGCCCACCAGGGCGACCGATTCGACTCCCGTCCACCCCTTGAGCTCGGCGAAGAGCTCGCCGGAAGAGGCTCCCGGGGCGAGGTTGCCGGTCTGCTCGATATCTTTCTTGCTCTCGCCGAAAACGCTCGCGAGAATCTCCGCCGTCTCGACCGCGCGGACGAGAGGGCTGGTCAATATCAGGTCCAGCTCCAGCCCGAGCTTGCGCATCCCCCGCGCCACGTCGCGCATCTTATCCCGGCCTTCGGAGGTAAGGGCGCGCGCCTCATCCGTGAAATCGTTCTTATTTCCGAGGGGCTGAGCTATCGCGTGGCGGATGATGTAAAGTTCCATAAGGGTTCCTTTTCCGGCGGCTTGATTATAGAGTATCGTCCCGGCACAGTCCACGAAGAGGCCTTGCGCGAAGAAGCGGCCCGAATCTCTGAGGCGAGGGTTCCTTGAGCGCGGGTGAAGGCGCATGTAAACTTCGGTGGAGCGTTAAAGCGTATGATGCGATTCAAGCGATGAGATCAATTTCCAAACCGTTAAACCTGGGGCACGTCTTCGGCATACCGATCAGAGCGCATTACAGCTGGCTGCCGGTCTTTCCCTTCTACACCTGGGCGATAGCATCTTTCTACCTGCCCCGCGAAGCGCCCGGGCTGTTGAGCAGGCATTACTGGACTCTGGGGCTTGCGACGACGACCCTGCTGTTCGCGTCGGTCCTCGCGCACGAGCTGTCGCACGCCTTGATGGCGCGGGCCGAAGGCCTCGGCACCGGCAGCATCACCCTCTACATCTTCGGAGGGCTGGCCACGCTCGAAGGGCAGCCCGCAAATCCCGCGTCCGAGTTCAAGATCGCCGTCGTCGGCCCCGCGTCGAGTTTCATCCTCGGCACGTTATTCCTGGCCATTCATACCCTGCTCGCTCAATACGCCGGGTACCGGGCCGGGGGCCAGGTCTTTCAGCACCTGGGGCTGGTCAACTGGTTCCTGGCAGGGTTCAACATCATGCCGGGCCTGCCGCTCGACGGCGGGAGGGTGCTGAGGGCCGTGCTCTGGCACTTCAACAAGAACTTCCGCCTCTCGACCCAGATAGCCCTCCGCATGGGGTTGATAATCGCGATAACGCTCATAATCTGGGGCCTGTATACGCTCTTTTATAGGGACTACATAACGGGGATGTGGAGCGTGATAATCGGCCTGGTCATCGCCGTGATGCTCGGCACCTCCGACGCGCGCTCGCGCAGCGCGTGGCACTCCAGGCGCGGCACGGTCGAAGAGGTGATGAATCGGAACGTGGTGCTCATATCGCCGGACATGATGATCTCCGAATTCATAAACAGGGTGCTCGACAACAACCGCCATACCAGCTTTCCCGTGGCGAGAGACAAGAGGCTGCACGGCCTGCTGCTGCTCGAAGAGTTGAAGGCGGTCCCGCGCGAGGAGTGGGCGCGGCTCTCCGTGCGCGATTGCATGCGACCGGTAGACGACTCGATGTTCATCAGCTCTCTGACTCCCGTTGCCGAAGCCCGCCTGCGCGTGGAGAAGAATGGGCTCGGCCGCGCGGTGGTCCTCGACCCGAACGGCCTCATCGTGGGCCTGGTCAGCCTTCAGGACGTGAAGAAGAAGAATTAAAGGGGGATCGAAATGTGGCCTGAGGATTTGAACGCGGTTCAGGTGAGGGTGGCGCGGCCCACGGATAAATTACGCGAGGTCGTGCGGTTCTACCGCGACGGCCTCGGGCTGGAAGTAGTCGGCTCGTTCGAAGGCCACGCGGGCTACTCCGGTGTGATGTTAGGGCTCCCGGGTAAAGATTACCACCTCGAATTCACCCGGCACGAAGACGGAAGCCCCTGCCCCGCGCCCTCGAAAGACAACCTCCTGGTCTTTTACATTCCGGATAAAGAGTCGATCGACCGGCTGGTCCAGCGCCTCGCCTCGATGGGCCATTCGCCCGCGCCTCCCGAAAACCCTTACTGGGCCGAAAACGGAGTGACCTTCGAAGATCCCGACGGCTGGCGCGTCGTGCTGATGAACACGAGCGGAATCTGAGCGCGGGCCTTTCCGGCTTTCCCTCTCACCTCTCAGGATTTCTTAGGCTCGGAGGCGCGGCTCTTCTTCAGGTAGGCGTTCAGGCCCGCGAATAACGACGCGGCGATCCGCTCGCGGAACTGCGAGGTCTGCAAGAGCGCCTCGTCGCGCGGGTTCGACATGAAAGATACTTCGGCCAGCACGCTCGGCATCGACGCCCCGAGCAGCACCGTGAAGGGCGCGTGCTTGACTCCCCGATTGGTCGCGGTGCGCGGAGAAGCGGCCCCTATTCCGCGCACGAGCCCGGACTGTATGTAGCGCGCGAGCTCTCGCGACTCGGCCACGCGGTTTCCCGCGCGCACGCTCGCGACCACGGGGCTTGCGCGGTTCGCCTCAGGCTCTCCGCGCTTGTCGTCCGCGAACTTCGCGTTCTCGCGCGCGGCGGCCTTCAAGTCTTCCGACGGAGCGCGGTCCGGGCTCATGAAGTACGTCTCGACCCCCGAAGCCCCGCGCGATTCGCTCGCGTTGGCGTGGACGGAGATGAACAGGTCCGCCCGGCGCGAATTCGCTATCGCGGTCCGTTCTTCGAGCGCGACGAACCGGTCCGAGTCCCGCGTCAATACCACCTCGACATCCGGATAATTCCGCTTGATATACGCCCGCAGCCGTCTCGCCACGTCGAGCACGAGGTCTTTCTCGCGCATTCCGTTAGAGCCTATGGTGCCCGTGTCATGCCCGCCGTGGCCCGGGTCGATCACGACGCACTTGACGGCCGCGCCCGCGGACTTGAGCTCGCTCGCAATCGCGCTCACCCCCGCCGAAGGCGCGCTGGCGGAAAGCTGTTCCGCGGGATTGAAAGGCAGAATAGGATCATGGATTTCGGGCAGAGAGAGCAGGGCCTTTCCTGAATCCCGCGCGCCCGCCCCAGGCTTCGGGGCCGAAGCCGAGCCGGTTTCCGAGCCGGGCTTTTCCCGCCCGGGCGGGCCGGAGGGCGAAGCGGCGCGCTCGCCCGCGGCCGTCTCATCCGGCGAATCCTCTTCGTCTCGCAAGGCCTCCGAGGGAGACTTCACGCCCGAGCGCCCGAGCGCCGATTTCGCGTGAAGGTCGATGACGAGGCGCGAAGGCGCGGAGAGCCGAAAGATAGAGTAATCCGAAAGCGCGCCGACCTCGATCTCGACGCGCACGCCCGCGCCCGAGGTCGAGTCCTCCGACACCTTCACACGCTTGAGCATGGCCGATGCTCCGACTATGAAGCGGCGCCCGTAAAGCGACGAAGAGACGATAGAGTTGTCGAGGCTTACCGCCACCACGTTGTCCCCGGCGCGCGAGTCCCTGTAAGAGGTCTCGCCCGACAGGTCGATGACCACGCGGGCGTAATCAGGGCCGCTGAAATTGCGGACGTTCGTGAGCCGCGCGAGTCCGGGGTAGTCGTCCGAAATCGCGGGCCTCCCCGAAGGCGCGGCCACGTCGACGGGCCGGTCGCGCAGCTGCGATTCGAAGCGCGCGAGCACCGCCCGCGATTCGCGGGCCAGTACGGAGTCCGGGAAATGAAGCATCAGCTCTCTGTAAGCGGACGCGGCCCCATCGAGGTCCTGCAAGTTCTCTTCATAGATGTGCGCGATGCTGACCAAGGCGTCGCCCACGAGAATGCTCTGCGGGTGCTCGATTATTATTCTTCTAAAGGTCTCGATGGCCTGCCGGTAGAGCGCCGAATCGCCCGACACGTCGGCCATCTCGCGCTGTAGCTCGGCCATGCGGGCGTAGGATTCCGCCGAAAAGTACGTGTTCGTGTTGAGCCTTGCGACCTGGTTGAAGGCGTCGAGCGCGCGGCGGTAATCGTCCAGACTCCTCTGCTCGAGCGGGCGATCGTGCAGAGCGCGCCCGAGGTCTGCCGCGCTGGCGAAGAGATTCTCGGCAAGCGAGCGGGGATGAGCGGAAGATGCTCCGGGGTCGGCGGCGTTCAGGGCCGGGCGGGCCGTGAGGCAAAAGATCAGCGCGAAGACGATCACATCGACAAATAACCTGGCCCGGTTCGACTTCATAATATCTCTATATGCGTGGGGACGTTTTATAGGGGGACCCGCTTAAAGCCAAGCTGAGAAGCATAAGGGCTGCCGGAGGCGAGCAAGAGATTATCACCCGGCGAAGCAGAGATCAATAATTATTGGACAAGCGCGTGCTCGACCCGCCCGAGAACGCGGCCGCGGCCGGAGGCAGGTTCCTGGCGACCACCGGGCTCTTCTGCGAGAGCGCCGAAGCGTGCTTAGAGCGGCCGTATTTCGCGGTGATGCTGCGCACGTAATTCTGCGTCTCGCGGTATGGCGGCACCTGATAGCCGAACCTCATCACGGCTCCTTCACCCGCGTTGTAACCGGCCAACGTAAGCCCCACATCTCCGTCGAACGTGTCGAGCAGAAACTTGAGGTACCGCGTGCCGCCTTCGATGTTCTCAGCCGGATCATAGATATTCTGCACGCCGAACCGCCGCGCGGTCCCGGGCATAAGCTGCATCAGGCCGGTCGCGCCCTTGTAAGACCGGGCGCGATAATTGAAGCCGGACTCCTGCCGCATCACCGAGAAGACGAGATTCGGATCGACTCCGTGGCGCGCCGCCGCTTTCAACACGATGTCGTCGTAGACGGGATTTCCCGTAGTCTGAAGGCTCCCCGTGAGCGGGGTCGCGGGCTGCGAGCCCGAAAGCACTATCGGGCGCGGCGGCGAAAGCGCCATCTGCCCCGTGTTTTGCGAGGCCCCGTTTTGTAATGCCCCGTTTTGAGGCGCCCCCTTCGGAGCGGCTCCGCTCGCGGCCTCTTTACCCGGGCCATTCTTCGTAGCGCCCGGCGCGGGCGCGGCGGGCTTCGCCGCCTGCGCGGCTGCGAGGTTTTCGTAGACGACCAGCTTAGGAGTGCGGGGCGCTTCGAGCCGCGCCGCGCCGACCGGATCGACTCCCATATTTATGTTCGCATCCTGCGCGTATGCGCCGGTGGCCACGAGTCCCAGAAGGACTATGGCGCTTAGTATTGCAGATGACCTCATGCTCCCTCCTGTCAGCGGGGCAAGCTCATCCGTTAAAGGCGCGGTTCCGGCCGGTCATTGCTGCCGACGATGATAAGCGCTCAATAGGGGACGGTAAATGAGTGGAGTTGAAAACTGGAAGGGAGCGTTTTTCAACTTCACTTCGGCGGCCAGACATTCTTTGAAACGCGAGCGATTCGAACGGCGATCTCTATCGATTCCGGATCGCGGTCGCTTCCCAAAGACCTTGGCTTTGCGACCCAGGATCACTCCTGGTGTGCCTTTATCGGTGACGCTTGAAATAGCTTAAACGACGCGGCCAGTGTAATATGCCGCCCACCCTTTGTCAATAATTAGAATCGGCGGGTAATAGCGGAAGATACAGGCCCGCACGACGGGTCCGGGACGACGGGGAAGCCCGTTCATTTATCTGTATCCTTTCTCGATTAAGGCGAGGCGGCTGAAGGCGGCCCGTTTCGTGTATAATGCCGCAACGATTTTGAGAAGAACGGAGATCATATGAGCGGTATTCCCGAGGTTGGGCAGACGGTGTTGAACTTCATCGACGGGCTTTGGGAGGCTTCAGAGGCGGAGAGGTGGACAGATCGATTCGACCCGGCGGACGAGCGCGTGCTTGCGGCGCGCGCGCCCGACTCCTCGCGCGAAGATGCGCGGCGCGCGGTCGAGGCCGCCGAGCGGGCCAGGGATGCGTGGAGCCGGGTGCCGCCTCCGAAACGAGGCAGGCTCCTTTTCGACTGGCTCGCGTGGATCGACTCGCGAAAAGACGAGCTCGCGCTCCTGCTCACGCGCGAAGAGGGGAAGGTGCTCGCCGAATCCGCGGGAGAAGTCCGCCGCGCCCTCGACATCCTCGAATTCACGGCCGGTATGGGCCGAAGGCTCGGAGGGCGCGTCTTTCCGGCTGAAGAGAGCGGCGTCTTCTGCTATTCGGACCT
>DATLMR010000411.1:0-8650 GCA_035537555.1 Blastocatellia bacterium
TACTTGATCGTGCGGAAGAACCGCTCTTCGATTGTCTGGGGCGACTTTTCGTTCTTGCTTATCTCTTTGAGCAGCTGGACCTGCTGGTCCGCGGTCGCTGAGGCGTAGGCTTTGCCGAACATGTCGCGGCTCTTCTTATCGACGGCGGCGAGCCCGTCTCGCCAGGCCTGCTTCGTCAAATCGGAAGACTCGCTCACGATGAGATCGATGTATTCCGAGACGCGGGCGGCTTTAGCGCCGGGAGAAGAGTCATCGGCGGGAATGATCCTCTCCGACATCTCGATCACGGTTGCGTTCTCTTCCGGGGTGAAGAACTTGAGCGGTTCCGGAGCCGAGGGCTTCGCCTGCGCGGCGTGGCTCGCGTGATCGTGCGCGGCCGTCTGCGCGGAAGCATTCGAGCCCAGGACTGGGAGCGAGGCAATCACTCCGATGCCGAGCCCTATTCCCTTGAGCGCCTCTCTTCTTGTCGTTATGTCGTCTTTCTCTTCTGCCATCTCCGCCTCCTGAAAAGGAAGAATATCAAAACTGGAATCTCAAGAGTATTCGACCGCGGTCCATCGCGAGCGGTCGACGTTCGAGCGGACTATAGCATCGACTATGCAGTTGACGCGATAGCCATCTTCGAACGTGGGAAAATCTATGCTGTCAGAGTCCTGCACGGGATCGAGCCCGCCCGCGATGAATCCATAGATGTTCATCATCAGGTTCCTGAAAGCGTCGGCCCACCCTTGCCCGTGGCCTCCGGGCAGAGAAGAGTAGCGGCGCACCTCGGGGCTCAGCAGGGCCGGGTCGCGCCTCAGGTGCACGTTAGGCTTGTCGCGGTAGCCTATCCACATTTCGTCCGGCCGCTCCTGCTCCCACTGGACGGAAGCGAGCGAGCCCGCGACCTCGATACGCATATCGTTCTTGTGGCCCGGGCAGACCTGGCCGACGGTGAAAACGCCGCGCGCGCCGTCTTCGAACTCGACCAGGACCGAGCCGAGATCGTCGGAAGTAACGACATAATCTTCCATCTGATCGGCGACGTTTGCGGCGGCGAATGCCTCGCGCGCTCCCGTCGGCTTTTTTCTCACCTGCACCATGGTCGATAAGCTTGCGAGTACCCGGGTGATACGAAGCCCCGAGATGAACTGCGCGGTATCGCACCAGTGGGAGCCTATATCGCCGACCGAGCTCGAAGCGCCGCCCTTCTGGGCTTCGAGCCGCCAGGAGAAATCGGTCTCGAACAGCAGCCAATCCTGAAGGTAATAGCCCTGGACGAACCGGACCTTGCCGATGTCGCCCCTGGCTATCATCTCGCGCGCCTGTTGAACGAGCGGATTGAATCGGTAATTGAACGTGACGGCGTTCACTACGCCTGCGTCGCGCGCACGGTCGCGCATCTCGCGCGCCTCGACGGAGGTGAGCGCGAGCGGCTTATCGCAGATGACGTGTTTGCCGTTTTGGATCGCGGCCATCACCACCTGATGATGCAGGTTGTTCGGCGTGCAGACGTGCACGACTTCGATGGTAGGGTCGAGTAAAAGCTCGTTGTAATCGGCATAAGCCCGCTCGATGTTGAGCGTCTCCGCCTTCCTGCGAGCGGACTCCTCGCTCGACGCCGCGAGGGCGACCACGTCCACGAATCCGAGCCTCCGCACCGCTTCGACGTGAAGCGGGCCGACGAACCCCGCTCCGATCAGTCCCGCGCGAACTCTACGCATAATAATTCACCCCGACCCATTCGTCCGCGTCACCGGCCCCGCGCCCGCTAGCTCCGGCCGCGTTTTGAGACCAGGCCGCTCATCCACTGCCTGCGGTTCGGGTTGGCGGGCGCGCGAACGATGCGGCAGCAGGTCTCGGCCGCTACCGCCTCCAGGTCGCCGAGCCATTCGGGAGCGATCAGGAATCGGTCCGCGCCGTCGGGCGTCAGGTTCCTTTCGGGGAACTGGTGCTCCCACTCGATGTGGAATGCGCGGCTCCAGAACTTGTCTCTGGCCTTGATTTCGACTCTTTCGCCGCCCGTTCTGGCTTGCCGCTCCAAGTTGCGTGCCCCCCTGATGATGCGAGAAACTGCCGTGAATGAGAAACGATTGCCTCCGGTGATCGCAGCAAAGCTATATCAGGGAAATGAGGGTTGTCAAATGTAGAGGCTCGCAAAAGGCCGGGAAATTTAAGAAGGGCCGCCGGAGGCTCGCGAGCGGCGGCTTTCATGACGGCGAAAAAGCTTTGTGGTAACATTTGGGCATGAAACTGAGTCGAGTCGAGGCGTCCGGCTTTCGCAACCTCGAAGGCTTCGTCGGATTCGGCCCCGGCCTGAATATTTTTTACGGCAATAACGCTCAGGGAAAGACCAACTGGCTCGAAGCGATCTATGTACTCGGCACCACCAAGTCGTTTCGCACCAGCCAGGTGCGCGACTGTATTCGTTTCGGCGCGGGCGAGAGTCTGCTTCGCGGGGAGACTTTGCGCGGCTCGTTGACCAAGCAGATCCAGCTGCTTTTAACGGAATCGACCAAAGAGCTTTACGTCAACGGCAAACGGGAAACGGTGGTTCGCTATCTCGGCAATCTGGATGTCTTCGTCTTTTCTCTCGAAGAGATGGACGTGATTCGAGGAGAACCGAGCCAGCGCCGCCGCTTCATAGATCGGGGAGTCGTCACCATATCTCCGGGCTTTCTCAACACCATCTCCAGGTATAACCATATCATCCGGCAGAAGAACCGGCTTCTGGCCCAGGCGAGCAGGAGCGAGAGCCCCGCGAGATACGTCGAGCAGGTCCAGGCCTGGAACGAGCAGCTCATCGATTTCGGCACGGCGGTCCACATGGCTCGTGTCGACTACGTCGAGCGCTTGAACCGCGTGCTCGACGAGAACGACCACGGCCGGGCGATCTTCGGAGCGGAGCGGGTCAACGTTCGCTACCGCTCGCAGCTCGAAGGAAAGGGCGACCTGGACCGCTACGACAGCCTTTACAGGGACCGTCTGGCCCTCAGATTGAACGCCGAGATAGCTTCCGGCCACTCGCTCATAGGCCCTCACAGAGACGACCTGGAAATACTCGCGGACGGGCGCGAAGTGGCCCGTTACGGGAGCGCCGGGCAACAGCGAAGTGCCTTATTACTCCTTGATTTAGCTCAGGTTTCCATCTATAATTCCATTTACGAAGAAAGCCCCGTTTTGCTCATCGATGATATCGATGCGGAGCTTGATAAAGGACGCATTGAAGCGCTGCTTGTAGAGCTTGAAGGCCGCGCTCAAACCTTTGTCAGCACGTCTCGCAGGGCCATAGCAAGTCGCTACAGCGACCGCGCTTCTGTCTATTATGTAGACGGAGGCCGGGCGGTTCCCGACCCCAGCCCCGGGTCGGCAGACATCATGGCCCTTCATCAGGGAGCTGCGCACGGCCAGGAAGAGGCCCACTCGGAGGAGTTGGAGCGGACCGTGCGCGAGATGTTGATAGATGAGTAAACAGGTCAAACCCCGGGCATCCGAAAGGGGTTGGAACAAGCAGAGGAGATAATGAGCGAAGCATTAAGAAGAGTGTCAGATAAGGAGAAATCTGTGAGCGCAAATAATTATAGCGCGAGTTCGATAGCCGTCCTCGAAGGGCGTGATGCCGTGCGCAAGCGGCCCGCGATGTATATCGGTTCGACGAGCGAGATGGGGCTTCACCACCTCGTATATGAGATCGTCGACAACTCTATTGACGAGGCGCAGGCCGGTTATTGCGACCGCGTAGACGTTACGATTCATATGGATAATTCGATCACGGTCGTCGATAACGGCCGGGGCATCCCCGTCGACATTCACAAGACAGAGAAGGTCTCCGCGGCCGAAGTGGTCCTGACCAAGCTGCACGCGGGCGGGAAGTTCGATTCCAACGCTTACAAGGTATCGGGCGGATTGCACGGCGTGGGCGTCTCCGTGGTGAATTTTCTGGCCGAATCGCTGAGGCTCGAGATCTGGCGCGACGGTCATACCTACGAGCAGGAATACGTGCGCGGCATTCCTCAGGGCCGCCTCAAGCAGACCGGCAACACGCGCAAGCGCGGGACCAAGGTCTCTTTCAAGCCCGACACCCAGATCTTCGACGTGATCGACTTCAACTTCGACACGCTCTCGCAGCGCTTGCGCGAGAAGGCGTTTTTGAACTCGGGCGTGCGCGTCACCATAACCGACGAGCGCACGGAGAAGAACCACGAGTTCTTCTACAAGGGCGGCATAGCCGAATTCGTCAAGCACCTGAACAAGAACAAGACCGTGCTGCACGCGCAGCCGATCTACTTCTTCAAGGAGGACAGCCCCACCGACTCGCTCGCCGTGGAGATAGCCATCCAGTACAACGACGGCTATAACGAGATCGTCCAGACCTTCGCAAACAACATCAACACCGTCGACGGCGGCACGCACCTGACCGGCTTTCGCGCGGCTTTGACCCGCACGATAAACAACTACGCGCGGTCTTCCGGGCTGTTCAAGAAGGATGACGAGAAGCTCGCTCCCGAAGACGTGCGCGAAGGACTGGTGGCGGTCGTAAGCGTCAAGCTGCCCCAGCCCCAGTTCGAGGGCCAGACCAAGGGCAAGCTCAACTCCGACGTGAAGGGCGCGGTCGAAACGTTCGTAAACGAGCACCTGGGCCGGCACTTTGAAGAGAACCCGACCGTGGCGCGCAAGATCATCGCCAAGGCCCTCGACGCGGCGCGCGCGCGCGAGGCGGCGCGAAAGGCGCGCGACCTGACCCGCCGCAAGGGCGCCCTGGATTCGGCGGCCCTTCCCGGGAAGCTCGCCGATTGCTCGGAGAAAGATCCGAAGCTGTGCGAGCTCTTTCTGGTCGAGGGCGATTCGGCCGGCGGCAGCGCCAAGCAGGGCCGCGACCGCCGCACGCAGGCCATACTGCCCCTGAAGGGTAAGATCCTCAACGTCGAGAAAGCCCGCTACGACAAGATGCTCGGCCATTCCGAGATTCGCACTATGATCACGGCGCTCGGCACGGGGATAGGCAAAAACGACTTCGACCTGTCGAAGCTCCGGTACGACCGCATCATCCTGCTTTGCGACGCGGACGTCGACGGCTCGCACATCCGCACGCTCCTGCTCACTTTCTTTTACAGGCAGATGCCGGAGCTGATCGACCACGGCCACGTCTACATCGCGCAGCCGCCGCTCTTCAAGGTCAAGAAAGGGAAGAGCGAGCAGTACATGCGCGACGAAAAAGAGCTCTCCAGGTTTCTCATGCGCAAGGCCACGGAGAACGTGACCGTCAGCGTGGAGGCCACCAGGGCCGAGTTCAAGGGCGCGGAACTGAGGAAGATGCTCGAAAAGCTGGCCGACCTAGATACTTACATGGACAAGCTCGAGCGGCGATTGCACGACCGCAAGCTGGTAGAGTCGGTCATCGATGCGTTCGCGGGGCCGAAAGGGGTCATCCAGCCGAAAGACGGGACCAAGCTGCACGAAGTATTCGGAAAAGAGACCCTTCTCCAGAAGGTCGCGGCGGCGCTTGAGACGGCCGGGTTCCAGACCGAGCTCGATTCGGATGAAGAGCACGGCGTCTTCGAGATAGTCATCGCGCGCACTCGCGGCAACGGGCGCGTGATAATCGACTGGGAGCTTGCCACGCACGTGGAATTCCAGAAGGCCGTGCAGCTCTACGGAGAGCTTCAGGACCTGAGCCGCCCGCCGTTCGTCATCTCCGAAAACGGCAGCAGCACCGTCGTCGATTCGCGCGCCGGGCTGCTTGAACACGTGATGACGGCGGCCAAGAAGGACATCCACATCCAGCGCTACAAAGGGCTGGGAGAGATGAACCCCGAGCAGTTATGGGAGACGACTCTGCAACCGGAGAAGCGCACGATCCTCAACGTGCAGGTCAACGACGCGGTCGAGACGGACGAGATGTTCACTGTATTGATGGGCGACGCGGTCGAGCCTCGCCGCCGGTTCATCGAGGATAACGCGCTCGACGTGAAGAACCTCGACATCTAAAGCCCCGTCACGACGAGAGTCAAATAGCATTGCCGTACGGCTGAGATTTTCTCAGCCGTATTTTTTTTGCCTGCAATCGATCGCATCCCGTCGATTTTATTCTTCGGGGGTGAAATGTTTTCGCCCTCAGGGTCATTAAATAGTGAGGGGGCGGAACTCCGAGCTTCGGTGGCCTGCTGAGCTTGGAGTTCCTGCCTGCCTCTTGATCTGAATCTGGAGGGGGTTCAATTCCGGCCACTTTTATTACGATTTCAATGTTGTTTTGAAAATGGAAACGATATATATTACGCCGCGCCGTAGTAACAGGGTCCGTGAATTACTACAGATCGTGGAGGTCCTGACCGTAGCGATTAACTCCATGAGACACCAACGATTAAATATTTAAACAGCGAACTTTTTGTCCTAGCTTGTCGGGGAGTTTTCTATGACTTTTGATTCAACGCAAGGCGCAGGCAGCAAGAAGATGACTTTGGAAGACCTGCCGCCCGAGGTCCGCGAGCGTGCCGCAAAAGACCACCTTTTTTTGTTCAGGAACTTTCCGCAATTCGTAGATCGGGCGCTGCCCGAGCCGCACGTCGTGAAAATCCTGATATTGACGGACAAAAATGGTAATTACGGGGTCGGTCTGTATGGGTTGTCACTCCTGGTTAAAGCGCTTCGTGATAATCCCGGACCTTACGCGCAATTCTACATAACGGAGAGACATAGGACGGAATACGTCGGGACGAGCGGCCCCTTGGATATGATCACGGATGTTTACCTGCGCGAATTTCAAGAGCTGTGGTTATTCGGCATTGGGGCGGGGCTCAGCTCCTCGCTCGGGCCAGAAGAGCAGGCAGCTATAGCCCGCTTTATGGACAGCGGTAAGGGTGTATTCGCCACGGGAGATCACGGAACCCTCGGAGCCCCGCTGTGCGGCAGCCTTCCGCGAGTCCGCCGTATGAGGAGATGGTTTGATGGAGTTCCTGAGCGGAATGGCGCGTTCCGGCACGACTCATTGCGCTTACCTAAAGAGGGGGACTTATACCAGGATAAAACCCAGGCTGATGCCACTCCCCAATCAATTTACCCGACAATGTACGCGCCGCCCGACCCTGATGGCTGCAAAGTATATCCGCATCAACTGCTCGGTCGAGGCAACTATGTGGTCAGGTATTTGCCTGATCACATGCACGAAGGCCAATGCGTGTTGCCTGAAAAGCTGAACGAGACTATCCAGTATACCGACCCTGAGTACGTGTGTGTCGAATTCCCTCCGCTGCCGGATGGCGGCAGGCTGGCCCCCGAGATTGTCGCCAAGGCGATGCTGACCGAGCCGCACGTTACTTACGAAGAGGTCGGAAGGCCGGGCGGCGAATGCCCTAGCACTTTCTTCCCTCTTACGCGAGTGGACTCTTTCAATTTGGTCGGGGCATACGACGGGCATCGCGTATTGGTTGAGAACAAAGATTCTCAAACGGTCAACATTGGACGAGTAGTTGTCGATTCATCGTTCCATCACTTTATGGAGTATAACCTTGCGGAGTTCGAAAGGGCGGAAAGCTCTGCCGACCCGAATATGACGGCCGCGAGAGAAGCGTACCAGCATATCAAGACGTATTACAGGAATATAGCCCTCTGGCTGGCTCCTAAACCTGATCAGGTTCAGATGCGGGACCGCGCAATATGGATTGCCCGGTGGTACGACGCCTCTCTTTCCGAAGAGATACTGTCCATCACGGAACCACTCGATTACGACCACTTGGAGCAGGAGCCGTACAAGCTATATTTCAGCCTGGGAGCGAAGGCGAAGGCCTTTATTGCAAATATCTCCTCGCTTCCATTGGCACTGCGATGGTCCCTCGAATTAGTCGGTCAGATCCCCGATGAACACTTTCCCGGGAAGGCCCATTTCCTGAAAGTGACGGATCCGTGGGCTCACTCTCCCGACGCCGCTCCGGCCGAGGGCTATGATGTCGAAGGGATGGCCGAGGCTGTTCTCGGGGGGGCCGTTCTTGCGATTGTGGCCCGGTTCGGTGATGCGGTAATAGAGTTCAACGAGCAAAATGTGGAATTACTGAACCTGGCGGCCGTTCGAGGCGCGGAAGCGGGGATCGATGCCTTCCTCAGGAGCATACGAGCTAGGTACCTCAAGCTCGGCAGCCAGCTGAATAACTTAAGAACGCTCTTCATCGGAATCGATAAACTAAGAAACGGAGTTGAATAAGGAGAAAATATGGCGCGCAAAAATTTCCTTTTAGGGGACTGGGAAGTACTTCCTATCATTCCGAACGGCACTGCCACAAGGAACGTAATAACTGTTGCCGCCCATAGTGGTGGAGATGTAGACCTGGTGAGAATCACCTATAAATTTACCAATGACGACTTAGTGGTACAGCATAGTATAAATACTAATGGCCATACTGCTTTCGACACTCTCTACTTTGTGCTTCCTTTCGGCGCGAACTTCATCCATTTTATCGGAAAGGTAATCTACCACCGGCACGGCGATACAGCCAACGAGATGATAACCGATATGAGGGGGCGGAAAAAAACTCTCAACAGCCGCGACTTGATTACTCTCGGCGATCTGATTCCGGACGCGGTCCCTCTGAAAGGGGATCAGAGGAGTTCGGGCGACGTTAGTGGCGCCTCAGGGATTAGCTCGCTTTTATTCAGGACCGAGGATGGTGACTGGATGGCG
>DATLMR010000412.1:0-2292 GCA_035537555.1 Blastocatellia bacterium
CCTCCCGATCGTCGGCGTGGCTCCGAAGCTGAAGGGGGATGCCATTCGCTCGCTTTACGGCCTGACCAGATACGACGAGTGGGTCTTTATCTATGTCCCGCCGCCCGGCTCCAGGAATAACAGCCTGCCTCGCAGGTAGCAGGCCGCGCGCGCGCTCAGGCACTCGCGGCGCGTGCGAGCGAGGCGAGGATGGCTCCCGGCCGTCGACGGGCTATTCGCCTTTCTGATTCGCTCCAATTACCTCCCCTTCGACCTGCACGCCCGCTCCGTCGAATCCAGCGAATCGAATGAATGCATGCCGAGCGATGAGAGCGACCGTTCTCTCCGAAACGTTTGAACCGGCTTCATCGCGGGGTGTGTTCTGCTATAAACTGATTTGGCCCGGCTCAAATGACTTGCGTATACTTGACCGCGCATCCGGCTGTGGTCACCCTTCAGGAGGCGAATAGTGTCAGAGCGTTCACGCAGAGTAGAATCACTTGTCCTCGCGGCGGCCCTGTTCTTTTCTTTCGGCATCATAAACCCGCGCGCGACCTCATCTGCCGCCGCGAGAACCGCGAGCGAGGGAGCCGTCCCTATCGACCGTGGAGCCGCGGCGCTCGGCCAGGCGATCAACCGTCTCGGAGTCGTCGCGAGCGTACTGCACACCGGCGCACACCCGGACGACGAAGACAGCGCCTTGCTCGCCTACCTCGCGCGTGGAAGACAGGCGAGGACCGCATACCTTTCGCTCACGCGGGGAGACGGCGGGCAGAACCTGATCGGACCTGAATTGTTCGAACCGCTCGGGGTCATCAGGACCGAAGAGATGCTCTCCGCGCGCAGACTCGACGGGGCGCAACAATTCTTCACGCGCGCATTCGATTTCGGGTTCAGCAAGGTCCGCGATGAGGCGCTCGCAAGGTGGGACCGCGACGCCGTGCTCGGAGATATGGTTCGCGTGATCCGCACTTTTCGGCCGCTTGTGATCGTCTCTCAGTGGAGCGGGACTCCAAAAGACGGCCACGGCCATCACCAGGCGGCGGGCTTCCTTACGGTCGAGGCCTTTAAAGCCGCCGCCGACCCGTCGCGCTATCCCGAGCAGGTCGCCTCGGGGCTCTCACCCTGGAAGGCTTTGAAGCTTTACGTCCGCGATTCCGAGCGAGCTCAGAGCCGCGAGAAGCCCACGCCCGGCATATTGGCCGTAAACACCGGCAGCTACGACCCGCTCTTCGGCCGCAGCTACTATGAGATCGCGATGGAAGGGCGGAGCCTGCACCGGTCCCAGGACCAGGGCGTCCTTCAACGTAAAGGCCCGCAGTACTCATACCTCAGATTGGTCGAATCGTCCGTGAAGACTCCCGCCCTGGAGCGCGACATCTTCGACGGCATCGACACGAGCCTTATGGCAATTCATAAAATCGCGGTAGAGGCGGGCGGCACCGAGGCCAATGCTTCTGAGATACATAGCGCGCTCCTCGACGCGCAGCAGGCCGCCGACGAAGCGAAGAAGCAGTTCAACCCCTTCGCGCCTTCGGCCGTAAGCCCGATCATAGCTCGCGGGTTGAAGAGGATCGTCGAAGTGCGCGAACTGATCGGCGGGCAGGGCCAGCCCGGAGCAGGCCTTAGAGAAGCGAGGTTCATCCTGGCTGAAAAAGAGAAGGATTTCATGGACGCGCTCGCCCGGGCCGAAGGCATTCAGGTCCAATGCGTGTCTAAGGATGACATCGTGACTCCGGGCCAGAGCTTCAATGTGAGCCTTACGACCTATGCCAATTCATCGACGAAGACCGAGATGCCGCAAATCTCGCATCCCGGAGGCTGGAGCGTCAAGGTAATAGATCATTCCTCGACCGACGTAGAGGGCACCAATATAACCCGGACGGAATACCAGGTCACGGTGGCAAAGGATGCCGCGCCGACCGCGCCGTACTGGCTCAAGAATCCACGCAAAGGAGATATGTTCGTGCCCGGCGACGGCGGGACCGGCATAGAGCCGAACGCGCCACCTCCGCTTTCCGCCGAAGTTAAGGCGATCGTTCACGGGCAAACCGTCATTGTCACCCGGCCCGTGGAGTATGTCTTCGCCGACAAGGCTCTCGGCGAGATACGCCGGGACATTAAGATCGCGCCCCCGGTCTCCATTACCCTTTCGCCTCGAAAGCTGATCTTTCCCATATCGAGCAGGCCCGTCACTCTCGAGATTACGGCGGGGCTCACGAACAATTCGAATCAGGGTTCTCGCGGAGAGATTTCCATAATCGCGGGCAGAGGCTGGGTCGTCACTCCGGCCAGAGTCGCTTTCGATCTGAA
>DATLMR010000413.1:0-6272 GCA_035537555.1 Blastocatellia bacterium
GGCGCATAGTATGGTCGCCGGGCGGTCGAGGTAGCTTCGCAGGCGCTCAGACAGGCGGGGCCGAGACAGCACACGCCTCCCCAGTCGCGGCGGCAATAGCTTCGTCCTTAAAAAAAATTGCGGCAGCATGTCTCTCTTCCGGGGATCAATCGACGACCAGCGAACCGCGACGGCGCAGGTCTGCCTCACTTCTCCCCGCGCAACCCCTCGGTCCGCTCATAATCATTCGTAGCATTATCGACTCCCTCTCGCGCGCCTGACAGCACCCTGTTCAGCCACTCGGAAGAGACCGAATACAACTCGCACAATTTAGCGAGCGAGGGGTAAAACGACTCCTCGCAGGTGATGAAGTAGCTATAATCGAACCGCTCGGCAAGGGATACGAACTCCAACAGGGCGCGCCGGCCTCCCTCGGAGTCTCTATCTGCAAGCGCCCGGGACTTCAGATAACAACTGATAGCAAGATAGTAATTGCAATGCAGCCGTCTGAGCAACGGCTCGCCGGCGTCCGCGTCGGAGATAGCCCGCGCGTCACTGCGCGCGACTAGAATGCGCCCGCGCATCTGCCGGGCGATGGCTTCTTCTATGTCGCGGCCGAAGGCTCTCCGGTCTTCGAGCATGAGGTTGATGAGGTCCAGAGCCTCTTCATACTCTCGCCTTCTGAGCTCCAGCAGCGCCCGCTCGTAATAAAGATCGGTCTTGACCGGGTCCGCGTCCGTCCTTCTGTACTCGTCGAGCGCGCCGTTGTAGAGGCGCGCGGCCTCGTCGAAATCGAGTCGCTCGCGCGCGATATTTCCCCGCGCTTCGAGTATGCGCGGCAGGAACCCGCGAAGGTTGAAGATCTCGGTGACTTCCGAGGCGCGCTCGATGTCTCGCTCGGCGGGCTCAAGCTCGCCCCGCGCGGTATAGATCGCCGCGCGGTTCAGGTACAGCGTAATCGAGTCGGGATGCGCGCGCCCGCCGTCCCGGTCGGAGATGGGGCTGCGCGAAAAGTACCTGAGCGCCGCCGGGAAGTCCCCTTCCATATAAGCCGGGAGGGCCAGGTTGTGCGAGATCGTCCGAACGAGGCGCGCCTCGCCCGCTTCGTGCGCGAGCCTGAGCGCCTCTTCCATCAGAACGGTCGCCTCGGTGTATCTCCCTTCGAAGGCGCGGACGGCTCCGATGACGTTCTTTACGCGCGCGGCGAGCGTGATCCGCAGGGTCGACTCGTCCGGCATGGCGTCGATCGTCTGAGACGCGAACTGCGAAATCAAGTCTTTCGAAATTAAGTCTTTCGAAATTAAGTCTTTCAAGGGCGGGCTCGCCCCCGCCTCCTCCGCGTACCTGATCGCGTCCTTGAAATTATGGTCGCGCGCGGCCGTGTGGGCGAGTCCGGCGAGCGCCGCCGCTTCCGCCGATGCGTCGTCCAAGCTGCGGGCCGCGACGATCGCCGACCGGTACATCGAGTCGGCCCGGACCGTGTTCCCCTCGATCACCTGCATGTCGCCCATCAGGTTATACAGCTGCGGGTGAGAGTTGAGCGTGCGGTCGCTGAACCGGGGAAAGTACTTGCTCACGGTAAGCGTAAGCCCGTTTGCGAGCAGCTGCCGCTGCGCCGCGAGCAGGGTTTCGGCGGCCCCGTCTTCCGCGCCGGCCTCGAAGAAGTTTTGCAAAGCCAGCTCCCAGCTCTCCTTCGACGCGTAATAGCGGGCGAGGCTCAGGCGCATGCGGGCGCGCTCAGGCGGGGTGGTCTCTTCTTCGAGCTGCTTGCAGAGAAAGTCGCGGAATAGCGGGTGATAGATGAACGTATCGACCTCGCCCGCCACGCGGCTCAGGAATATGTTCTCCCGCACGACGGCCTGAAGCTGATCGAGAGAGATCGAGACTCCGAGGGCCTCGCTCAGCACCTCGGGGGTGACGTGACGAGGGAGCGCCGAGCGTATCAGAAGGGCGCGCACTTCGGGAGGCTCCGCGCTATAGATTTTCTGCGCGAAGTAGTCGAATATCTCCGTCTCCGAGCGCGTGATTATATTGTCGATATCGCGCTGCCTCAATTCGCGGTCGGATTCGAGCGCCTGGCGAATGATCTGCAACCCGGCCACCCATCCTTGCGTGCGGTCGAGCAGAGTCGCCACGGTCGCGGCATCGTCGAGCACCCCCTCCATCAGCTGCATCGCCTCTTCGCGCGTGAAGGCGAGGGCGCGGTCGTCCAGATGGTCCATGCTCTGCTTGCTGCGCATGCGCGAGAAGGTGAAAGGGGGGACCGATCTCGCAAGCATCATAAGGTGAATATTTTCCGGCAGCAGCTGCAATATGCGATAGAGCAGAGGCGCGCTCCAATCGGCCGGGAAGACGTGATGGAGGTTATCGAGCACGATGATCACATCGAAGCGGACGTCTTCCGACAACTCGTAGAGGAAGAGGTCGGCCAGCTGCTCGACGCGCGTGCCCGTGCCCGAAGCGACCATCTCCAGAGTGCCGCGGCCGAAGCCGGGCGCGACCCTGCGAAGCGCGCGCACCAGGTACTGGAAGAAGACCCCGACGTCCGCGTCGGACGAATCTACGTCGTACCAGACGGAGGGGCGCTCGACCGTTTCGAGCATGGTCGCCGCGGCCGTGGTCTTGCCCCACCCCGGCCCGGCGCAGATGAACGTGGCGCTCAGCCCGAGGTTCGAGCGCAGGCGCTCGATCAGGTGCTCGCGCTTTATCATGCTCGGCCTTAGATCCGGCGGTTGCAGCTTTGACTCTATAAACCTGATCATAATCCGTTGTTGCCGGGGAGGTCTTTCATTCTAGCATCGGGCGCCCGCAGCGCCAACGATTCGAAGAGGACGGGCCGGGCGGGGTGTTCGCTTACGAGACGTAGTTGTTCGGATCCCTTCCGAGGCCCGCACGCGATGATACATCAAAGCCCTGCCCTGGCAAAGAAAAGAAGAAGGCACGCGCTTTGCCTTGGTGAACTTCCTGCTGCCCCGGTTAAGAAAGGCGCAGTCAGGCAGGGTCGGGTGGCAGGGCGCGCCGTGCCGCGAGAGGCGCGCGAGATCAAGGGACGATTTCAGGGGAAGAGTCGATGAGTGTTACCGCCCAGCTTCCGGCTTTGAAAGACACGCTGCAAGACACGTTCGGCCTTGAACGGCTTCGCCCCGGCCAGGAGCAGGTCATAAGGTCCATGATGGAGGGCCACGATACTCTGGCCATAATGTCGACCGGGGCGGGCAAGTCACTCTGCTACCAGCTTCCCGCGCTCCACCTGGAAGGGACGACCGTGATCGTTTCGCCTCTCATTTCTCTAATGAAAGATCAGGTCGAGAAGCTATCGGAGCTTGGCCTCGGCGTGGCGCAGCTCAACAGCGCGCTTTCAGAGCGCGAGCAGAGCGCGAGCCTCGACCTGATCACGAGAGAGAAGAGCGAGTTCGTATTCGCGACCCCCGAGCGGATGGCCGACCAGCAATTCATCGATACTTTAAAGAAGAACAAGATCGACATGTTCGTAATCGACGAGGCGCACTGCCTGTCCGAGTGGGGCCACGATTTTCGCCCGGCTTACCTTCGCCTGAAAGACGCGATCAAGGCCCTGGGGCGGCCGCCCATCCTGGCCCTGACCGCGACCGCGACCGGAGAAGTGATCGAAGACATAAAAAAGCAGCTCGGCGCGCCCGGCATGCGCGTCATCAACATGGGCCTTCACAGGCCCAACCTCTCTTATGAGATCATTCACGTAACCAGCGACTCCGAGAAGCGCCACCACCTCGCGACCCTGCTCAAAGAGATCGACGGCACGGGCATCGTCTACGCGGCGACCATCAAGCACGTCGAAGCCGCGGCCGAGTTCCTGAAGTCCGTGGGATTCGACGTCGCCACTTATCACGGGAAGCTCTCTGCGCGGGCGCGCAAAGAGGCGCAGGACAGGTTCATGGCGGGAGAGCTGAAAGCCATCGTCGCGACCAATGCCTTCGGCATGGGGATAGACAAGCCGGACATCAGGTACGTCGTGCATTACAACATGCCGGGCTCGCTCGAAGCCTACTACCAGGAGTCCGGGCGCGCGGGCAGGGACGGCGAGGCGGCGCGATGCGTCCTGCTCTACCAGCTCGACGACCGGCGCACGCAGATGTTCTTCCTCGGCGGCCGCTACCCCGGCAAGGACGAGATCGCGGGAGTCTACGAAGCCCTCGCGCGGTTGAAGGCGGACGAGAAGGCCGTGGGCCTCGCCACGCTCCAGGAGTGCGCGAGCGAAGTGCCCTCGAAGAAGACGCGCGTGATCCTCTCGGCTCTGAAAGATATGAAGCTCGTGAGAGAACTGCGCGGCGCGAAGTTCAAACTGCTGAGGACGGGGCTCGGCGGAGACGAGATAGAGCGGCTCGCGCGGCAATACGAGGAGAAGAGCGGCAAAGACCGGAAGAAGCTCGAACAGATGATGCTATACGCCCAGAGCGGCTCGTGCCGCTGGAAGATACTGCTCGACTACTTCGAGGATCGGATGGGCGAGATGGCAGAAGAGCGATGCGGCTCGTGCGACAATTGCGCGCGCCCGCCCGATGCCCAGATACGGCCGCCAAAATCCTCCCACAGCCTGGGCTGGCTCGACCTGTGAGCGCCGACGTATTCGGGTCCGACGTGCCCGGGGGCGAGCGACGCGCGCCCTCGCTCCCGGCCTTTCTCAGCGGCCCATTACGTTCACCAACTCCTGCACGGCGGCGGCCGAGCGTTGAAGCGCGCTCCGCTCTTCGGTCGTGAGGTTTATCTGGATGATCTCTTCTATGCCGCGCTCGCCGAGCTTCACCGGCACGCCCACGAAGAGGCCGTTGATGCCGTACTCGCCTTCGAGATACGCGGCGCAGGGAAGGATCTTCTTCTTGTCTTTCAGGATCGCCTCGGCCATCTCGACGGCGGCGGCCGACGGAGCGTAGTAGGCAGAGCCGGTCTTGAGCAGGCTCACGATCTCCGCCCCGCCGTTTGCCGTGCGCGTGACGATCTGGTCGATCTGGTCTTTCGACATCAGGTCAGGCAGAGGTATTCCCGCGACGGTCGAATACCTCGGCAAAGGGACCATCGTGTCGCCGTGGCCTCCGAGCACGAACGCCGTCACGTTCTCGACGGAGACGTTCAGGGCTTCGGCGATGAACCAGCGCATGCGCGCCGAATCGAGCACGCCCGCCATGCCGATGACGCGCTCTTTGGAAAGGCCCGAGTGCTTGAGCGCCACGTGGCACATCGCGTCGAGCGGGTTCGAGACGACGATCAGGATCGGGTTCGACGAGTACTTCATTATCTGATCGGTGACGGACCCGACGATCTCGGCGTTGGTCCTGAGCAGGTCGTCGCGGCTCATGCCGGGCTTGCGGGCGAGGCCCGAGGTTATTATGACGATGTCGGAGTCCGCGGTCTCTTTATACCCGTTCGTGCCGGTCAGCCTCGCGTCGTAACCTTCGACGGGGGCGGTTTCGTTGAGGTCCAGAGCCTTGCCCTGCGGCATGCCTTCGACTATATCAACCAGTACGACGTCGCCAAGCTCCTTGTCGGCGAGCCGCTGCGCCGCCGTCGCCCCGACGTTGCCCGCGCCGACAACGCTGATTTTCTTTCTTGCCATCATTCCTCCAAAAAGTGTTGCGGTGATTTGATCCAAAATTCTATATCACGGGCTGCGAATCGTAAAACGCTAATTGCGAAGCGGCCGCAATCCAGTTCGATTCCGGAGCTGCCCGGGACGCCTCGACCCGCGCCCGGGCCTCGTCACGTCTCGTTACTCCCGTTCACCGGGCCGCTGAGATACTCTATCGCCTCGTCTATGGCTTCGGGGCTCCCGAGCAGGACGAGTATATCTTCGGGCGCGACTCTGTAGTCGGGGCCGAGATTTATCTCGGTCGCCCCTTCGCGGATGGCCGCCGTCACGCTGGCGCTGGTCTTCCCGCGCAGGTTCAGCTCGCCGAGCGTCTTGCCCGCCGCGAAGAAATGCCGATCGACGAAGAGGGTTTCGGTCGAGACGGAGCCGAAGGCTTCTTCCAGGCTGTTCATCTCGGCGAGCGGCAGGGACGGCGCGCGAAACATCTGGTAGCCTTCGCGGCGGATCTCTTCGATCTCGCGCTGTATCAGGTTGCGGGAAGTGCCGTACTCCCTGAGCACGCGCGAGAATATCTCGATGCTGGTCTCGAACTCTTCGGGTATGACCTGATTGGCCCCGAGCCTGTAAAGGTCGGGCAGCTCCGACATGTAGCGAGTGCGCACTATTATGTGAATGTCCGGGTTCAGCTCGCGCGCGAGGTGCAGGGTATGGCGCGCGGCGATAGGGTCCG
>DATLMR010000414.1:0-3453 GCA_035537555.1 Blastocatellia bacterium
CCGCGCGCGAGCCGCATCAGGAAGGTTTCGGCCTGATCGTCCATCGTGTGGCCCGTAGCGATGCGGTCACATCCCGACGCGAGCGCAGTCTCCAACAGGAAGGCGTACCGAAGCTCACGGGCCACCTCTTCGATGCCACGCCCCCTTGCCCCCGCCTCTCGGCGCACGTCGATCGAAGCCAGCGTGACCGGGAGGCCCGCGCCGGCCGCCCGGTCGCGAACGAAATCGGCGTCCGCGCCCGACTCGTCCCCGCGCAGCCGATGGTCGAGGTGGGCGACGTGTAGCGGAGCAGCGTTCGACCGGACGAGCAGGTCGAGCAGGACCATCGAGTCCGGCCCGCCCGATACCGCGACCACGACCCCGCTCGCGCCGTGGAGCATCGAGTGGCGGTCGATGAAATTCGAGACTTTTTCGAAGGATTTGCTCACTGAACAGGTCCGTGCGCCATATCTTTATATCTTTTCAGGCAGGCAAGGATTGCATGGCCTCACGAAGGGCGCAATATTAAAGGCGAGGGCAGGAGCTTCGAGCGGAAGCCGAAAGGTCGGCATCTCCGATTCTAATTTTCGCCGACGTACTCCCAGTGCCAGGGCTCGTAAAAATATGGCCGAAAACCGAAGCGCCCGGCATTCTTCACGAGCCAGAGGTAGGCTCTGGTCCGTACCTGTACCGCGCGATTCTCATCCTTGGTGCTGACGGGCTCGCCGCCCACGTACAGGTCGAGGGCGCGGCCGGTGAAATGCGGGCTGTTGACGGCGAGCCCCGCGCGCCCGCTATCGGGCGACTGCTTGCGAAGCTGGTCCTGGTACTCTCGCGAGCGGTGCGCGGAAATTATCTTGAAATACTTCTCCTCGGGGGCGAGTTCCCCCCCTTCCGAGAGGCTCAGTTCGAGAGAAGGGTCCGAGACGGCGGCGGCGATCATCCGAAGGTAGGCGTCGTAAGCGCGGCGTTCCACTTTCCGAAGCTCTTCAGGCCGTGACGGATCGAAGAACATCGAAGAAGGGGCCGTCACGAGGTCTCCGGGCGACGGATAGGTGCGATCCTTGATCCGATTCTCCTGCCAGATCGATATCATCCGCGACCATGTCCCGTCATCAAGGATGCCGTGCGGCCCGAGCCCTCGCTCTTTCTGCCAGCGCGAAAGGGCGAGCGCGAAGTCTCCGGTCGCGCAATCCTTCTCCGTGTCTATGGTGGCGGAGATCAAAGGCAGATAGAGACGCCACCCCCTCTGGGTCTTGCCTCCGAAGCCCCAGTTGAGCGCGGTTTGAAGCTGTGAGTTCTGAATCGCGGCCGGGCTGAAAGCCGAAGGGGCGGAAGCCGAGGGAGACGCGCTTCCCATAGAGGCTTCGGACTTCGCGGCAAGGCCCGATCCGGGCGAGGAGGGCTTGACCGTCGCCTCGTTCTGCTCCGCGGAGGCAGGCCCCACGCGGCCCGCCTGACCGGCGATGCTGTTCTTAAAAGCCAGCATGACGAGTCCCGCCGCGAATATGAGTATCAGTCCCAGATATACCCTCTTGCCCGACATCCCTGCACCTCGTAACCGCAAAATTAATCCGCGAAATCAATCGATGTAGCTTTCGATTATAGAGATAGATGGGCCCCCGCTCAATGATTATGTCCGCGATCGGGGCAATGCAACAAAATGGAAAGAAATGAGACGTCAGGGACGGCGCTCGTGCCCACGGCCCCTTCCCTCAATCTCGCCAGCGCGCGGGCTGGTGTGCTTGAAACACGATCTCTTCGACGTAGAGCGCCGACCGGGGCGGCACACTCGCGCCTTCGCGCAGGAAGCCCAGAGACTCCAGGGCAGGAACTCTGGCGCGATTGATCCGAGCCGGGAGAGTTCGCATTCGCTCGTGTTCGACTTCGATCTTGAATATGCTTCCGGTCGCAGTGCTGATGAACCCCGTCGGGCGCTTCGTAAGAAACTCGGCATCGATCAGGCGATCAGGCGCGGCCGCGTCGTCTCCGATTTCAAAATCTATGTCCAATCCTTCAGGCCCGGCCCATCTAAAAGAGCGCTTCGCGCCGGTCGCCTCCCGGTCCCCGCCCGAGTCCCGCGTCTTGAGCTCCAGCTCTTCGTAACCGAGGGGCAGGCGCATGAAGCTCGCGCCCGCCGTGATCATTCGCGAATTCAGCTTCATTTCAAAGAAATATATCGCGGGCGCGCCCTCGCTTCTCACGTGCGTGCGGTAGTTTATCTGGTTGAAGCGCAGGTTGGAAAAAGGCAGGCTGCTCGACGCGAAATCGACTACTCGAAAGGGGACCGCGGAGACCACGGCGCAGTCCTGCCCGTCTTCCGTAGTCACCGTCTCTATCTCGAAGAGATCGGGGACGAGCGGGCGCACCACTGCTTGAGGCACGGCATAATTGGCGAAGAGAAGGTCACGCATCGTCACTTGCATCTCATTAGTCCTGTGGAGGCGAATTCTTGAGGCGACCGCTTCAGGCAATACGACAACTCGACGAGTATGCTACGGCGGCCATTTACATTCAAGCCGCATCCGAGCCGCATTTGATTGCCCGGGGCTTTCCCGCGCGCCGCGCCTGATGTATCGTCTATTGGCTCGGGCCGAGCGGTCGGCTGACTTCCGATGATTTCGAGGGAGATATGAGAAGAGAATTTCACGTTTCGACCATATTCCGGCTACTGATCCTCTGCTGCCTCGCCTCCGTTTTGCCGGTCGCCTGCGCCGGGCCGAACGCGACCCCGGGCAATGGAAACGCGGGGAACACCAGCTCCTCGCAACCGACTCCCTCCGTCACGGTCGCCACTCCCGAGAGCGCAACGAACGGGCAGATAGAAGTCGCATCGACGCCCCCGGGAGCCACGATCATTCTCATCGATATGACCGACGGGGCCGCGGGCCAGCCCCAGGTCAAAGGCTCGACTCCGGCGACCATCTCGGTGAAACCGGGCACGTACGCAATCACCCTCGAAAAGCCCGGCCATAAGGCTTATCAAAAAGAGGTGAAGGTCGAAGCCAATAAGACCGCCAGGCTGAACGCGCGGCTGCGGTAGGGCTCGACGGCGTTTGCGGCATCCTGCGCCTAATACTGTAATCATTGACACGGCTGCGCGATGTTGTTACAGTATCCGCGCCTCATTTTGCGACGTTCTTTATTCAGATTTGGATGCCTGGAGCTGTCCGGTTCTATATTGAACCGATCGCTCCCGATCTCATTCTCGAAGAGAGGCCGAGCGGCTACCTCCCCCATTCCTCGGTCTCTGACCAATCGTCATGTGTGTCCTCCGGCTAGGGCGCTTTAAATCTTTTAGCCGGGGCTCTAATTTTGATCGCATATTCCCGGCGCGGAAGCGCAAACTCGTTCGGCAATCAGAATCACGTCAATGTGCCTATAGATTAATGGCCGTTCGAGCCGAGAATTTTCGACCATCTTTGCACTCTATGCACCTGCAAGCTCTCAGGTGCGAAATTCATTCAACTACCG
>DATLMR010000415.1:0-10583 GCA_035537555.1 Blastocatellia bacterium
AGCCGATCGCGCTCAGGATCGGGTTGAACATGGCGACCGCCTCGCGCGCGGGAAGAGCGCCGCGAGCCTGGATCAGGTCCGAGATCGTCTGCCCCTCCACAAGCTCCATGATTATGCATGGCTGGTTGTTGAATTCGAGGAAGTCGTACAGGGTGGCGATGTTCGGATGCTGGAGCCCCGACTGGATGCGCGCCTCATTAAGAAATCGCTCTAGAAATTCGGGGCCGAGATTGGCCTGACTCAATACCTTGACCGCGACCACTCGCCCGATCTTCGTATGGACGCCCCGGTATACTTCGCCCATTCCGCCGGCTCCGAGCAGATCCACCAGGCGATATTCGCCGACCGTGTAATTTAATAGAGAGGGCAGGGTCATACTACTCAAAGGCAGAGCGCGGTTATCGACCGCGCTCTGCCTGCCGAAGCCGGGGTTTACCTCGAAGTGCCGACGCTCATCAGCTCTTTGCCGTACCTGATCGGGACGGCGAAAGTTATCATCGCATCCGAGCGGCTGCTTGCGAAAAATATGCCGGTGACGCGCCCCCGGTCGTCGAAGACCGGGCCTCCGCTATTGCCGGAGCCGGTCGAGTTGATCGTCAACTGATAAGCGTCCCCGAAGGCGCTGTAGATCGGGTCTTTCCCCGAAGCCGTACCGTCGCTGCCGCGGATGACCCTGCCCACGTTGCCCACGCTCACGGTCGGATCGGGAACGATCTTGATCTTCGACTCGCGATTGAAGACATCCTGAGACTTCGTCACTCCGTAGACCGGGGGCGAGACGGCCGGGTATCCGAGAACGATTGCGCCGTCGCCCGGCTTGATAACGTCGTAGTTGTCGTAAAGCTCGACCTTGTTCACCGATTCCGGCGTGTCGATTTTTATCATCGCTACGTCGTGGCGGTCGGACGTGCGCACGAGCTTGGCCGGTATTCGGAGGTCGTTTTTGGCGAAGGTCACGTCGAGATAATCGTTGCGGCCCTCGAACCCGCCCTGGAGCTTCTGGCCCGCCTGCATGGTGCCTGACGGCACCCAGTTCTGGGGAGCGCGGATCAATATGGGGTTGCCGTCCTGGCCGAGCGCGAGGGTGCCGCCCTGGATTACGACTCCGGGAGTCGAATCGTCGGGGAACTGGTAGCTGGTCTTCCACGTGGCCGCCACGTGACGATTGGTCAGGATGAATCCGTCGCTTGTGACCGTGAATCCGGAGCCGGTGTGCTCGCCGCCTATGGGGCGCCCGCTCCTGCTGTCGGTCGTAAGGTACGGCTCGATGGTATCCTGCGAGACCATCACATACGTGGCGACCGAGCTCCGGCCATCGGGAACGATCGGCTTGCCTTTAAAGTTGTTGGGAATATACATGTGATAGACCTGCCCGCCGGTCGGCGTGTAGATCAGCTTCCATCCGACTTCGATATAGACGGCCGAGTTCGTGAAGTTCTTGACTATCTCGGCCGCCGACATCGGCGCGCCCGCCTTCGCCTCTTCGAGAGCCCTGCTCGTGTCGCTCGCGATCTGCTTGTTCGAAGCGAATTGCTGGTAGAGCAGCCCGGCCGCGACCGCGGCTATTACCACCAGGAGGACTACGCCTCCGAGGATGATGTACTTCATGGAGCTGTTCTTGTTCTGCGCGATCATGCGCTCGACCGTGGCCTTGCCGACGTTCCCATGGCCGCTGCTCGCCTGCGTGGGCGGAATGTTATAGCCCTGCGGCTGGTACGGCTGTGACGGAGAGGGGGGCATGCCGGGGCCCGTCCGTGTCGGAGGCGGGCCGCTCGGCGCGGCGGGAGTGGAGCCGAGACCTGCCGTGCCGGAATCTCCCACGCGAGTCGCCTTCATCGGCTGCGGGCGCGGGTCGAGATCGAATTGCAGCTCGGGGCCGCCCGCTCCGAACTGAACAGTGTCGCCCGGCGAGAGCTGCGACGCCCCGACAAGGCGCTGCCTGTTTACGAATGTGCCGTTGCGGCTGTTCAGGTCCGAGATCGTGAACCGGGAGGGGTTCGACGGGTCCTGAACGATCTTCGCGTGCACTCGTCCCACCAGATCGTCCCTGTCGGGATCGTACTTGACCGTGACCGAAGGATCACGCCCGAGGGTGAGTTCCTTGAAATGGTTGAGCGGGAACTCTTCGACCTGGCCGGCCTTCGATCCGCTTATGTGCCTGAGAATTATTCGCTCCATTATTGGCCTCCGTTGACTCTTACTTCTTGATTAGGGCTCCTGAATAAGATTGCCGATTGAACGCGCCCGAGATCGCTATCGCCAGGATCAGGCCGGGCCCGTGACTTCCTGTCATCCGAAATATTTTACAAGGTACACCGCATTAGCAGAGATCAAGTAACGCGGGACTAAAAGATCCAAGATACTAAAAGACCTAAGATAGAAGCGGCGGGATTTTATTAAGTATCCCGTCTTAAGTCAAGTCCTGGCCTTCAGTTATATTGACTCTATGTCGATTCTATATCGACACGCGGGCGCGAGCGGCCGATGGAAGTATCGCGGGGCTCTTTTCAAAACGAGCGAGACTCAGGGCGGGCCGCCTTGACACGCGGAGGCTCGGAGCGGTATTCTATCAATCTTTTTTGCAAGGAATTTTCGTGACCGTATCGAGGAGAGATTAGAAGCATGGCAAACCATAAGTCCGCTATCAAACGCATGCGACAGACCGAGAAGCGTAATGAGGTGAATCGCCGCAACAGGGGCCGCCTTCGCACCCAGATGAAGAAGCTGCGCGCCGCGATTGTCGAGGGGAACGCGACGGAAGCGCAGGCCCTGTTGTCGATGACCGTTTCCCTGATCGACAAGTCGATTCAAAAGGGAGTCCTTCACGCGAACGCCGCCGCAAGGTACAAATCGCGGCTCACTTCAAACGTTAACGACCTCTCGACTTCCGCCTGAGACCCGACGCGATATTCGTCGCGTCGAACCCGCGAATTCAGCTGAAAAAAAGAGAACGGCTCCGGAGCCGTTCTCTTTTTTTGGATTTCCAGCCTTCATCGAGGGCAGGGAGTCTACCCGCTCACTTCTGCTGCCTTCCGGCCCTCGCTTTCGCCGGAGGGGTGTCGGCGACTCCCGGTTCGAGAGTGCATATCGAGCCGTGCCGCTTGATCCTCAGGTAGACCGATTCAAAGACCCTGAAAGGGTGATTCATGTGCTCCGCGCCGAGGTAAGCGACCGTCAGGTCCTGCGCCACCGCGAGGTCGAAGTTCTGCGACCCTGTAGCCACGACCATTCCGAATCCGTCGCGAATCAAGGGCGACTGATAGACCCCGTCGGTCATCAACTGGCGAATGTGCTCTATCTCGAGTACGCCCGTGCCCGGGTGCACCTGGTGCATCTGCGTGTAGAGTGTGGGGCTCACGACCATCGCGTAAGGCCCGTAAAATCCACCCTGAACCAAAGTCGAAGTCGCGTCCACGACATCCTGAAAGGGATTCCCGGCTTCGGTCCAGTCGCGCCTCGTCAAGACCTGGCGGCCCTCGACCACCATCAGCCCCTCGTAGCCCATCTCGACGCTGCCGTTAAAGATCAGGTCGTCTTCGGCATCGGCGCAAAAAGCGGCCGCGCCCGCCGCGGCGGACGTGTCGAGGGGCGTCCCGGCCTGCCGCGCCGTTTCTATATCTCTCCAGTGGAGCACGAAGTCTTTGTAGATCAGCGGAATGATCCCGCTCTCGCGGCGGACCGAGCGAACGGGGTCGGACTCTTCCTCTCCGAGCAGCCCTATGCGCCCGATCGTCGTGCCCGAGAAGTGGTCGTGAACGATTGTTTGCACGCCCGCGCCCAGCGGTCCGTGCAGATCGACGATGCGGCGACCGACGAGCCTTTTTCGCGCCACATCGATCACGATCGCCTTGATATTCTCCCATTCCTGATCGTTTAACGGATTCTCTTCGTGGGCAAAGATGGGCATCTATCTCCTCCGATTAACAGGCTTTTCTCAAATCTAAAGATCAGTTGAGAAGTTAATGAAATATACCCCAGCGGGCGCTATCGGGCAAAGTCAATTCAGCGACCAGATATTCGAGTTGAAGCCTCGGCGTCGCTTCCGATCCCTTGATCGCATTGTCGACCTGCGCGATTCTGCGCAGCCCGTGGATTATCTCCTCCCTCGGAGTCCGCAGCACGCGAGCGTTGAACGCCGCGGCCCTCTGCCCGTATTGCCCGGTCGCCTTCATTATCTCTTCGGAAGGAGCCTTGCGCGCCATCAGGTCTTTCGCCGCGAGCATCCTGCGATAGAGCCCGGCCAGAGCTCCGACGAGCATGACGGGCTCGGCCCCGTCGTCGAGTACCCTCTGCGTCAGGCGAATGGCCCTCCTCCTGTCGCGCTCGAGTATGGCATCCCACAGCTCGAAGTTTGAGTGCTCGCGCGCTCGCGGCACGAGCTGTTCGACCACGTCGTTGGTGATCGAGCCCCCGCCCGCGTAAGTAGCCAGCTTGTCGAGCTCGCTCACGAGCCGCGCCATACCGGTGCCGGTAAGTCCGATCAGGCGGCTCATCGCGCTATGTTCTATGCGGCAGTCGCGCCGCCTGAGATACTCTTCGGCCCATCGCGTGGCCTGGCCCTCGCTCAGGCGGTCGAACGTGACTGCCGTGCATGCTTTGAGCAGGGCCGTCGTGATCTTTCTCCTCTGGTCCAGCGAGACGGCCTGAAAAACAAGGGTAGTCATCTCTGCCGGGCGCTTCAGGTATTCGAGGATGAGATCGTTCTCGTCCTCTTTGATCTTGTCAAAGTTCCGAATAACGATGAGCCGGCGCGAGGCTATCATCAGGCGCTGGTTTGCGGTGTTGATGGCTGTCGCCGCGGACACCGGAGGAGACATGGCCCTGGTCTCGCCAATGGAGAAGATTGAGACGCCTTCGCCTATCTCCTTGTAGAGCAGGGCGAGGGCGCGCTCCAGAAAATAGCGCTCCTCGCCCACGAACAGGTAGAGCGGCTCGATCTGCCCCTGTTTGACCTGCTTCCGAAACTCCTCGAACGTCAGGCCGTCCAATCTCTTCTTGGGTCGTCTGCTCACAGTCCTTCCATTATTGTCGAGATTAGCGTCTGCGCGAATTCCTTCGCTATTCTATCCACGGCCGGGTTCTCTTCGTTGAAGAAGGATTCGGGATCGTCGGAAAGCTGGTACTCGCCTTCAAACCGCATTCTGGGATTATGGTAGAGGATCTTGCGGGTCCGCATGTCTCGCAGGGTCACGCTGATTATTATGCGCACGTCCCAGACGCGCGTGCGCCCCTGATCGTCGAGTATCGTGCCCGCCGCCCGAAAGCTCCTGATGTCGCCGGTGAGCACCGCGTCAGCGCCTTCGGGATTCGTGGTCACGTGAAGCGCCCGCGCCCGCCTGAGCACTTCGTCCGCGACCGCCTGCGTGAATCGCTGCTCGACTCGATACCTCAGGCTCGAATTCTGAAAGACCGGGATGGCTATAGTCTTGATCCCTTCGGGAAGGCCCTTGCCCTTTCCCGAAGGTTTGTACCCGCAGACGTCGAAGGCCAGCGCGAGCGCGAATGCGAGGATGATCGGCTTGAACATGCTAGGTGATACCTGCGTTTTCCAGGCTCCGCGGGGGCGATGCGTGGATTGCCTGCGAAGGCATTCACCTGCCGCCCCTCACGGGCCATGACTGGTCGGCTCGAAAGAGAATTACTTGAAGACGACGTTGACGAGCTTCTTAGGCACGACGATGACCTTCGCCGGGTCGCGCCCGGCCGCCGCCGCCTTCACTTTTTCGTCCGCGAGCGCGGCCTGCTTCAGATCGTCCTCGCTTGCGTCGGGGCTCGCGAATATCTTGCTGCGGAGCTTGCCGTTGATCTGCAACGCGACCTCGATCCCCTCTTCGCGCGTAAGGTCCTGCTCGAACCCGGGCCACTCGGACCTCGCGAGGCTCTCGGCGTGGCCGAAGCTCTCCCACAGCTCCTCCGCCGCGTGGGGCGCGAACGGGGCGAGCATTCGCGTAAGGGCTTCCAGCGCCTCGCGCGCGACGGAGATGTCCGAGCCGGTTGGGCCGCCGTTCTTTTCGACGGCCTGGTCGAACGAGTATATCTCGTTGGTCAGCTCCATCAGAGAAGAGATGCACGTGTTGAAGTGCATGCGGTCTTCGAAATTCTCGGTGATCGCGCGAATGATCTGGTGCGTGCGGCGGCGAAGGCGGCGCTGGTAATCCTGAAGCGCAGCCTGGTCCAGGCTCGAGGCGGAAGCGGCCTCGTCATTCGCGACTTTCGGCTGCCACTTCGCCGCGATGCGCCAGACCCTCTGCAAGTATCGCGAGGAGCCTTCGATGCCCGCGTCGCTCCACTCCTTGTCTTTTTCGGGAGGCCCGGCGAACAGGACGAAGAGGCGAAGCGCGTCGGCCCCGTAGATGTCGATTATCTCTATGGGATCGACGGCGTTCTTCTTGGATTTCGACATCTTCTCCACGCGGCCCACGGTCACGGGCCTGCCGCACAGCTTGCACGTCTTATCTTCCGAGACCTGTTCGGGGAAGAGCCATTCATGCTCGGGGCATTCGTAGGTCTCTTTGATTATCATGCCCTGAGTGAGCAGGCTCAAGACCGGCTCGTCGAACTTGACGAGGCCGAGGTCGCGCATCATCTTCGTCCAGAAGCGCGTGTAGATCAGGTGAAGGACGGCGTGCTCGATCCCTCCGATGTATTGATTGACGGGCATCCAGTAATCGACCTTCTCGGGGTCGAACGGCAGCTCGTCGTTATGCGGATCGCAATACCTGAATATGTACCAGCTCGAATCGACGAAAGTGTCCATCGTGTCGGTATCGCGCCGGGCCGGGCCTCCGCACGCGGGGCACTCGACGTTGACGAACTCCGGTATGTGGTCGAGCGGCGAGCCGCCTTCGACCTTCAGATTCGCGTTCGGAGGCAGTATGACCGGCAACTGGTCGTCGGGGACGGGGACGACCCCGTCCTTCTCGCAGTAGATGACCGGCACGGGCGCGCCCCAGTACCTCTGGCGCGAGATGCCCCAGTCGCGCAGCTTGTAGGTGATCGCGACCTTTCCGAATGCGTTCGCTTCGGCGTATTCGGTCATCAGGCGGTTGGCTTCCCGGGAATCGAGCCCGCTCCACCGGCCGGAATTGACGGTCGTGGTCCACGACTCGTCGGCCTCTTGCAGGTCTTCGGGCTGAATCTCTCCGCCGTCCGCCGTCAGCTTGATCTGGCGGAAGGGGATCGAGTACTTGCGCGAGAATTCAAAGTCGCGCTGGTCCCCGGAAGGCACGGCCATGACGGCCCCCGTGCCGTACTGTATCAGCACGAAGTTCGCGATCCAGATCGGCAGGCGCTCTCCGTTGAACGGGTTTATCGCGTAACCTCCGGTGAATATGCCCTTCTTCTCCTGCTCGTCGAGCGCGGCGGCTCGCTGTTCGGCCTTGAGATTCTCGGCGAAAGCGAGCACCTCCTCGCGCTCCGGCTTGCCCTCCAATACCTTCGGGAGCAGCGGGTGTTCGGGCGCGAGGACGATGGCATTCGCTCCGTAGATCGTGTCGATTCGGGTTGTGAAGACCGTGACCGACTCATCCGATTCCGCGATCTGAAAGGTGACTTCCGCGCCGAGGCTGCGCCCGATCCAGTTACGCTGTTGGGTGATCACGCGCTCGGGCCACTTGCCTTCGAGCTGTTCCAGGTCATCCACGAGCTGGTCGGCGTAAGCCGTGATCTTCGCGAACCATTGAACCATGTCCTTCTGAATGACCGGAGCGCCGCACCTCCAGCACCGGCCCTGCGAGGCCTGCTCGTTCGAGAGAGTGATGTTTTCTTTCGGGCACCAGTTGACGGGCGAGTTCTTTCGATAGACCAGCCCGCGCTTCAACATCTGCGTGAAGAACCACTGGTTCCATCTGTAGTATTCGGGGTCGCAGGTGGCGATCTCGCGGGACCAGTCGTACGTGAGTCCCATGCGCTGAAACTGCCATTTCATATAAGCCATTGCTTCGCGCGTGAACTCTTCGGGATCGGTCCCTTCTTTGATCGCGGCGGTTTCGGCGGGCTGGCCGAACGCGTCCCAGCCGAAAGGGTGGAGCACGTTGAATCCGCGCATGCGCTTGTACCAGGAGAGCGCGTCTCCGATAGAGAAATTGCTGACGTGGCCGATGTGCGCGCGGCCGGAAGTATAGGCCAGCATTTCGAGACCATAGAACTTCTGACGGCCGGGGTCTTCCTTGACTTCGAAGGTCTTCTCTTCGGCCCAGCGCCGCTGCCATTTATCTTCTATCTCTTTAGGGAAGTATTTTTCGTTCATAGTTAACCAAATTAAGCTGCAACCTGATACTCATAAAAGTGCATTTGTGGCGCTTGATCGAATGAAATATCGATTTCTTCCATTCTGTAACCGGGTTCACCTTTTTTCTCCGATAATGCGAGCTTGATCTGATTTAGATTTGTTTTGGCGCTCTCGTTACCAGGCTCCATCTCAATCGCTTTTTCTAGTAGTTCGATTGACGCTTCTAAGTGTCCCAATTTAGCAAGGGCTATGGCATGGTTATTGAAGAGTTTTGGAAACGCCAGCCCCATATCTTCAGCCACCTCGAAAAAAGTATTGGCGGTAGAAAAGTCACCACTCCTTAGTAGAGCATTGCCCAAAAAAGCATTGGCCAGTCCTAAATTCTTTCTTGTTCTGTCATGTGGATCAATAGCACACGCTCGGGCCATGTTAGTCAGGGTGATTTTATATTGCTCAAGCGATGCACCGGGGTCAGCTTCCTGAATCGCCCGTTTATGTGCCCGAATGCCAAGTTCTATGTGGGCGGCCGCAAGGTTATGTTTGACCCAAGAGAGAGTCTCTTGCGATACCTCAATGCCGGAAGCTGAATAAAATGCCTGAAGTGCCCCTTCCACATCACCGTTCATCGCTGTCCGAATTCCAAGATTGAGGTAAGCTATAACCAGATTATTTCTAGCGATCTCATAACCTGGATCAAGCTCACGTATGAACCGCAGTACTGGCACCAACTGAGACCATTCTTCCGAGTCGCCAAAACTCTCCAGCACGGAGTTGAGCAAGGTTTCTATAAGACTCGGCTTGACCTTAACTGCCTGTCGTAGCATCCTTCTTCCCTCAAGAGTTGCTCCAGAGGCGATAAGCTCTAACCCGCGTTGGAAGGCGTCTTCTGCATTTATGAATACTGTTGAAATTTGATCTGGTCTTACTGAGTATGCGAACTTCGACTTACCTGATTCATCTACGAACTCTAAATCGTAAGCCTCATCTGGTTCGCCAAACGCACCGATAACTGCTCCTCTATCACCTTGCTTGAGGTCGTATTCTGGTAAATCCTCGGTTAATTCAACTACGTCAAGTTCCTGAGCTTTTCTTGTGACCAGCATAGACACCTCTCTGTCACTGTACCATTGCCGTTACAAAGCTAGGATAATTCGTTCCCGGTTTAATTATCCAGGCTGTAAGCACGTGGGCAGTCTTGCCGTTAGGTCCATTCATCGGAAGAGTCACGTTATAGCGTTGCCCATGAGCATCATTTCTCCCTAAAACTGCTTCATGATAAGCAAGCTCATCTAATATTGCTCTCGACAACATCTCCCAATCGGATTGATTCAAGCCCAATGCGCTCTCAAAAACGATAGCCTTATTTTTCCCGACTGCATGCGAAGAATTAAGCACATACCCTTCCAGTTTTTCTCTCGGTATTATCGCGTTCTGGTAATTTGGCAAAGCATTTGGATGTATGCTCCTGCTACCTTTAATCATCCGTGCCCCTCACTCGCCACTCAGTTCGCGCAATCGTTTTATATTCCACTCGTCGCCGCGCTCGTCATCCACGGGAGTCTCTAAAATAAAGGGTATCCGCCTAAACTTCAAGTTTTGCGCCAGACGGCGAAACGCGCGCTCTCCGATATGCCCCAGCCCTATGTGCTGGTGGCGATCGACCCGCGAGCCGAGGGCCGCCTTCGAGTCGTTGCAGTGAATGAGGCGAATGCGGTCGAAGCCGAAAGACCGGTTGATCGCGCCCACCGTGGCCTTGAAGCCCTTCCCGGTCGAAATGTCGTAGCCCGACGCGAACGTGTGCGCCGTGTCGAGACAGACACCGACCGGAAGGTCGTCGAGCTCCGCGAGCAGGTCGGCCACCTGCTCGAAGTCGCATCCGATCGATGAGCCCTGTCCCGCCGTGTTCTCGATCAATATGCTCAGCTCGTTCTCCCCGCCCGCGAGAGAGCCGGCCTTCGCGGCCCCCGCGAGCTTCAGGCCCCGCGCCGCCGTCCGGATCGATTCCGCGGCAGTCGATATGCCTATGTTCGCGGGGACCGTCCTCGGGTTGCCGGGATGGACCACGAGAAAATCCGCGCCGATCCGAAGGCACCTCTCGATCTCCTGGCGGAAAGCCGCGCGGGACCGCTCCTGAATGAGAGGGTCCTGGGCCGCCAGGTTGATGAGGTAGACCGAATGGACCGCGAGAGGCCAGAGACCCGCCCGCTCGCGCGCCGCGCGGAACTCCCTGATCTCCTCGTCGCTCAAGGGGCGGTCGGCCCAGCCGCGCGGGTTTCGCGAGAAGATCTGGAAGGCGTCACAGCCTTTCGTTTCCGCCAGGGCCACCGCGCGCGGAAGCCCTCCCGCGATCGAT
>DATLMR010000416.1:0-20597 GCA_035537555.1 Blastocatellia bacterium
TGGCGCGTCGAGCTCGGATACGGCGAGATGATCGAGATCGCCCGCCGGCTCGGGTCGGACGTCCCTTTCTTCCTGCTCGGAGGCACGGCGCTCGGCGTGGGGCGAGGCGAAGAGGTCTACCCCCTCGAAGAGGCGCGAAGCGACCACCTGCTGCTTGTAAACTGCGGCATCGGCGTATCGACCGCCTCGGCATACGCGCGGCTTTCGCGGTTGACAAGGCCGAATGACGTCCGTATCATGCCCTTTACTTTGCTTGCCGCCAGGGACATCCATGAGCTACCGCTCGCGGCACGCAACGACCTTCAAGAGGTGGTTGCCGCCGCTCATCCAGAAATCGCGGAGGTCATCAAGAGGCTGAAGAGCCTGGGCGCAAGTCACGCTCTGATGTCGGGAAGCGGGGCGACCGTTTTCGGGGTCTTTGATAATTTGGAGACGAGCGAGAAGGCGCAGGATGAGATGCGCGCGAGTGGATTCTGGTCGGAGCGCGTCCGCGCTATCGGCCGGCGCGAATACGACGACACTATCTTCGATCGATTCGATTGAGCGGCAGATAGATCTCAGAAAAATTTCAGACCATTTTCATAACCGGAAATATAGAAACGTCCATTTGAGAATAGTACCGCCTCGGTGCTTCGAGGCTCACGATAATCCGGGCGAGAGTCGGGTCGCGATCCGGGGGGATTACGAGCCTGTTATGATGGGGAGTCGCCAAGCGGTAAGGCAGCGGCCTTTGGAGCCGCCATTCGGAGGTTCGAATCCTCCCTCCCCAGCCATACCTTAGTCCGGCGTAAAGAGTGGTGAGGGCCGAAAGTCCAAAGATCACACGGCGCTCACCACTCACTACTTTTTTACGTGTTTACGTGGAGGGGCTGTGAACATCAAGGTCTTTTCAGGCAACGCGAACCGGCCACTCGCTGAAGAGATCTGCCAGCACCTGGGGATTGAGATCGGACAGGCCAATACGTCAAGGTTCTCCGACGGCGAGTTCAACTTCCAGATACTGGAGAACGTGCGAGGCGAGGATTGCTTCCTGGTTCAGCCGACCTGTCCTTCGGTCGACGAGAACCTGATGGAGCTTCTCATTATGCTCGACGCCTTCCGCCGCTCTTCGGCCAAGCGCGTGACCGCCGTGATCCCGTATTACGGCTACGCGCGCAAGGACCGAAAGGACAGGCCGAGGGTGCCGATATCGGCTAAGCTCGTCGCGAACCTGATCACGCAGGCGGGGGCGGACCGCGTGCTCCTGCTCGACCTGCACGCGGGCCAGATCCAGGGCTTTTTCGATATCCCTGCCGATCACCTGTATGCGGCGCCCGTGCTGGTCGGCTACATCCAGAAGCTCGAACTGCCGAAGCTGACCGTGGTGGCGCCCGACGCGGGCGGCGTGGAGCGGGCGCGGGCTTACGGGAAGCGCCTGGATGCGGAGCTTGCCATAATCGACAAACGCCGCGATTACGACCGGCTCGGCGAGGTCGAGGTGCTCCACGTGGTCGGGGACGTGGAAGGGCGCACGGCGCTCATCATAGACGATATGATCGATACGGCCGGGACGCTCGTCAAAGCCGCCGAAGCGCTCAAGCGCAACGGCGCGGGCACGGTATATGCCTCGGCCACGCACGCGCTCTTTTCCGGCCCGGCGGTCGAGAGGATAGAAGCCTCTCCGATCCAGGAGGTGATCGTCACAAACACGATCCCGACGGAGAACGCGTGCCGGTCGAATAGGGTCACTTGCTTGAGCGTGGCGAAGCTCCTGGCGGAAGCCATCCTGTCGATCCACGACGAGACATCTGTGAGCAAGTTGTTTATATGAGAATTGATCGGGAGTCTTGAGATTATGATTAAAGATATAACAGTGAACGCTCAGGCGCGAGAAGGCCTGGGCAAGAGCCACACCCGCCGCTTGCGAGCCCAGGGCATGATCCCCGTAGCCATCTACGGGGAAGGAAAGGATGCCGTGGCGGTGGCGGTGAACGCCAAAGAGATCGCCAACATCCTGCGGTCGGATTCGGGGCACAACACCATATTCACGCTCGCCCTGCCCGACGGCGGCGACCCCTCGACGGTCATCATCAAGGAGTATCAGGTCGATCCCGTCAAGGGAAGGCTCCTGCACGCGGACCTCCTGCGCCTGTCGATGAACGAGGTCACGCGCGTGAACGTGGCTATCGAGACTGTCGGCGAACCCGCCGGAGTCAAGCTCGACGGAGCCATCCTCGATCTCCAGCTTCGCGAAATCGAGGTCGAATGTCTCCCCGGCAATATCCCGGAGAGCCTGCAACTCGACGTATCGGGGCTCGGCGTGGGCGATCACCTGACCGTGGCCGACCTGAAGTACGACCGCGAGAAGATCAAGGTGCTGGCCGACGAGTCGCAGGTAATAGCGGGCGTGCTCGCGGCGCGCCTGGTCGAAGAAGTCGCGCCGGTCGCCGCCGCCGAGGACGAGGCTGCGGGAGGCGAGCCCGAGGTAATCAAGAAGGGCAAGACCGACGAAGGCTGATCGGCCTCGGTCTTGCGGCCTACTATCGTGGTTGACACGTCGCTATGAAGGTCATTGCCGGTCTCGGAAATCCGGGACGAGATTATGACGACACCCGTCACAATCTCGGCTTCATGCTCATTGACAGGTTGTTCGAGCGCGCCGGAGGGCGAAGCTTTCGCGCGGAGGCCGGCGCTCTAGTCGCGGAGGCGCGGCTTGCCGGCGAGCGCGTACTGCTCGCCAAGCCGCAGACCTTCATGAACCTGAGCGGAGACGCCGTAAAGCCTCTGCTCGGGCGCCACGGCGACGGCGATCCGAAGAACCTCATCGTCTCGTGCGACGACGTGGCTCTCCCCGTCGGCATGGTGAGGGTCCGGCCCGGCGGGAGCGCCGGCGGGCAGAAGGGGCTCAAGTCGATAATCGAGCGGCTCGGCACGAACGAATTTCCCCGGGTGCGGATCGGGATCAAGCCGGATCATCCGGTGGGCGATCTCGCCAGGTTCGTGCTCGCTCCCTTACCGAGGCGCGACCGCGAGCAGCTCGACGCGACGCTCGACCGGGCCGCCGCCGCGATAGAGATGATCCTGTCGCAAGGGGTGGCGAAAGCGATGTCGGCTTTCAACGAGCGCGTGAAGCCCGAAGCCGCGCAATAGAGTTCGAGCGGCGACAGATCGTGGATGCCGGCCGTTTAATCCGGCGTATGTTCTTTCTCAAGAGGTTCTATAGTGAATCTCCTTGCTCTGGCCGAGAGAGGCCAGGGCTAACCCGGGCCGCGCGCTTCTATTCGAGGCGCTAAAGCGGCCCAGAAATCCAGAAGGAGGATGACTCTTTAATGAGAGTATATGAAGTGCTGTTTATTATCGCTCCTAACACCGAAGAGAGCGACCTCGACGCGCTCGTCACTCAGATGAGCGACGTGGCTACCAATCAGGGCGCCCAGGTAACCAAAATCGACCGAATGGGCCGCCGCCGGCTTGCCTACCCGATCCAGAAATTCAACGAAGGCTATTACGTCGTCCTCACCGTCGAGGGCACCGGAGCCGAGATCGCCGAGGTCGAGCGCCGCATGCGCGTGACCGATTCGATCATTCGCTATATCACCATCCGCATAGACGAAGACCTGAAGCGCGCCGATAAGCTGCGCGCGCGCAGGGCGTCCCGCACGAGAAGCAGCGGCGGAGGCGGGGGCAGCCGCGGTCGCAGGAATGATCGCGCGCCCGTGGCGAGCGTAAGTACTGCCGAAGAGGAGGGCGAAGAATAATGAGCGGAGATACGAGAGACGAAGGCCGTCGCGACGACAGACGCGACGACAGGCGGGACGACAGGGGCGGGCGCGGCGGGCGCAGGTTCATTCGCGCGCGCAAGTCGTGCAGGTTCTGCGCCGATAAGGTCGATTACATCGATTACAAGGACGGGCGTCTGCTCGGAGGGTATATACCCGAGCGCGGCAAGATCTTGCCCCGGCGCATATCGGGCACCTGCGCCCCGCACCAGCGCATGCTCGCTTCAGCTATCAAGCGGGCGCGTAACGCGGCGATTCTTCCGTTCGCGACAGATTAATCCGGGGTTGGGGCGAGCATGGCCGAATTGCCGGGCCACCCCGCCGAAACCCCGACAGTTTCAGTGAGGATTTCACCAATGGCACATATGGACGTATTACTCAGCGAAGATGTAGAGAACCTCGGGCAGCGCGGGGAGGTGGTTCGCGTGCGCGCGGGTTACGGGCGAAACTACCTGCTGCCGCAAGGGCTGGCCATACAGGCCTCCGCCGGCAACAAGCGTATGATCGAGGAGCAGCGCCGGGTGCTGGCCAAGCGCGAGACGCGCGAGCGCGCGTCGGCCGAGGGCGAGGCCTCCAAGCTCGACGGAGTCATCTTGAGATTCGACCGCCGCGTCGGAGAGCACGGCATACTGTTCGGCTCCGTCACCGCGCTCGACATACTCGAAGCCCTCAAGGGGCACGGCTACACGGTCGAGCGGCGCAGGATCGGCCTGCGCGAGCCGATCAAGGAGGTGGGCGATTACGATGTAACGATCAAGCTGCATCGCGATGTCTCGCCTACCGTCAAGGTCAGAGTTCGTAAAGAAGGCGCGCCCGACGAGCTGACGGAGGCGGCCGCTCCGTCGGAAGCTTCGGCCGCTCCGGCAGCCGAAGTCGCGCCGGAGGCCCCGGCAGAGAACGCTGCCGAAGCCCCGGAGGCCCCGGATGAAGCCGCTCCCGCGGGCGAATGATTGCTGACGGCGCGGATGAATCGAAGGGCACGGCGTCGAAGCGAGCCTTTGGGCTCGGGCCGGGCTCCTCGATCTTTCGGCCGCCCGCGCTTTTTGACGACCTTTTGTTAATAGTCTCTGTTTTACTCGAGAGAGATTTGTTATGATCACCCGCGGAATGTCGAATACCGGCATTCCGCTTTTTCTTCTATGTCGCCTGCCCCGGTTCTCTCGGGCGGGTATTAAAAGCAACAGGGACGAGGGCTATGTCAAGGGCAGCGGCCGGTGACTCCTTTTTCGATAAGGGGCTTCCATCTAATGTCGAAGCGGAGCGCTCGATACTCGGCGCCATAATGCTCGACAACTCCGTCTGCCACCAGGCCATCGAATTCCTGGGGCGCGGCGGCGACCTCTTCCTCGATTCACACCGGCGCATATTCGACAAGATGATCGGGCTCACCGAGCGCGGGTCGCCGATCGACTTCATCACTCTGAGCGACGAATTGCGGCGCGCGGGCGAATTCGAGCAGGTCGGAGGCGCGACCTACATCGCCTCGCTCATCGACGGGGTGCCCCGCACCGACACGATCGAGCCCTACGCCAGGATCGTCAAAGCGAAGGCGCAGCTGCGCCGCCTCATCACGGCTTCCAACCAGATAATCGCGCGCTGCTTCGACGAAGAGGACGACCCCGACGTCATCATCGATCAGGCCGAGCAGATGATCTTCCAGATCGCCGAAGATCGCGTGCGCCAGGGCTTCCAATACATCGGCGACGTGGCCCAGCGCCGCCTCGAAGAGATCGAGCAGATGGCGGGCCGGCCCGAGATGATCACGGGCGTGCCCACGGGCTTCACCGATTTCGATCAGATGACCTCGGGACTTCAACGCCAGGACCTCGTCATCATCGCCGCCCGGCCGAGCATGGGCAAAGCGCAGCCGCTCGATGCAAAAGTGCTTACCGAGCGCGGCTGGAAAACCATGGGCGAGGTCAGGCCGGGCGACGACCTGGCTTCGATCGATGGCCGCCCCTCGACCGTCATCGGCATCTATCCGCAAGGGGTCAAGCAGATTTATAAAGTGAGCTTTTCGGACGGGCGGGCGACCGAAGCGTGCGGCGAGCATCTGTGGCGGGTCCATTATCGAAGCTGGGCCGAGCCGAAGGTGCTCACAACGACGGAAGTCGCGGCGCTGCTCAAGCGCAGGCGGTATCAAAAGCGCTTGTGGGTTGAGATGTGCTCGGGTGAGTTCGGTCACGATTATCCTCTGCCCGTGGACCCGTGGGTCTTAGGCTTGCTCATCGGCGAAGGCGATTTTAATTCGATAAGATTTTCAACGGCGAGCGAGTCGGTGCTGACCCGAATGGCGGCAGGGCCGGGGGATGCGGGCCGCTATGGCGTGTGGCCGAATCCGCTGAAGGAAGAGTTGAACCGTTTAGGCCTGTGGGCGAAACGGAGCGAAAGCAAATTCATACCCGACCTTTATAAAACAGCCGGGCGCGAGGCGCGCCTCGCGTTGTTGCAAGGGCTGCTCGATGCGGATGGCCGGGTTGAGGAGAGCGGCTCGGTGCGATTCGCAACTTCAAGCGAGCAGCTTGCCGATGACGTGGTTGAGCTAGCGCGCTCGCTCGGCGGGTGGGCAACTAAAAAGGGCAAATGGCCCGTTTACACCCATCAGGGCGACCGGCGACAAGGACCGCTTTCGTTCGTGGTCAACATCGCGCACCCGGAGCCTTTCAGTCTTTTCACCTTGCCCGAAAAACGCGGCCGCGCCGCTTTTAAGGGGAAGCGGCGCAAAATGCCGGTATTCACTTCGATCGAATCGTCCCGCAGCGCCGAAGCCCGATGCATCGCGGTGACTCATCCAACGCAGCTTTATATCACGGACGATTACGTCGTCACGCATAACACGGCGCTGGCTCTCAACATGGCGCAGTACGCGTCGAAGAACAATCACGTGGTCGGCGTCTTCAGCCTGGAGATGTCGGCAGAGCAGCTCGTCTCCCGCCTGCTCTGCTCCGAAGCGCGGGTCGACGCGCACCGCCTGAGGACGGGGTATCTCAACCGCGAGGAATGGGCGAGGCTCGCCGACGCTCTGCGGCGCATGTTCGAGATGCAGATCTTCATCGACGACACGCCCGGCGTGAGCGTGCTCGAGATGCGGGCGAAGACGCGCCGCCTGAAGGCCGAGCACGGGCTCGACCTGCTGATAATCGACTACCTGCAATTGATGTCGGGGCGGGGCCGCATCGAGTCGCGCCAGCAGGAGGTGTCTCAAATCTCGCGGGACCTCAAGGGGCTCGCCAAAGAATTGAACATTCCCGTCATCGCGCTCTCGCAGCTCTCCCGCGCGACAGAGACGCGCAGCGACCACAAGCCGCAACTGAGCGACCTTCGTGAATCGGGCTCCATCGAGCAGGACGCCGACGTCGTCTGCTTCATCTATCGCGACGAGGTCTACAACCCTTCGGATGAGAACCGGGGGATGGCGGAGCTGATCATCGGCAAGCAGCGAAACGGCCCGACGGGCAGCGTGCAGCTCGCCTTCCTCAAGGAGTTCACGCGGTTCGAGAATATGTGGAGAGAGTAGGGCCGTTACACCATGCGCCTTCCACCTTCAAGCCTAGACGGGCGGCGACCTACGTGGGCCGAAATCGATCTGAGCAGCCTCGCGCACAACTTCCGCGTGACGAAAGAGGAGGTGGGTCCCGGCGTCTCCGTCATGCCCGCGGTCAAGGCTGACGCTTACGGCCACGGCGCGGTCGAGTGCGCGCGGGCGCTCGAGCGCGCGGGCGCGGACTGGTTCGGCGTGGCCCTCCCCGAAGAGGGCGCGCGGCTGCGAGACGCGGGCGTTCGGAGCCCGATCCTCTGCCTCGGAGGTTTCTGGAAAGGCCAGGAGGAACTCGTCATCTCGCGCGAGCTTACCCCGGTAATATTTTGCGAAGAGAGTCTCGAGCGCCTTGACGCGGCGGCGCGGGCGGCGCGAGAGGTCGTCGATTACCACTTGAAGGTGGACACGGGGATGGGCCGCCTGGGCGTTCCGCCGGGCCGCCTGGAGAGCTTTCTCGACGCGGCTTCGGGGCTCGAAAACGCGCGGCTCGACGGGGTGATGACACACTTCGCGGCAGCCGACGATCCCCTGAAGAGCGAATTCACGAACGGCCAGATGCGCCTGTTCGAGCGCGCCCTTGAGCTGGTGAGGAGGCGCGGGCACAACCCCACCTGGATTCACCAGGCCAACAGCGCCGCGGCCCACGCGCGCCTGCAGGCGCGAGGAAATCTGATCAGGCCGGGCGGGATCATTTACGGCATATGGCGCGATTCCACCGACAGGACTGTTCCGCCTCTCGACTGGCGGCCCGTCCTCTCGCTTCACACGCGGGTGGTTCTCCTCAAGACCGTGCCCGAGGGCGCGCCGCTCGGCTACGGCTGCACCTTCGTCGCACAGCGCGAGAGCCGCATAGCGACTCTGCCTATCGGATACAATGACGGGCTGAGGCGCGGTCTGTCCAACCTGGGCCGCGTGATCGTTCGCGGAGAGTTCGCGCCCGTGGTCGGTCGCATCAGCATGGATCTGACCATGATAGACGTTACGGGCGTCGAAGGCGTTGAGGCGGGCGACGAGGTGATAATCATAGGCCGCCAGGGAGAGCGGGAGATCACGCCCGAAGAGATCGCGGCCTCGCTCGGCACGATCTCCTACGAGATCACCTGCGGCATCAGCAGCCGCGTTCCGAGATTCTACGTCTGACCGGGGCGCGCAACGCGGCGCTCGGGCATGAAAATGCGCGTGCGGATTAAAGGTGGCCGCACGCGCATTTGTTGGTTAAAGGCCCGACGGAAAGGGTCGGTATATTAGAGCGCATCGGTACTCTATACCCGGCTTCCGATTCACCCTCCGCTGCTCTTTCGCAATTCGAGCAGGACCTGTTTGGCTACCGCCTTGAGCGTGTCGAATACGCCGGTGCCCCGGTTGGCGACGGCCTCGAACACCGGCTCTCCGTTACGCAGAAGCTCTCCCTTCAGTTCATCCGAGGAGACGACATTCGGCAGGTCGCGCTTGTTGAGCTGGAGCACATAAGGCAGCTTGGTCAGGTCGTAGCCGTGTTGTTTCAGATTTTCTTGAAGGTTGAACAGCGACTCTATATTCGCGTCCATGCGCTCGTATTGCGAATCGGCGACGAAGACTACGCCGTCGACGCCTTTGAGGATCAGCTTGCGGCTCGCGTCGTAAAAGACCTGGCCGGGCACCGTATAAAGGTGAAAGCGCGTCTTGAACCCGCGAACCGTGCCGAGGTCGAGAGGCAAGAAGTCGAAAAACAGGGTGCGGTCGGTTTCGGTCGCAAGGCTGATGAGCTTGCCCTTTGCCTGGGCCGCCGTAGAGTCGTAGATGTATTGCAGGTTTGTAGTCTTGCCGCCAAGGCCGGGCCCGTAATAAACGATCTTACAATTGATCTCGCGCGATGCGTAGTTGATGAACGTCAAGGCTCTTTTTCCTTATCCTTGCCGGTGAGGTCTTTGCTCGCTCCCGGGTCGATCTCGGTTCGTTGAGGGCAGAGCGGGGCCGACGGATTCGCGTCAGTTGAAGAGGGCGTCGATGTCCTCTTCAGTTATTTCGGCAAAAGGCGAATCGAGCGAAACTCCCATCTCTCGCTCGTCAGCCACCTTCGTGTCAATCGCTTCGAATATATTGCTCATCTCGCCCGTGGCGCGCTTCACGCGCAATCGCACGAGGCCGAGGCTCGACCGCTCGTCGAAAATGACTACGAGAATAACGCGCGCGGCCACTATCGAGATATGAATATTATCGCGCTCGCCTTCGTGGGATAAGACGGGAAAGCCGCGCTCGCCGATTAGATGGGCAAGCCCGTCCGTGGCGGCGACGTTGCCCGCCGTCAGGCTCGCGAGGGATGTGGTGTCGAGGTTGAGCATCTCTCCGTGCGCGGCGATCTGCTGCCCGTTCTTATCGACGAGAAAGACAAACTTGGCATTCGCGTCTGCGCACAGGCGCGTTATCGCGTGCTTGAGCTGCTCGTACTCCTCTTCGTACATTACGACCGGAGTCGTCATCGCTTCTCCTCAATCATCGACCGACCGCATGGGGTTACGCGCCAGAAAGGGTGAATCGCCCGGCTCAAGGACAGGGCGCTCGAATTTACGAAGCTTCGATGTTTTTTATGGCTCTGGCAACGTCAACTTATGAATTTCAGCAGGGGCATCTGTGGGGTAGGGAGGTTATAGCATAGCAAAATGGCCATTACAAGACTTTTCATCGGCGCTGATTTACCCGCTTCGAAGCGAGTATGCTTGAAGCCCTATTCGCGCGGATGTATGATCGTTGCGCGTCGAAAACCGTCGGAGGAAGCTTATGGAATCAAGATTTTTGAAGCACGTGGACCGCGACGAGATCGTTCATATAGTCTCTGAGCTGGTGCGCCACGACACGACCAATCCACCCGGCAACGAGCACCTCTGCAAGGAGATCGTAAGCCAGTGCATGCGGCAGCTCGGCATGGAGATCTCCTATTACGAGAAGGAGCCGGGGCGCACGAACGTGGTCGGGCGAATAGGCAGAGGCTCGAAGTCGATAGGGTTCGTCTCGCACATGGACGTAGTGCCGCCCGGCGAATTGGAGCAATGGGAGACGCCCCCGTTCGAGCCGACCATAATCGACGGGCGCATCTACGGGCGGGGCACGCTCGACGATAAAGGCTCGTTCGCCTGCGCCTTCTCGGCGTGCAAGGCGTTCGTCAAAGAGCATGGGGATTTCGACGGCACGATCTACCTGATAGCGGCGGCGGACGAAGAGATGGGCTCGGAGCTCGGGATAATCTACCTCGTGGAAGAGTGCGGCCTGAAGTTCGACGTGGCCATAATCCCCGACGGCGGGCGCATGGACCTTTCGATCTACGGCGAAAAAGGGATCGTCTGGCTCGAGATCACAAGCTTAGGCATCCAGGCGCACGGCTCGACGCCCGAGCTCGGGCGCAACGCCATCATCCCGCTCGCGGAATTGCTGGCGGAGCTGAAGTCGCTCGACCTCGGAGCGGACTACGACACGGCATTCGACGGCTGGACCATGAACGTGGGGACCATCCAGGGGGGCTCTCCGGCCACCCCGGTGCCGTCGCGCGCGCGCGCGACGATAGACTTCCGATTGCCTACGGGGATCGATAAAGGGAAATTGCTCGCGCGCATAGAAGAGAAGATCGCGGCCGTGCGCAGGCTTTCTCCGGAGGCCGAGTTTCGCCTGGAGGTCCTTCACGAGACCGAGCCTCACCTGTCGGACAAGAACTCGATCATCATCCGCAGCTTCGACCGGGCGGCGCGCCGGTTGAATCTGCCGATGAATTATGAGACCTTCGGCGGCAACACCGTCGCCAAGAACCTCTTCTTTGCGGGCATCACGTCCGTCGTCCATTACCCGGGCGATGAAAAGCTGGCTCACGTGCCGAACGAGTTCGTCATAATAGACGAGCTTGTGCTCGGCTCCGTGCTCTACGCCGAAACGCTCGAAGCATACTTCTTCGACTGAAACCGAGTCCCGGAGCTGATGATTTCGTCTTCGGTCCCGCACGCTCAAGCGCCAGGCCCGTTATCTTGCGGCGCGTAATCGACGCGTGTGATAATTGTCCGGCCATTTCTATTTTCTATTCTTTCTATTCGAGGGGTCGCAATGTTCCGATTTACAGCCTTCGCTCTCCTGCTTATGCTCGCCGCGCTTGTGGGCGAGGCTCGGGCCCAGAGCTTACAGAATAAGGCGAACGAGATTCGCTCGGCTATGGAAAGCCGGGAGTTCGACCGCGCCGAATCTCTCGTGCGCGAGGTTCGCGCTCGCTCGGGGGGCGCGTTCGCCGCGAACAATTACGACTACCTGCTGGGGCGTCTGTCGGAGCGGAGGGGCGCGAGGGCGGAAGCCCAGGCGCTTTACCAGGCGGTGCTGAATCGGAACTCCGTGCTCGCCCCTTACGCCCTCTGGCGATTGTCTCTGCTCGCGCGCGCCGTGGGCGACCTGACGCTTGAACGGCAATACATCACGCGGCTGTCGTCCGCCTACCCGTCGAGCATACCCGCGCGCACGTCGCGTGACCGCTTGATCGAGAGCCTCATCGAGAGCCGGAACTACTCGGCGAGTATCAGCATGCTCCGGGCTTCGGCTTCGCCTTCCGGCGTGCGCGGCCGCAATGCAATGGCCATGCTCGGAGACGCTTACGCAAAGACCGGCGACGCGGGCTCGGCGCGCTCCGTTTTCAATCAACTGATTTCGGGCGGGCGCGACGATTACGCCCTGGCGGCGGCCGAAGGGCTCGACGCGCTCGACCGGGCCGCAAGGACGATGCCGGACGAGTTCGAGTCGATGCGGCGGGCGCGAATATATCTCTTCAACCGCCACTGGCCCGAAGCCCGCGCGCACATGATGTCGATGGTCGAGCGCTTCCCGGGCAGCCCCAACCGGGCCGAGGCGCTCTATCAAACGGGCTTCGCTTACTATCGCGAAGAGAACTACGACGAGGCCATCAGGTGGTTCGAGCGAGCCCGCGCCGAATTTCCCTCGAAGAAAGAGGGCGAGCAGGGCTTCTACTGGGTCGGCACCGCGCTCCAAAAAGCGCAGAGATACCCCGAAGCCGCGCGCCGCTACAGCGAATTCATCGACGCGTATCCCGAGAGCGATCTCGTCGATTCCGCTTATCGCAATGTCGTGGACAGTTATCGCTACGCGGGCAAAGACGCGGAGGCATTGGAGTGGTCGCGGCGGATCATGGACGAGTACGCGGGCAAGCCCCTCGCGGTCGTGGGCCTCTTCAATCAGGCCAGGATCGAATTGACGCGCGGCAATTATGAGACGGCGCTCGCGCTCTTCACCCGGCTCCAGGCGCAGGCCGTAACGCCGAAGCTCGTAAGCTCGCCCGCCAGGGGCGAGGCGGCTTTCCTGCGAATTTACACGCTCGAGCGGATGGGCCGTCTCGGGGAGGCGGCGCGGCTCTACCTCGCCATACCCGACGACCGGGAAAATTATTTCGGCCAGAGAGCGACTCTCCGACTCAGAGCAATGGCGAAGACCGAGCAGGGCCGGAGGGTGGTGGAGCCTCTGGCCCGCTCCTACCGCGAGCAGGCGCGCGCGGCCCTCGCGGGGGGCAGGTACTCCGAAGCGAAAGACGCGGCGACGCAGGCTCTGCGCCTCGCGGAGAGCGCCGACGTTCAGCGCGAGCTGTTGCAGACTCTTCGCGCCAGTTACAGCCAGCTCCCCTCTTATAACATCGCGGCTCGCTACTCGCTTATACCGGTCGCGCGAAACGCGATCGGCGAAGGCGGGCCCGCCGTGACCGATTCGTCGAACCAGTCGATAGCCTCCGAGCTGATCTTCCTCGGGCTTTACGACGAGGGGGTGACGCCGCTCCGGCTCGCAGGGTTCAACGGCGCGCAGGCCACAGGCCCGGCCGGTGACGAGGATCAGCCGGAGGCGAATCTTCAAAACGTGAGCCCGCCCCCGGACGCGCCGCGCAGCGAGGTGAGGCCGCGCCCGACACGCGTGGCTTACTCTCCGCAGAGGGCGGACGCCTCCTACTCTCTAGCCGTTTACAGCAACCGCGGGGACCAGGCGCAATACGCCATCGCTTTCGCCGAGCCGATCTTCCGGTCGATCCCGAAAGATTACCGTATAGACCTGATGCCTCGCGATCTGGCGGAGCTGATGTATCCGGCCCCTTATCGCGACGCGCTCAATCGCCACGCGTCGAGATACGAAGTCGATCCGCGGCTCGTGCTCGCGCTCGCGCGGCAGGAGAGCCGGTTCAACCCGGCGGTCAAGAGCGGCGCGGCGGCTCGCGGGCTCTTGCAGTTCATCAATGAAACCGCCCTCAAGGTCGCCGGGGAAGAAGGCCTGAAAAACTTCAAGCTCGACGATGTCTATGACCCCGAAATAGCGGTCCGCCTCGCCGTGCGCTACGTCTCGGACCTGCTCGCGCTCTTTCCCGATAATCCATACGCGGTGGCGGCCTCCTACAACACCGGCGAGCAGAACGTCGAGCGATGGATATTTCGCGCGCGCTCGAACGACGTGGAACGGCTCGTCGCCGAAATAGCCATTCCGGAGACGAAAGACTATCTCGCCAAGGTGATGAGCAATTATCGCGCCTACCAGCAGCTCTATACCCGGGACCTGCGCCCTCAGAGATAGCCTTCATCCCGCGATAAAAACTGAAGATCGCGGACTATCTTTATCCCTCCCGTCTGTCTCTATTATTAGTGTGGGGCCGCCGCCATTTTTCGGCGGCGGCTTGGAAACGCAGATGGCACAGGAAGGCGAAGAAACGCCAGATGAGGTCCTGGTCGTGCGGGCCATACTGGGCGACCTGGATGCATTCGGAGAGCTTGCGTCACGCTACCGCGCGGCCGTGGTGCGCGCGGCGCGGGCCATAGTCGAGCGCGAGGATGCCGAAGACGTCGCGCAGGATGCGCTCCTGCTCGCCTTCAAGGCCCTCCCCTCGATCGAAGACCCCGCGAAGTTCGCGGCATGGCTTTCGGTAATAACTCGCCACCGCGCGCAGCGCTTCGGCATGCGCGAGCGGGCCTACCGGGCGGGCCGCGTCGAATTCGATGAGCTGCTGCTCGATCACGTCAAGGCGCTCGCGCGCCCGATGCTCGACGAGAGCGGCAACGACGCGGAGCTCAATCGCGCGCTTGAGAATATACCCGCCGATTACGCGCTCGTGCTGCGATTGCGGTATCTCGACGATATGCCGCTTAAACGGATAAGCGCGTTTCTGGGCGTGCCCCTCTCGACCGTGAAGTGGCGCCTTCAACGAGGCAAGAAGCTCCTGCGCGAGCAGGTAGAGCTTTTAAGAACCGGAGGTGAAAGATGGAAAGAGAGAAAGAGATTACCAAGCTGATCAACGTCCTGCGCCGCACGTCGCGCATGGCTTTGCAGTCGGAATGGACCGGGGGCGGGCAGGACGCCGCTTCCTTCTGCGTAGAACAATACAACCGGGTGCTCGCGCGATTGCGGGAGATCGATCCTGATGTCGGAGCGGTCTTCGCGCCCCTGGCCGAGAGCAGCTCGCTTACCGTCGCGGCCATGGCATGCCGCCAGCTCGCCTCTTATTATGAAGACGAGGTCGAGACGGAGAGAGGATGGGGCAAGGCCTATAGCTTCAACGTCGGCGCGCAGCCGTTCAAGGATTTCTGGCAAAAGTCCGCGCGCGAGATCGAAGACCTCGGCGAGTTCATCCGCGAAAGCATCGATGAATGGACCCGGCAGAAACGACATAGACCCCGGCACGGAGAAGGCTGCGCGAGCGAAGAGACGCCCGGAGAAAAAGCGCCTGGAGAGAAAGCGGCCGGCGAGGAAGCTAAAGACACGAAGGTACAGGGCGACCCCGACACTCGCCCTCTCTGAGAGAGTTAAATGGCACCTTGCGAGCGCGAGCACCCGCCCGCGCTCGCGCAGATTTTAAATCATTCGGCCCTGGAAATTCTTACATAGCCGTTTGTAATCTTTACAGTCGATCTCGCGCGATTCCTGCCGCTCTTCGATCAAGAACTCTTATTTAACAGCGGGTTACGTGAGCAGAGGTGTAAGGCACGGAGCTTGCACAAGTTTAGTTGGGGCAGAGATACGGGAATTACTTTCCGGGTCTCTTTTTGCGGTTACTGTGGTGAGGACGGTAACCACAATAGGCGATGCGGGATGTTCCCGCATCGCCTTTTATTTAACTTTGTAACGCTTGCGAACAAAGAAAAGTGGGAGATTAGGCATATGAAAAACAGGATCGCAGTTGTTTTAGCTCTGAGCGTCTTCGTATTGGTAACATCATCCGCCTGCGCTACTAAGAAGTATGCGCGCAATCGCGTGAACGAGCGCGTAACGCCTCTCGAGCAGAGAGCGGGTGAGCTGGAAGAGACCTCGCGCCGCAACAGCCAGGATATATCAAAGATTGGCGACAACATCAATGAGGTGCGTGGCCGCACCGACCGCGCGCAGTCGCAGGCCGACGCCGCGCTCGCTCGCGCTGGTGAGGCAAACACTCGCGCGGGTAACACCGAGCAATCGCTCGGCAATCTGAAAGCTAATCTCGACAAGTACTCGCTTCAAAATACGGCCGCGGTCAATTTCAAATTCGATAGCCATGAGTTGACTCCCGAAGCGCAAGAGGCGCTCGATCAAATAGCCTCGCAGATAAAAGATCGCGGCAACTTCATACTGGAAATACAGGGATTCGCGGATTCGACTGGTACCGACGGCTATAACAATCAGCTCACTCAGAAGCGCGCGGATGCCGTGCGCAGGTACCTCGCGGAGCAGCACAACATCCCGCTCTTCAGGATGCATATACTCGGATTCGGCGAAGTCCGTGCGGTAGCCGATAACCGGACGCGCGAAGGGCGCGCCCAGAATCGCCGCGTTGAAGTCCGCCTGCTCACTCGCGGCATCAACGAAGGATCGACCGCGCAAACAACTTCTACGTCGCAAAAGTAGCAGCCCTCTTCATGATTTCGGGCGGCGGACGTGCCCGGTGCCCGGTACTGGTTAACATTTAGCCTCCGAATAAGGGCGGATCCCCCCGGTCCGCCCTTTTTATATCCGCCCTTTTTATATTTGAACGGCGGCCGCATCGCGACCCCTCCTTCACTCGCGATCGCTATCCTTTTACCTGCTCGATTGTCGATAAGCTATGAAGAGCTCGCCGAGGCCCGGCCCCTGCGACCTTCGCGGGCCGCTTCGGCTATAATCGGGTAGAGCTGCGATACGGGATCGAGAGCGATAATTTATGGCGAGTATCTATTCAAGCATCTACTCAAGCGAGTCGGCGGGCCGGTCGTCTTCCGAGGCCGAATCTCAGGGCGACGCATGCGCGCTTTGCGAGCGGCGGGTCAGACGCATAACCAAACACCACCTTATACCGAAATCCGAGGGGGGAACCCGGACGGTCGATCTTTGCCTGACGTGCCACAAGACCCTGCACAGCTTCTTCACCAATCGCGCGCTTGCGACGCAGCTCCGATCTATCGAGGCCTTGAGGCGAGATCCGAAGGTCCGTAAATACCTTTCCTGGATACGCAAGCAGCCGGATCGCTCCATACGGGTCAGGGTGAGCCGGGACAGGCGGTGAGGCAAGCGGGAATCGGGAGGGAGGCAGGCATGCTTGAGCGCGCGTCCGGAATTCATGTGGCCCTGATCGAGCCCGAGATTCCGCCGAACACGGGGAACATAGCGAGGCTGTGCGCGGCCACGTTCACTCCCCTTCACCTTGTCGGCCGCCTGGGCTTTCGCACTGACGATAAAGCGGTCAAGCGCGCGGGGCTCGATTACTGGGGCGAGGTCGATATCTCTTACCACCTGAACATCGAGGCGCTTTATGAAGCGCTGCCTGGCAGCCGCTTTCTCTACTTCACTACGAAAGCCGAGCGGGCCTATACCGATTTCAAGTACTCGCCGGGCGATTGCCTGGTCTTCGGACGCGAGACGCGCGGGCTGCCTGAAGACCTGCTTCGGGCCAATTGGGAGAGGTGCCTCACGATCCCGATGCCGAACCGGCGCGTCAGGTCGCTGAACCTCGCCACCTCCGCCGGAATCGCGCTTTACGAGGCGTTCAGGCAGATCGAAGCGTCGCGCGGGGGAGCCTGAGATTTCGAGAGAAGAAAAACCGGGCCGGCTGCGATCTTCCAGTCGCAGCCGGCCCGCCATTTAGAGAGAGCGATCAGATGATGGTTACAGCTTCTGAGGAGGTTTACTTGTGTCAGACGGCTTGCCGTCGCTGTCTCGCCGTTTGAGGGTCGGCCGGTCTTTCGGCTGCTCCTCGGAGGGCGAAGGCTGGTTCGGGTCCTCGCCTTCCTTGCGGCGCTTTAGCGTCGGCCGCTTCGGACCGCTATCGCGATTCGACGGGTCGATCGTCTTGGAATTGGTAATCGCCAGCAGGCGGGCCTTCACCCGGTTGAATTCCGATGTATTGACCGTGTATTCGTCGCGGTCGGGGAAACGCACGACCAGACTGCGAACCTTATCTATGCGCTCCGGCGTCGGGGGGTGCGACCGGAAGAGCTTCGACAGAGTGCCCGGTTTGTCCTTGTCCTTCTTCTCAAGCTTCTCGAAGAACGTGACCAGATTGTTCGGATCATATCCGGCTGCCCAGGCGTACTGAGCGCCGAGTTTATCGGCTTCGGCTTCCATGCCCCGGCTGAATTTCAAGAAAGCGAGCGGGACGCCGATCTGCGCGGCCTGATAAGCGATTGCGCCGAGGCCGCCCGTCATGAAGATAAGAGGGATCATCGCATAGTTGGCGAGCTGGGCCTTCGACGCCTGTTCGACCCCGTGCCTGCTCGCGACGTGCGCGATCTCGTGCGCCATCACGCCCGCGATCTCCGCCTCGTTCTCGGCGGCCAGTATCAGGCCCTTGTTGACGTAGAAAAATCCTCCGGGGAGCGCGAACGCGTTCACGTCATCGGAGTCGAGTACCTTGATGGTAAAAGGGACCTTCGCATCCGAATGAAGGACTATGTTCTGGCCCACGCGGTTGATGTACTCGGTGATAATGGGATCGTCTATGAACTTGGCCTGGCGATCGACTTCGGCGGCGAGCTGCCTGCCGAGCGCAACCTCCTTCTCCAGAGAGTAGAAGGTCGGCAAGAGGTTCCTGTTGATGTTCCGCTTTCCTATCAGGAGCGGGTTCTCGTTGTCATCGAGCTTAGCTTTCGGAGCCGCGGACGTTGCGCTGGCCGTGTCCGTAGCCGGCTTCTTATCCGTGGATTCTTTTTTGTCGTTAGCGAGCAGCAAGGTCGGAGAGCCGATCATCGCCGCGAGCATCAGGACCGCCACGCGCTTGAGTGGACTTGTCTTCATCGGATGAACTCCTATCGATAAGACGTACTTGCGTACTTATGAGCGTCCGCTACGGGAACGGACCATTGAAGTGTACCACATCCCGCATATTTGTCGAAAGTGGCCTTGTCTCCGAAATGTCTCCGAAATTCACGAGCAAGATAGGAACGCGCCGCCGGGTGGGCCTTGCAGCCGAAGCTCCAGGGCGCGGGTTGCGTTTTCGACTCTCCGTCTCCATTCTTCTTGCATCCTCGGCCCGAAGCCGAGGCGCGGTTACAGAAGGGTTCGTAATTTATGCGCATATCGATCATAGGCGCGGGCCGCGTGGGACGCACGCTTGGCCGCCTGGCACATCAATCCGGGCACGAAATGGGCGACATCGTCTGCGGTTCTCGGCGGTCGGCGCGCTCGGCTGTCGCTTTCATAGGAGCAGGCACGCCGCACGGCTCGGCCCGCGCCCGGCTCTCGCCTTCCGGTCTCATCCTGATTTCTACGCCTGACGACCGCATAAAGGACGCCGTAGAATTGATTCGAGGCGGCGCGCCGGAAACGGGCCGCCCGTCGGCCCTCCATACGAGCGGCGCGCTCTCAAGCGACGTGCTCTCGCCTCTGCGCGAAAGAGGGTTCAGTATCGGGTCCTGCCACCCGCTTCAAACCTTCCCGAGGCCTTCGCGCTCCGAGGCCCTCGTGCGCTCGACCTATTTCTGTATAGAAGGCGAGGCGCGGGCCGTCAGGGTGGCCCGCGGGCTCGTGCGGGACATCGGCGCGCGTTACTTCGAGATACCGACGGAGATGAAGGGTCTTTATCACGCGTCGGCCGTGATGGCTTCGGGGGGCGTGGTTGCGCTCGTGAGTATAAGCCTCGAACTGCTCGCCCGCTGCGGCCTGAATGATAGGGAGTCGATCGACGTGCTGCTGCCCCTGGTGGAAGCCACGGTCGCAAATGTTCGCGAGCGCGGGCCGTCGCTCGCGCTCACGGGCCCGGTCCGCAGGGGCGATGCCGGGACCGTTGAGAGGAACCTGAAAGCCCTGTCGGCGGTGAATCCCGCCTGGCTCGAAGTATACCGGTTGCTGGCCGCGCAAGGCGCCGAGCTCGCGGAAAAAACCGGCACCGCCGCGCCCGCGCTCGACGCGATTCGCGGGCTTTTGAACGCGGCGCGCCGCCTCTGACGACAGAGCGGCGAGGTCACTTTCTTCGAGGTCACTTTCTTCGGCTCTCTTCCGTGACGAAGCGGCCGTTTATCAGGTCCAGGCCGAGGCCCGCTCCGTGCGGAGGCCGCAGAGTGAGCAGGGAGCCGGACGCGGCTTCGAGCCAGAGGCGGCGATTGCCCGTCAGTACCGCAAAAGCTTTCTCGCTGTTCCAGAAAGACGTGCCCTGAAGCGCCTCGACCCGAACCGCCACCGTAAGGTCGAGAACCTGGTTCAGCCTGGAGTTCTGCTCGGCCCGCGCCCGTGCGGCGAAGGATACGGCCTGCGCCGGAGTGGAGGAGAGGTCCGGGCTTCCCGCCGTCTGGTCCGCCGGCTCTTCGGCGACCGCCGCGAGCTTCTCGAAGAGCTCCGCCGAGCCCTTGCCGATAATCTCCGCCAGCTCCGCCAGGTAAGCCGCGAGGCTCGACTCGCGCTCGGCCTCCAGGTAGAGCGCCGACGTGCTCGCGCCCTGGTGTATCCCCTTCAACCTGACATCGGAGTGGCTCGGGCTGGTCGCCTGGAATTCGCACAGGTGCGCGAGTATGACGGTCCAGACCGCGTCGCTGACGGAGCCTTCGACCATGATCTGCGCGAGCGGCTTTCCGATTATTCCCGTGAACGCCTCTTCGATCAAGGCCCGGTGCTCGTTGCCCGCGGCCGAGAGATCGACCCATTCGGCCCATGCGTCTTCCAGCTTTACGCCCTTGAATTTGATGCCGCGAAGTTTCGCGCCGGTCAGGTTGCAGCTCGAAAGGTTCGCGTCCGAGAGGTCCGCTCCGCGAAGGTCGGCGAACATAAGCGAGCTGCTCGAGAGGTTCGCGCCCGTCAGGTTGGCTCCCATGAGGCACGCGCCTTCGAGGCGTACTCCCGACAGATCGGTGTTGGAGAGGTCCGCGCCTTCGAGCTGA
>DATLMR010000417.1:0-9681 GCA_035537555.1 Blastocatellia bacterium
GGAGACAACACGCAGATGGAGATAGAGTTGATCGCGCCGATAGCGATGGAGAAGGGGTTGAGGTTTGCGATCAGGGAGGGTGGGCGGACGGTTGGTGCCGGCACCGTCTCTGAAATCGTAGAGTAAGGTCGTACCGAAAAAAGCGGTGACGATACCGCGAGAGATTAGATATGCTGAACGATAAGATCAGAATTCGGCTCAAGGCTTACGATTACCGGGTGCTCGACCAGTCGACGGCTGAGATAGTCGACACCGCCAAGCGCACCGGAGCACGCGTCGCCGGCCCGATCCCTCTGCCCACGATCAAGAACAAGTACACCGTGCTCAGAAGTCCGCACGTTGACAAGAAATCGCGTGAGCAGTTTGAGATTCGCACGCACAAGCGACTTATGGATATTCTCGACCCCACGCCGCAGACGGTTGACGCGCTGATGAAGCTCGATCTCCCGGCCGGCGTCGACGTAGAGATAAAAGCCTTCGGCAAGGATCACAAGTAAATCAGTCTGGAATCTCGGGCCGTAGCGGCGGGTTTGAGTACGCCGCTCCCGGCTAAAGGCTCCCGACTCAGGGCTCACAATTATGGTGAACGGAATTATCGGTAAGAAGGTTGGGATGACCCAGCTGTTTGCGCCAGACGGCTCGGTGACGCCGGTGACGGTGATAAAGGCTGGCCCTTGCATCGTCGTTCAAAAGAAGACCGTCAACATCGACGGTTACAACGCGGTCCAGCTCGGGTTCGTCGAAGAGAAGCCGCCGCGCCGCGTCAACAAGCCGACTGAAGGCCATTTCAAGAGGGCGGGCGTGCCTCCTACTCGCGTGCTGCGGGAGATTCGCATCGACGCGAGCGAGGAGGCGACCAACGTCGGCGACAAGATTCTCGTCGATATGTTCAACCCGAACGATCTGGTCGACGTGATCGGAAAGTCGAAGGGGCGCGGGTTCGCCGGCTTCATCAAGCGGCACGGGTTCGGCGGAGGTCGCGCCACTCACGGCTCGATGTTCCATCGCGCGCCCGGCTCGATCGGCCAGTCGGCGTACCCGTCGCGCGTAATCAAAGGCACTAAGATGGCCGGACACATGGGCGACGAGCGCAAGAGCCTGAAGAACCTGCGCGTGGTCGCGGTCGATACGGAGAACAATCTCCTGATGGTTCGGGGCGCCGTGCCCGGTCCGAACGGCGCGTACGTTTTGATCAAGAAGGCGCAGTAATAGAGCCTTGAGCGGCGAGCCCTCCGGCTGATCCCGGGTATTCGATCCGGTCATCCGGCGCTCGGCGCACAAGTGGGATGGAGCGAAGCGATGCCTGTCGTAAAGGTAAAGAATCTGAAGAACGAAGAGGTGGGCGAGTTGGAGCTTTCCGACGCCGTGTTCGGCGTTCCGCTCAACAAGTCGCTCATCTATGAAGCTGTGAAGAACTATCTCGCCAACCAGAGATCCGGGACCTCGGCCACCAAGACGCGCGGCGAAGTGAGCGGCTCGGGCAAAAAGCTCTGGAAGCAGAAGGGCACCGGCCGCGCGCGCGTCGCCAGCCTGCGGAGCCCCCTGTGGAAGGGCGGCGGAAACGTGCACGGCCCGCAGCCGCGCGACTGGTCTTACCGCATCCCGAAGAAGATGCGGCGCGGCGCGATTCGCTCGGTCCTGTCGGAGCGGCTCAGGGAGGGCGGCCTCGTCATAATCGAGAATTTCGAGCTCCAGTCGCACAAGACGAAAGACTTCGTGACGACTCTGAGCGGCCTCGGACTCGACAAGCGCACCCTGATAATCGACTCGCTGCTCGACAACGGCAACCTGGCGCTCTCGTCGCGCAACCTTCCCGGCGTCACCTGCGTCTCGCCGAACGGCGTGAACGTGTACGACCTGCTCACGCACGAACAGCTGGCGCTCACGCGCGAAGCGGCGAGCGAGCTCGAAAAGCAGCTGAGCAAGTAGGCACCCGGGGCACGTCGGCCGGGTAAGTTAGGAGACTCGCATGAAGACTATTTGGGATGTCATAAAAGGGCCGATCATCACCGAGAAGGCGCTCACCATGAAGGACGAGCCGGAGTCGATGGGCCGCACCGGCAACGGGCGCCAGATCCTGACGCTCAAGGTCGACCCCCGCGCGACCAAGCCTGAGATCAAGCGCGCGGTAGAGCAGATACTCGGCGTCAAGGTCGACGCCGTGCGCGTGGCGAATTTCCAGGGCAAGATGAAGCGGATACCGACCCGGCGCGAGCTGGGCCGCCGGTCCGATTGGAAGAAAGCTTTCGTCACGCTCAAGGCCGGCGAGAGGCCGATCATGTACGAAGACGCAATTTAGCCTCGGACCCGGTTCCACCCGGAGCCCGGATTCGAAGCTTGAGACGAGGATGAGATGGGAGTCAAGAAACTTAATCCGACATCACCGGCGCGACGGTACCAGACGTACCTCACGCGGGACGAGCTAACGACCGACGCGCCGTACGAGCCTCTGCTCGCGCCGAAGAAGCGCATTTCGGGCCGCAACAACGACGGGCACATCACCATGCGGAGGCGCGGCGGCGGGGCCAAGCGCCAGTATCGGATGATCGACTTCAAGCGCGACAAGACGGGCATTCCGGCCAGGGTCGCCACGATCGAATACGATCCTAACCGCTCGGCGCACATCGCCCTGCTCAGCTACGCGGACGGCGAGAAGAGGTACATAATCGCTCCGGTCGGCTTGAAAGTGGGTCAGACCATCGTCTCCGGCCCCGAGTCCGACATCATCGCCGGGAACGCGTTGCCGCTTCGCAACATTCCGCTCGGCACGACGATCCACAACATCGAGCTCCGCCGGGGCAAAGGCGCGCAGATGGTGCGGGCGGCGGGCGGCGCGGCTCAGCTGGTCGCGAAGGAAGGCGACTGGGCCCAGCTTCGCCTTCCCTCGGGAGAGATTCGAAGGGTAAACATCGAGTGCTACGCGACCGTCGGCCAGATCGGCAACATCGAGCACAGCAACGTCTCTTTAGGCAAGGCGGGCCGCACTCGCTGGATAGGCCGCAGGCCCAAGGTTCGCGGAGTCGCGATGAACCCCGTGGACCATCCGCACGGAGGAGGCGAGGGCAAGACCTCGGGCGGCCGCCATCCGGTCAGCCCGTGGGGCCAGCCTACGCGCGGCTACAAGACTCGGAACAACAAGCGCACGGATAAGTTCATTGTGCGCAGAGCGAAGAAATAACGACGGTTTTCAGCCTCCGATCCCCGGCCCCGGTTTGGGGCCGCGGGCCGCGGCTGGGACCCGAACATTGAGAACTGATTATGGCAAGATCGATAAAAAAAGGTCCGTTTGTTGACGATCACCTGGTCAACGCGATCATGAGGATGAATCAGGCGAACGAGAAGCGCGTCCACAAGACGTGGTCTCGCCGCTCGACCATACTGCCGGAGATGGTGGGACACACCGTAGCCGTCCACAACGGAAAGAAGTTCATTCCGGTCTACGTGCAGGAGAACATGGTCGGGCATAAGTTCGGCGAATTCGCGCCCACGCGCCAGTTCAAGGGCCACCCTGAAAAGAGTGACAAGACCAGCAAGAAGGGAGGCAGGTAAACGATGAAGGCACGCGCAGTAGCAAAATACATCAAGGGCTCGCCTCAGAAGGCCCGGCTTGTCATCGACCTGATCCGCGGCCGCAACGTGACCGAGGCGCTCGCGCTGCTTTCGGGAACGAAGAAGCGCGCGGCCAAGCCCATCGAGATCACTCTTCGTTCGGCGATCGCCAACGCCGAGCAGAAGGCCGATCAGCTAAACGTCGCGATAGACATAGACCGGCTCAAGATCTCCACGGCGACCGTGGACCTGGGGCCTACCAAGTTTCGCCGCCGCGTTCGACCGGCCCCGATGGGCCGCGCCTACCGCGAGCGCCGTTGGGTCAGCCACATCACCATAGAGGTGGAGACTGCGAAAGCAGAATAGGGGCCGGGCCAAATCCGGTCCCAAATTGGAGGATTTGTGGGTCAGAAAGTTCATCCGTATGGGTTCAGACTCGGGTTCAATCGCGGCTGGCATTCGAACTGGATAGCCAAGCGCGATTACGCCGACCTGCTGCACGAAGACCTCAAGCTCAAGAAGGAGCTGAAGACTCGCTTCGCCGGCGCGGGCGTGTCCAACATCGACGTGGAGCGCGCCGCCAACAAGCTGAAGATCATAATCCACACGTCGCGGCCCGGGATCATCATCGGCCGCAAGGGCGCTGAGATCGATAAGCTCAAGGCCGAGATAAAAGACCGGACCGGCCGCGAGGTCTACGTCAACATCCAGGAGATTCATAAGCCCGAGCTGAACGCGCAGCTCCAGGCGGAGCAGATCGCCCAGCAGCTCGAAAAGCGCATCGCATTCCGCCGCGCCATGCGCCGCGCGGTCGAAAACGCCCAGCGCTTCGGCGCGCAGGGCATCAAGGTTCGCGTCTCCGGCCGGTTGAACGGGGCCGAGATCGCGCGCTCCGAGTGGTACTTGCAGGGCCGCCTCCCGCTCCACACCCTGCGCGCGGACATCGACTACGGTTTTGCGGAGGCGCACACCACGTTCGGCGTCATCGGCGTCAAGGTGTGGATCTATCGCGGAGACGAGATGACCATCCGGCGGGCGGTACAGGCGAGGAGACAATAAGAGTCTTCAGCTTCGGGCCTTCAGGCGGTCGCGCCGAAGCTCGAAATTGAAGGCCGAAACCGGGGACTGATTATGGCTGAATATAAAATTCCAAAGCGAATGAAGTACCGCAAGCAGCAGCGGGGCCGAATGAGCGGGGTGGCCACGCGCGGCGCGGAGATATCTTTCGGCGAGTATGGCCTCAAGGCCCTCGAGCCGGCCTGGATCACCGGGAAGCAGATCGAAGCCTCCCGCGTCGCGATGACTCGCTTCATCAAGCGCGGCGGCAAGATCTGGATCCGCGTCTTTCCGGACAAGCCCATCACGAAGAAGCCGGCCGAAACGCGCATGGGGAAGGGCAAGGGCGCTCCTGAAGGATGGGTCGCCGTCATCAAGCCGGGCCGCATTCTGTTCGAGATGGAAGGCGTGGACGAAAAGACGGCGCGGGAGGCCATCAGGCTCGCGGCGATGAAGCTTCCGATCAAGACCCGGTTCATCACGCGCAAGGACCAGGAGGGAGGCGGACTGGTATGAAGGCTGAAGAGTTGAAAGAACTGTCGGACGACGACCTGCGCGCCAGGGTGAACGAGCTCAAGGAGCAGATGTTTCGCAACCGCTTCAAGCTCGCGCTTGGCAACACGGACGTGGTGAACCAGGTTCGCGGCCAGAGGAAAGACCTCGCCCGCGTGAAGACTTTGCTGCGCCAGCGCGAGATCGCCGCCGAGCAAAAGTAAGAATAATCGAGCGGGGCCCGCGCCCGCGCTCTTTTGAAGGACGAGTATGGAAGAGAATAGAGAGAACCCCATCGAAGAGACGACGGGAGAGGCTCCGGCCGAGAGTGACGCCGGGACCGAAGGCGACGGCTTGCTCGTAGAGGCGGCCCGCGCCCTCGGCACCGTCGCGGGCAGAGTGGCCGCCGTGATAGGCGGGGCCGGCGAGACGGACGCCGCCGCTCCGGCCGCGACCGGGCCCACGCACAGGCGCCAGGAGAAGGTCGGGCTCGTGACGAGCGACAAGATGGAGAAGACCGTCGTCGTCCGCGTCGAGCGGCAGGTCAGGCACCCGAAATATAAACGCTACATTCGCCGCAGGTCGAAATTCATGGCGCACAACGAGCTCGAAGCGCACATCGGCGACATCGTGAGAATAGCCGAGACGCGCCCCCTTTCGGCGCGCAAGCGCTGGCGCGTGGTCGAGATAGTTCAGAAGGCGAGGTAGCAGCCGGGCGAAAGGAGAGGGCCCGGAGAGCGAGACGCTCCCCGACCCTGGCCTGCCGTCCCTGGAGAAAAAGTTATGGTTCAGATGAGGTCAGTCCTTGAAGTCGCGGATAACTCCGGGGCGAAACGCATTTCGATGATCCTGCCGGTCGGCGGCGACACGGGCTCGCGAGCCGGGCTGGGCGATGTCATCACCGCCTCGGTCAAGGAAGCCGCGCCCGACGGCGCCGTGAAGAAAGGGCAGGTCGTCCGCGCCGTCATCGTTCGCACGCGCAAAGAGACCCGTCGCAACGACGGCACCTACATCCGCTTCGACCAGAACGCGGCCGTCATCATCAAACCTGATAACGATCCGGTGGGTACGCGCGTGTTCGGCCCCATCGCCCGCGAGCTGCGTGACAGGCGCTTCATGAAGATCGTGAGCCTTGCGCCGGAAGTGATTTAAGGCGGTTAATACGCGGCGGCCGGCGGGTGGGCGAGGCCCTTTCCGCCGCGGGCCGCACGAGAGCTGAGGGATTATGAACGCAGAGATCAATGTGCGAAAGAACGACCGGGTGGTCGTGATAGCAGGCAAGGACAGGGGTAAGACCGGCCGCGTCATCGAGGTGCAGCCGCGCAAGCGCAAGGTGCTGGTCGAGGGCGTGAACGTTCACAAGCGCCACAACAAGGCCAACGCGCGGAGCGGCGTGCAGGGCGGCATCGTCGAGCGCGAGTCTCCCATAGATATCTCGAACGTCATGGTGATGTGCCCGTCCTGCGGGCAGGCCACTCGGGCCGCTCACCAGGTGCTGACGGACGGCTCGCGCAGTCGCGCGTGCAAGAAGTGCGGCGCGGCGATCGAGAAACAGTAGCGAGAAACAGTAGTCTGATCTGAATCGGTAAACGGAGCTCGGACTCTAAATTCCGAAGTCAGCGAGGTTCTAATCAAAATGGCAGCAAGACTGAGAGAGCGATACAAGAACGAGATTATCCAGGCCTTGATGAAGGAGTTCAATTACACGAACCCGATGGCCGTGCCAAGGATCGAAAAGATCGTGCTGAACATGGGCGTGGGCCGCGAGGCGCAGAGCAACCCGAAGGTCTTCGACCAGGCCGCGATGGAGCTCGCGACGATCTCCGGGCAGAAGCCCGTCGTCACCAAGGCCAAGAAGTCGATAGCGGCCTTCAAGCTTCGCACGGGGATGCCGGTGGGCGTATCCGTCACCCTGCGCAGCGACCGCATGTACGAGTTCTTGGACCGGTTCGTAAACGCCGTGCTTCCGCGCGTGCGCGACTTCCGCGGCGTCAGCCCGCGCGCGTTCGACGGGCGGGGCAACTACACGGTCGGCATCAAGGACCAGCTCATATTTCCTGAGATCGATTTCAACAAGGTTGACAGGACTCGGGGCATGAATATCTCAATAGTCACGACGGCCCGCACGGACGAGGAAGGGCGCGCCCTGCTTCGCCAGTTCGGAATGCCGTTTATGAAGTAGCGCGCCCCGGCTTCGGCCGCGAGCCTTCTCGCGATCGAAGACCGCGGCCCGCACGGACGATTAAGAGGAACGATGGCAAGACAATCTTCGATTTATAAAGCGAACGAGCTGAAGCGCGCTCTGGCGCTGGGCAAGCTCCGGATCAAAGAGCAGTTCGGGCAGGACGACAAGAAGACGATCAAGAAGGCGAAGGCCAAGGGGGTAAAACTGAACGTCTTCACCTCGCGCGTGCACAACCGCTGCCGCCGATGCGGCCGCGGCCGGGCTTACCTCCGCAAGTTCGCGCTCTGCCGCATATGCTTCCGTGACCTGTCGCTCGAAGGGCACGTGCCGGGCGTGACCAAGTCGAGCTGGTAAAGGAGCGAGCGACGAGCGGCGAGCGGCGGCGAGAGAGCCCGTCGCGCGGCCTCCGTCTCTGGCCACTGATTTTAGGAGAAGCGATGACAGATCCAATAGCCGATATGCTCACCCGCGTGCGCAACGCGTATGCGGCAAAGCATCAGAAAGTGGATGTGCCTGCCTCAAGCATCAAGCTGGAGATCGCGCGCATACTGAAGGAAGAAGGCTTCATAAACAACTACAAGGTGATCGGCGACGGACCGCGCCGCAACATCCGCGTTTACCTGCGCTATGGCCCGAAGGGCGAGCTGGTTATGTCGAAGATAGACCGGGTGTCGAAGCCCGGCTGCCGCGTGTACGTGAACAGCATGAATATACCCAAGGTGCTCGGCGGAATCGGCATCAACATACTCTCCACGTCGCGGGGCCTGATGACGGACAAGAGGGCGCGGCGCGAGAAGGTCGGCGGCGAGATCCTCTGCCGCATCTACTAAAGATTATGAGCGAGCGCGTATAAGAGGCCTCCACGCGGGGCCGGTCGCTCGCGCTAATGACGGAGTTGGTTCAATGTCGAGAATAGGTAAGAAACCGATAGCGATGCCCAAGGGCGTCAAGGTCAACATCAACGACGGGACTATCGAAGTCTCCGGCCCGAAGGGCACGTTGCAGACCGCGGTCCCCGAAGGCATAAAATTCCGCGTGGACGGAGATCAATTGATCGCCGAGCGCGAATCCGATGACAAGGCGGCCCTGCACGGGCTCGCCCGCGCGCTCGTTCAGAACGCGGTCACGGGCGTGACCGACGGGTTCACCCGCCAGCTCGACATCGTCGGAGTCGGCTACAAGGCGGAGGTGCAGAAGAATCGCGTGATGTTCAACCTCGGCTATTCGCACCCGATAGAATTCCCGATTCCGAAGGGGATCGAAGTGAGAGTCGAGCGCATCAACAAGCCCATACAGCAGTATCAGACGACCGTCACGGTGACGGGTATAGACCGGCAGCAGGTCGGCCAGGTGGCCGCGCACATGCGCAGCCTTCGCAAGCCCGATCCGTACAAGGGGAAGGGCGTGCGGTATACCAACGAGATCCTGAAGCTCAAGCCCGGCAAGACCGGGAAGTAAGTTGCGGAGCGGGCGAGGAGAGAGGCCCCGCGAAGGGGCTCCGCGCATCTGCCCGCCGGTTTCACTAATTTATGGCTGCTGAAGTGCTCGCGTCTCGCACGCGCAATCAGCGGCCGGGGTGAGTAGAAAGAAAATGGCAAATAAAAGCAGCCGCGAAATCAGGGAAGCAGTCCACAGGCGGATCCGAAAGAACCTCTCGGGCTCGACGGAGCGCCCGAGGCTCGCGATCTTCCGCAGCATGAATCACATTTACGCCCAGTTGATCGACGACACCAACGGAGCGACCATCGCGTCCGCCTCGACTACCGAAGCGGACCTGCGGGGTCAATCCGGCGGAAACATCTCCGCCGCGCGGCAGGTCGGAAAGCTCATAGCGGAGCGCGCAAAAGAGAAAGGCGTCACTCGCGTCGTGTTCGACCGCGGCGGGTACATTTATCATGGCCGCGTAAAGAACCTGGCCGAGGCCGCTCGCGAAGCCGGACTCGAATTTTAGGCGCAGTCCGGGGCCGGCGAGCGGAAGAGTCCGTCCGGCTCCCACACCACTAGAGGGTTTATGGAACGAATAGATGCATCGGGCCTCGATCTGAAGGATCAGGTCATCTCAATCAACCGCGTGACTAAGGTGGTCAAGGGTGGAAAGAACCTCTCGTTTTCGGCGCTCGTGATAGTCGGCAACGAGAACGGGATCGTGGGCTTCGGCTCGGGAAAAGCGCGCGAGGTTCCTCTCGCCATCAAGAAGGGGATCGAAGCCGCGAAGAAGAACCTGATCCGCGTGCCTCTCAACGGCTCGACCGTCCCTCATCAGGTGACGGGCGTATTCGGCTCCGGCCGCGTCTTGTTGAAGCCCGCGCCGGAAGGCAAAGGCGTAATCGCGGGCGGGGCGGTTCGCGCGATCATGCAGCTCGTCGGCGTGCGCGACGTGGTGACCAAGTCGATCGGCA
>DATLMR010000418.1:0-27234 GCA_035537555.1 Blastocatellia bacterium
CGATCGCCGAGCGCCGCGCCGTATCGCCGGAAGCCTCCGACGAGATGATCCAGATACTGCTCGGCCAGAAGTTCAACGAAGGGATACCCTCCGGCCTGCCCTCGGGCGCGCGCGTAGCTCACAAGACCGGCGACATCTCGACGGCCAATCACGATGCGGCGATAGTTTATCCGCCGGGCCGCAAGCCTTACATTCTGGTCGTGCTGACTCGCGGCATAAACGATGAGCCTCGCGCCCACCGGCTGATAGCCGACATCTCTCGCGTCGTGTACGGGAGCCGGAGCCGGGGGACGGTCAGATGACACCTATCGCGCCGATGCGTCATCCGAAGCTCGCTTGAAAGAATCCTGCTCACTCGATCATAAGCAAGAGTATCATCGCCGCCCCCTGCCCCGCGCTAGACCGTCGTGGACCTGGAACGATCCTTCGTATCCACGTCCGCCAGGAAATGAGACGGCGGTCCCAGGTTTACCGGCTCGCTCTCTTCAGGCCTGAGGTTGCGAATCTGCTCGGCCATTCCCGCGCCGCGCTCGCCCTTCTGCCACCGCGCCGCTTTATAGTCCGTGACCGCAACCACCGCCAGAGTCCCGAGGCCGCTTATCAAATGGGTCAGTCTCGCTCTCCTGTTGCCCGCGAATCCCAGCAGCCAGGGCGCGCCCGCCGTCATCGCGCCCGCCGCGGCTTCTATCACTCCGTGGACCGGAAAAGGGACCAGCTTCACCACTCCCAGAGGGTACCGGGTCATAAGGCTCAGGCCCAAAATAGCGGCGCCCGCGCCTACGGAATGTTTGGTGGCCGTTCCGTTCTTTCTGAAACCGAACAGCCATGGGGCGGCCATCATCGTGCCGGCCCAGGCATAATCTATTATCGCGTGTGGTAAAGGCTTCAAAGATTTCATTATCCTTCCTTTCGATAAAACCGTCTGCGTCATCGCGTCGTAATGTTGCACAGTGATTGGGGCAAATTTGTTTGCCGGGCAGGGCTTCCGCCCTCAAGCAAATGCTTTACCCCGCTCCAGGATCGCCGTATTTCTACGTGCAATCGCGGTGCCTGTGAAAAGAAGGGGTAGCGGCGGCGGATTTTAGGGGTAAAATAGCCGGGACATTTTTCCTCGGGGGCAGCGAATTTCGGATATTGAAAATCTCCGCTCGATCGAGCGGCGGAAAGCACGGAGGGCAAGATGAGAAAGACTTTGCTGATACTCGCGATTTTAATTCCGGGCGCGGCCCTCGGGCAGCAGCACGCTCACCAGGCTCAGGAACGGTCGGCCACGCTAATGCCGGGGCTCGGAGCGCATCACCATCCGGTCTCGACCTCCAACAGGGAAGCGCAACGCTTTTTCGACCAGGGACTCGCTCTGGCCTACGCGTTCAATCACGAAGAGGCGACCCTCTCTTTCAGGCGGGCGGCCGAGCTCGACCCCGGACTGGGGATGGCGTACTGGGGCGTCGCCTTCTCGGTCGGGCCGAACTACAATCTCGACATCGATCCGGAGAGGGCGAAGGCGGCCTATGAAGCGATTCAAAAAGCCCGCGCTCTTTCTTCCCGGGCGCCCGCGCAGGAGCGCGCCTACATCGAGGCGCTCGCCCGGAGGTATTCGGCGGACACGAATGCGGACCGGAGGCAACTCGCGATCGACTACAAGAACGCGATGGGAGAGATGGTCAAAAGCTATCCCGACGATCTCGATGCCGCGACCCTCTACGCCGAGAGCATGATGAACCTGCGCCCCTGGAAGCTCTGGAACAAAGAGGGCAAGCCCGAGGAGGGCACGGAAGAGATAGTCTCGGTGCTCGAATCCGTGCTCAGGCGAGACCCGAATCATATCGGCGCGAACCATTTTTACATCCACGCGGTGGAGGCTTCTCCAAACCCCGAGCGGGGCCTTGCCAGCGCCCGGAGCCTAAAGACCCTCGCCCCTTCGGCCGGACACCTCGTTCACATGCCCGCGCACATACAGATGCGAGTGGGAGATTACAACAGCGCGGCGCTCAGCAATGAAGCGGGCGCCGAGGCCGACAGGACCTACATCAGGAGCCGTGGCGGTCAGGGCGTCTACCCGATGATGTACTACAATCACAACGTCCATTTCCTGGTCGCCGCCTACGGCATGGCCGGGCGCTTCGAAGACGCGAGACGAGCCGCCTCGGAGCTTTACGGCAATCTCTCTCCGCAGGTGAAGCAGATGCCCATGGTCGACAGCATGCTCCCGGCCCCGTCGCTCGTCCTCGTCCGGTTCCGCCGCTGGAGCGATGTTCTGAGCCTGCCCGAGCCCCCCGAGGAGATGCCCGGCACCCGAGCGATGTGGCGCTACTCGCGCGCGACCGCTTACGCGGGGACCGGGCAGGTGGCGAAGGCCGAGGCAGAGCGCGAAACCTTCCTGGCAGCCGCCAAGGCCTTGCCGGCCGACGCTCAGTGGGGATTTAGCTCGGCGAGCGCTATTATGAAGATCGCCGAAACGGTGCTGGGCGCGAAGATCAGCCTCGCCAAGCGCGACACGCGCGCCGCGGTCGAGCTCTTCAAGCAGGCAATAGCCCTGGAAGACCAGCTTCCTTACAACGAGCCTGCGGAGTGGGACGCTCCCACGAGAGAGGCGCTCGGCGGCGTGCTGCTGCGGAGCCGGCGCTACAGGGAGGCCGAAGAGGTATTTCGAGAAGACCTGAAGAGAAACCCGAGAAGCGGGCGCTCGTTGTTCGGCTTGTTTCAGAGCCTGAGAGCGCAGGGAAAGCGCTCCGAGGCCGAAAGCGTCGAGAAAGAGTTCCGGGAGGCCTGGAAGTACGCGGACACTCCGCTCAGAGCAGCCGACCTTTGAGCCAGGGCTTAAGTAAGGATATTCCCGGGAGCAAGGGCGGCTGACGCCCTCGCAAATATTATTGAAGAACGAAAGGCGAAGGCCGCTTTGCGACCATGAGTATCAAGAAAGAGATTCGAGCGCGAATGCGCGAGCTGGCGGACGGGGAGAGAGCCCGCGTACTGCAAAGGTTCTTCAAGACCGGGCCGGGCGAGTACGGCGAAGGCGACCGCTTTCTGGGTATCACCATTCCCGAGCTCCGAAAGCTCGCGAAGGAATACCGGTCGATTCGGCCCGAAGAGGTGCTCGCTTTCCTCGCGTCCGAATATCACGAAGAGAGAATGCTCGCGCTCTTGATGTTGATCCACGCGTACTCGAAAGGCGACGGGCTTACGAAGGCGGAGATCTACGAGCTCTACCTGAAGAACACCCGATTCATCAACAACTGGGACCTGGTCGACGTGTCGGCCCCTCGCCTCGTCGGAGACTTTCTGTTTACGAGAAGCAGGGAGCCTCTCTATACTCTCGCCCGCTCGGCCAGCCTCTGGGAGCGGCGGATCGCCATCATGTCCACTTTTCATTTCATCAGGAAGGCCGACTACTCCGACAGTCTTAAAATATCGGAAGTGTTGCTCGGAGACCGCGAGGACCTGATTCACAAGGCTGTCGGGTGGATGTTGAGAGAGATCGGCAAGAGCGACCTGCCCGCCGAGGAGGCGTTTTTGAGAGAGCGTTACCGGATGATGCCGAGGACGATGCTGCGATACGCGATCGAGAGGTTCCCGGAGCCGAAGAGGCAGATGTATCTGAAAGGACTCGTATGACCATGAGCTCCGATAAAGAGAAAGAAGGAGAACGGAAGCGAGTAGCCGGGATCGAAGAGGGGCTAGCCCGCCTGCCGGGGCCGCGCGGAGAGCGATTCGCAAAGGTCTTCGAGCACGGCAGCCTCTTGATCGAGGTCTACGCGCCTCGCGGCGCGGACCCGCAAACGCCGCACAAGCGGGATGAGGCATATATTGTGGTGCGGGGCAGCGGCGAATACGTCGTCGAAGATGAGCGCTTCGAGTTCGGCCCCGGCGACTTCCTCTTCGCGGCAGCCGGCGAGGTCCACCGCTTCGAGAATTTCACCGAAGACCTGGTCGTCTGGGTGATCTTCTACGGACCGGAAGGCGGGGAAGGAGCAGCCGCCGTTTAGATGGCGACCCGTGGGAGCGCGGGCGAATCTCTTTCCGGAAAATCCGATTGGCTCGCCTGTCGAAGCAAGTAGCATCCCCGCCCATGATCCCCGGCCTTTCGGTTCCTAGCCCTCTTCCCCGGCTCCTCCGCCCTGCCGGGTCTTGACGATCTTCGACGTGTCGTAGCCCTGCGAGGCTATCTTGCTGATGAGTTTCTGATACGTCTCTTCGTCCATCTTCGCATAGCGCGAGAGTATCCAGAGGTACTTGCGATTGGGCTCTCCGACTACGGCATAAGAGTAGTCGGGCGCGAGGTCGATGATCCAGTAGTCCCCCCAGACGAAAGAGAGGAAAGAGAAGGCGGATGGAGCGAACCTCACCTTGAGCTTGGTATTCGGCTGGTCTTTACCCGAGGGCCGGGCCTTCCCTTCAGCCTGCTTCACGTCTCCATTCTTCTTGCGGCACTGGTTCAGCACCTTGATCTCGCCTTTATCGAGCAGGGTATAAGTCGCGCTGACTTCGCCCGCGCACTCCTTCTGAAAACTGTTGGGTATCCGCGCGATCTCGAACCACGTGCCGGCGTAACGCGACAGGTCGACCGTGGGGACGACTTCGAGCGGCTTCTGGCCTTTGTCGGAGGCTTCGGTCAGAGTTGCGGCTGAAATCATCAACAGGCCGGCCAGGAAAATCTTCTTCATCTTCGGGCTCCTTTACTTGTTTGAAACGGTCTTAATATAATTCAGGCTCTTAGTATGCACCATTGATCGCGAAATGGTCTAACACCTCTTAACCCTCGGGAGCGCGAAATGGAAATACAGACTATAGGCCCGTTTCTCGACTATTTCGAGAGAGTGCGAGGCCGCACGCTCAAAGTCATTATGCGAATCCCTCCGGAGCGCATCGACTGGAGCTACAGGGAAGGGAAGTTCTCTTTCGCCGACCTGATAAGGCATCTGGCCGCGATTGAGAGATACATGTATGCGGAGAACGCGCAGCTCAAGCCGAGCCTCTATCCGGGGCACGGGAAGGAGCTGGCCGACGGATACCGGAGCGTCCTCGATTTTATGGATCGGATGCACGCCGAATCGATGGAGATATTCGGCAGGCTGTCGGATGAAGACTTGAAGAAGAAGTGCGTGACTCCGGAAGGCGCCCCGATAACGGTGTGGAAATGGCTGCGAGCCATGGTCGAGCACGAGGCTCATCATCGCGGGCAGATATATCTCTACCTTTCTCTGCTCGAAGTGCCCACGCCTCCTATTTACGGCCTCACCTCCGAAGAGGTTCGAAGCCGGAGCAATCCCCGGAGTTGATCGATCATGCCCAGGTTTGAGTCGCGAGACCCCCATTTCGAAGAGCGCGTGCGAGAGAGCTTCGCGCGGCAGACCTTGATGGAGACCATCGGAGCCCGCCTGTCGCTGGTGTCGCCGGGCGAAGTGGAGATAGATCTTCCTTATCGAAAGGACCTCTCTCAGCAGCACGGGTACCTCCACGCGGGCGTGGTCACGGCGATAGTCGATACGGCCTGCGGGTACTCGGCGCTTACGTTGATGGAGGCCGGCGCGGACGTTTTGACCGTCGAGTACAAGATCAATTTCGTGTCGCCTGCCAGGGGCGAAAGGCTCGTCGCTCGCGGGCGGGTGACCCGGCCCGGCCGCACGGTCACCGTTTGCGCGGGCGATGTCTATGCGGTGAGCGAAGGGGAAGAGAAGCTCGTCGCCAGCATGCTCGCCACTATGATCTCTCTTAAAGGCGAGCCCGCGGCCTAGCCTTTAGCCTCTTTGCCATTGGAAAGCTCGGCTATGGCCTTCTCGATTCTCCGCGCGCGAGTCTCGGGCCTTTTGGCCTTCTCCACCGCGACCGCATACTCCTTGCGATTGCTGTAGCTCAGTCTTTCCCACGCGGCCCGGGCGGTCTTGTTGGACTTCAACGCGCGGGCGAGGTCATCGGGCGGCGTGATCTCCCTGGCCTCGTCGTCGCGCTCCATCACGACCTTGATGGTATCACCTGCCTTTGCCTTCGCCCCTTCGCGAGTAGGTTTGTTCACGACCATGTAATGGCAGCCCGTGCCCATGGGAAATATCGAGCTGCGAAACGGGAAGCCGTTGATGGTGCCGCGCACGGGCACTCGCGCGCGCGAGCCGAATTCTTTCTCCACGTCGAGCGGGATAATAATACTGGTGGCGGTGCTGTTCTCGTATTTCTTGAGCACGGTTTCAAAGCGTTTCCTGGCAGCCATGTCATTCTCCTTTTCGCGAAGCGGGCCGCGCATACCTGCGGAGCTCATAAGGCGCTTCTCCGGGAGTGAATTGCTCTCTCGCCATGGAGTAGAAGATCGTATCCAGGCCGTCCAGGGTCTCCCGCCCGGCAAAGCTCATGCCGGATTTTTCCATCACCCGCACGGAGGCGACATTCGGCGCGTCCGTGCTCGCGACAACGTGGTCGAGCGCGAGTTCTTGAAACCCATACCTGATTATGGCCCTGGACATCTCCGTCGCGATCCCTTTGCCCCAGTGCTTCGTCTCGACTCCGTAAAGCAGCTCAAGCTCCGGCGGGTCGCGAAAGAACCAGTACCCGCAAAAACCGAGGAGCCCCCGCTCCGGGCGAGCCGACGCCGCCCAGAGGCCTGAGCCCGTGTCCCGGAAATGGGCGAGGCTCTCTTCTATAACCGCACCGGCCTGCTCTTTTGAGATCACCTCGTCGTCCCAGAGGTATTTGCGGACCCCCGGATCGATCCAGAGGCGGTGGGCTTCGTCCACGTCGCCTGAAACGAAGGGGCGGAGCCGCAGGCGGGCGGTGATGATCTCAAGAAGCTCCATTATCAAGGCTCCGGGGCCTGCCAGGCCCGTCACCGCGTACGACTACTCGAGCGCTCATGGGGCGAACGGCCGGCCGTCGCGCGCTCACTTTCGCCAGCCCATCCGTTCTATGAGCGAGGTAATCTGGGCGACGTGATGGCGGCCGTGCCAGGCATAAAGAGCGACGTTCTTTTCGAGACTGACCTCTCCCAGCTCGGGATGGTCGAACGTCCGGGCGAAGTCTTCCGGCTTGAGCGACCTGAGCAGCAGGACCCACCGCCTGTGCAGAGAGTCGAGCAGCGCGAGCGACACGTCGAGAGGCGCGCTTCTCGCGTCCTCGAGCTCCGCCCAGCGGTCCTCGAGATAAGGCCTGATCGTGGGACGGTCTTCGGTCAGCGCCAGCTTGAATCGAACGTAGCTGTTGAGGTGACTGTCCGGGACGTGGTGCACGACCTGGCGGACGGTCCAGCCCCCGGGCCGGTAAGGCGTTTCGAGCTGTTCCGGCGAGAGCCGCTCGACGGCCTCCCGCAACAGAGCGGGGGTTTCTTCTATCCGGTCGATGCATGCTCCGCGCTGCTCGGCGGTCAGAGGGCCGTCAAATCTGAAGGTGCCAATCGGGTAGCGAAGATCCATTGTCGTATCTCCGAATCAAGAGTCGAGCACGGCTTCGAGCAAGCTGATACTACAAGACCCGGAGGGCAAAATAGAATGAAAACCGGAAATATTTCGAGACATATCTCGGGCATGAATGTATGATGCAGGGGCTGGCAGACCCTCCCGTGCTCAGAAGATCGCTCGACGGAATAATCACCGGGACCCCGACGGCGCGCGACACATTGCGCCGCGTGTCCCGGTATTCAATTCCCTGAGAGCCGGCGCGATGAAACAGCAAGGAGCAAGGAATGAATAAATCTTTCGACTGGAGCCTCCGGCTCGGCTTAATACTCTTATGGGCAACGGCGCTATTCGCGATGGAAATCGCCTTCCCCGGTTCGGCAGCACACGCGCGGGCGGGCGCGCAGGCTCCCGCCGCGGATGGCGGCGCGCCGTTCAATCAGGAGGAGAAGCTCGAAGAGTTGAGAAAGAAGATCGAAGATCGGAAAGATAAGCCCGCCGAAGAGGTCTTCAAGAATATTCAGCAGCTCAAAGGAATGCCGGCCGGCCGCCTGTTGAGGGTGATGGAGCTTGGCTACAGCAAGTCGTTAGGGGTCAACTGCACGCATTGTCACGTGGTGGACCAGTGGGAAAAAGAGGACAAGCCCCAGAAACAGATCGCGCGCGACATGGCGGATATGGTTCGCGCGATCAACGGCGAGCAGCTCAAGAAGATCAAGAACCTGAAAGGGCCGAACCCGACGGTGAACTGCACCACCTGCCACCGCGGCCAGATCAAGCCTGCGCTCAACCTTGGATGAGCCTTAAAGGCCTTCTTTCGAGACGGCGCCGTCTTCCCGATGTTGCCCGCGCCCTGAGGGAGCGCTAATCTATCAACGTGGGTAGCGATGCATGTTTTGAAGGAGCGCTCGACATGAATAACGAAGAGGGTGATAAGAAGCGCGCGTTGCTCGTCGTGGACGTGCAGAACGATTTCTGCCCCGGCGGGGCGCTCGGCGTGTGGGGCGGCGACGAGGTCGTGGCCCCGCTCAATAAACTGATGGCGGACTTTCTGGCGCGCGGAGAGATGGTCTTCAAGAGCCGCGACTGGCACCCGCCGCAAACGAAGCATTTCGAGACGCACGGCGGCCCCTGGCCCGTCCACTGCGTGCGGAACACGCCGGGCGCGGAGTTTCACCCGGACCTGCTCGACGATCCGAGGGTGCGCATAATCTCAAAGGGTTTAGGCGACGAGGATTGCTACTCCGCCTTCGACGGCACGGAACTCTCCGCCCTGCTGCGCGAGAATGGGATCGAGGAAGTGTGGATCGGCGGGCTGGCGACCGACTACTGCGTCAAAAACACAGTGCTCGACGCGCGGCGCGAAGGGTACACGGTGAAAGTCGTCGAGGAGGCGACGCGGCCGGTCGAAGTCCATCCCGGAGACGGCCTGCGCGCCGTCGAAGAGATGCGCGAGGCCGGAGCGGAGATCGTCACGGTCCCGGCGAAGCACCACAAGAAGACCACGAGCCAGGCCCTCTGACGCGAGCGGAGTCGAATCGATTTATATATGGGAGCACTCAATTTCGATCGCTACCACGCCGTAATGGGCGACGCGTCTTACAGGGACGTGACCCGCATTCACGGGAAGCCCCTGAGCGAGGCGGAGGCCACATTCTATGTGACCCAGCGCAAACTCCAATTTGCGCCCTGCCTGGGCCACCAGCGCCTCGTGCGCATGCTGCTAGACAGCGAGATAGACAGGCCGCGCCTCAGGTTTCTCGAGCAGGACCGGGGCGACCTGAGCCTCTTCGCGGAGGCCATAGAAGACATGCGTCTGGTCGGGACCGTGCGCGCCGTGCGCCCGGGCACGATCGTCTTCGCCCAGGAGCCGTTCGCCGACATCACGGGGCCTTTCGCGCGGACGCAGGCGCAGGAGATAAAGTTCGAGCACGCTTTCGACTTTCCGATGACCACGGCCAGCCTCGCCATGAAATTTCGCATGGCCGCCGGGGACCGCTGGCTCTCCGATTTTTCTCTGCGCCGGGACGGCGATATTGAGCGGGCGGTCGAAGTCGCCACCTGCGCCTTCATCGGGGGCTTCAACGACACCTCCAACATGGAGGCCGCCCATCGCCTCGACATCCCGGCGGTCGGCACGGAGGCGCATTACTGGCAGCAATCTTTCGTCGAGTTCATGTATGAGCCGGAAGTCGATCCGCGCACGGGCCGCCCTAAGCATTTCGAGCAGGTCGCCTTCGAGCGGTGGCTCGACGCGAACCCGAACGGGACCACTCTCCTGCTCGACACGATAGATGTCCACCTCGGGGCCATCCATGCCGCGATGGCTGCCACCTCGAATGAAGCGCGGCGCGCGGCCTTCAAAGGGTTTCGCATCGACTCGGGCGACCTGGCGAAGCTCGGCGCGTGGTGCCTCAGATTTTTCGAGGCGAACGGGCTGGGCGGACTGATGCCGATACTCACGGGAAACCTGGACGTGGAAGGCGTGCGGCGAATCGTCGAGGCCTTTCCCGAAGCCGCGGGCTTTGGAATCGGCACGAAGCTTTCGAGCGAGGTCGAGTACACGGCGGGCGTGATCTTCAAGGAGAGCATGATCGACGGCAATCCCACGCTCAAGGCTTCGCACAACCCGGAGAAGGCCACGCTCCCCGGAAGACTTCAGGTGTTCCGGGGGATAGATCGGAACGGGCTCTACGTCGGGGACTGTATAGGGCTCGACGAAGAGAGCGTCGATATTCCCGGGGCGGCCCACGTCGAGCGGCTCCTCGTCCCCTTCTGGGAGAACGGGCATTATGATGTCATCCCGTCGATCACCAAACAGAAGGCGTTCGTGGAAGAGCAGCGAAAGAGATTCCCCGACATCTCGAATTACGGAGTCGAGCTGAGCGGGCATTTGCGCCGCGTGCGCGACGAGCTTACGGCGAAGATGCGCGAGGACCTCTCGGGCTGGCGAGACGTGCTCGACCTCCCGGACACCCTCTCCGCCTCGGCTTCACTTCCGACTGACAGGTGACGCCCGGGTATGACCTGTTACCGAAAACATGCAAGCGCCTACAGTCAAAAAACCTTCGGACGATAAGACGGGACTGTGGTCCGGGATTCGCGAAGCCCTGCGCGGCTCGCGCAACGACTACACGCAAGGATCGATAGGCCGCTCCATCATGCTCCTGTCCATACCCATGGTGCTTGAGATGCTCATGGAGAGCGTCTTTGCCGTCGTGGATGTCTTCTTCGTCGCGAGGCTCGGGGCGAGCGCCGTCGCCGCCGTCGGCCTGACCGAATCGATGGTCACGCTCATCTACGCTCTGGCGATGGGGCTTTCCATCGGGGCGTCCGCTATGGTCGCGCGCCGGATCGGCGAGCAAGACCACGAGGGCGCGTCGCGCGCGGCGATGCAGGCGATACATCTCGGGCTGCTCGTCTCTCTGGTCTTCGGGGTCGGGGGCGCCTTGCTGGCCCCGCGCCTCCTGTCTGTTATGGGCGGGTCGCCTGAAGTGATCGAGCGGGGCTCGGGGTACACGAGGGTCCTGCTCGGGGGGAACGCGTCGATCCTGCTCCTGTTTCTTATAAACGCGATATTTCGCGGCGCGGGCGACGCGGCCGTCGCCATGCGCGTGCTGTGGCTCGCCAACATCATCAACATAATTCTCGCTCCCTGCTTCATATTCGGAATAGGGCCGTTCCCCGAGCTGGGAGTGACGGGGGCCGCGGTCGCGACCACGATCGGGCGCGGGACCGGCGCGCTCTTCGCCCTCTCGCGCCTGGTGAGAGGCAAAGGGCGCGTGAGCGTCGCGCGCCGCCACTTGCGCGTCGAGCCGGCCATAATGCTCAGGCTCGTGCGGCTGTCGTCCTCGGCCGCGTTCCAGGTCTTCATCGGGATGGCGAGCTGGGTCGGGCTGATCCGCATCCTGTCGAGCTTCGGCAGCGAGGCGCTCGCCGGATACACGATCGGCATTCGAGTGATCATCTTCGCGCTTCTGCCGTCGTTGGGCATGAGCAACGCGGCGGCGACTATGGTGGGGCAGGCGCTCGGAGCCGGGAAGCCGGACCGCGCGGAGCGGGCCGTATGGATAGCGGGCTTTTACAATATGTGGTTCCTCGGCACGATCGGCCTCCTGTTCGTGATCTTCGCCGATTCTATCATCGGCCTCTTCACGTCCGAGCCCCTGGTGCTCTCATACGGGATCGACTGCCTGCGCGTGGTGGCGTGCGGCTTCCTCTTCTACGCCTACGGCATGGTGGTCACGCAGTCTTTCAACGGGGCGGGCGATACGTGGACCCCGACCGTCATAAATCTCTTCATCTTCTGGCTGTTCGAGATACCTCTTTCCTACCTTCTGGCCTTCAAATTCGGGCTCGGCCCGCGCGGCGTATTCGTCTCGATAGGCCTTGCCTTCTCGATGCTCGCCGTCGTGAGCGCCGCGATATTCAAAAGAGGGCGGTGGAAAACCAAAAAAGTCTGATCCTCAAACCCTAATCGCTGGTCTTGATACTCCGGCTCATGTAGTATCGCTTCGGACGCTTCCTCCATCCCCATGTAGACCAGAGGGCCTGACCTTACCCGATGAGATTAGACGAAATCCGACAGGTATACACCGACTACGCCGGCCGCTACGAAAAGGAATTCACGGGAGAGCGCAATTACACGGCCTATAAGAGACTCCCCCGGCTCGTCATCCGCGAGCTGAAGGCTCGAAAGGCCAGGATACTGGACCTCGGGTGCGGCACGGGGCTGAGCTCTCTGCTCTTCTTCGATGAAGAGTACGAGGTCACCGGAATCGACATCACTCGCGCGATGATCCGCCTCGCGAGCAAGCTCCCTTTCGCCAGGCTGATCTGCCAGGACCTGGAAAAACCCCTTAAAGTCAAAGACGACTATTTCGACGCGGTCGTGATGATAGGCGTGATGGAGCACATCGACGACCCCTCGGCCCTGCTGAGTGAAGTCCGGAAAAAACTGAGACGGGACGGCCTATTCGCGCTCACCCTCCCCTGCAAGAACTCCTATTTCTCCGAATACGGCCTGAGGAACTACTACAAGAAAGATATCGAGCCGCTCATGCGGGAGACCGGCTTCAAGGTGGTCCGGGCGGAAAAGAGCTTCGGCTACGAGGATGAGGCCGCTTCAATCTATTACTGGAACTATCTCCTCAGAAAGACACGCTGAAGAAGATCGCGCGAGCCGTGCCCGAAATATCGGGCGCACGGAATACCAGGCGGAAGAGACATGTATTCTACGGCACGGGCATGCTCTCAATTGGGGAGGGAGCCCCGACCTGAAAAAGGGGCTCCCTTGCCTTTACCTGGGGAAACTTCCCGCGCTGAGCGCAGGTGCCTACTATACCTCGAAACTCGCCGTTGTCAAACCTCTCCCCGGAAATCTTTCCGTGCTTTTTATATTCCTGCCGCAAGTATATTAGCCGGACTGCATAATAAATTTCTTTATATAATGGGGGTCCGAGATGTAGTACAATCGTCCGGCCGCTGAAGAGGCCTGTGCCGGACCGCCGGGGGGATACGGCGGGGGGGGGCGGCAAGGCCGATAGAGAGTTACTTTAGAGCCGCATTTTTAGCCTCAGCTGCAACGAGGCGACCGGCAGCACCCTTTAGCCTGGTTCAATTTCAAAATAAGCCGGGTCATACGCGAAAGCGACAATGCCGCGGCCATCGCCGTCTTCCATTCACCCGCGAATCGCCTCCGGGCGCGGGAAAGGAGAGGCCAAGCATGAACGTAACAGAAGCCGACGACACACGGGCCGGGAGCGGCGCGGCGGCACAGGAGCCTTCCGAAGAGATCTCGGGCAGCGTCTTAGACTTTCATGTGCGGGCCGCAGAGGTCAGGCAGAAGCGGGTGAGGCAGAACCTGCTGGAGCAGATGCGGGACATGAGCACGTCTGAAAAGCAGGTCTTTCTTCTGGGGTTGATCATGAATGAAGAGACTCTCGGGCGAATATGGAATAACCTCATCGATGCTCTGATCTGCGAGCTGGACGATTGATGAGGCTTCCGAAATCGTCTCTCGATCCGCGCGGCGAAGCTCTCTGACCGACCGCGCGATGCCTCCCGTCATCCCGTCCGGGGCATCTCGACGCCCCCAGGCGCGAACCATTGTCACGAGGGCGCGCGCTCATTAGAATAGAAGTGGATCGATAAATCATAAACAGAGTGAGAGGCTCGTGTATCGCGGGCCTTTCGCCTGTAGAGGTCAGAGGTTAACGTGCGAGAAAGATAGGCCGGGTCGGGAGCATCGGGAGCGAGCGAGACTGAGGGAGCCAGGGTATAAAAGCCTGTACGGGACTGTTCCAGTCATTCAGCTTGTAATTCAAGAGTCGCGCCGGGCGTGCTCTGCCCGGTTGCCGCAGGCTCGCGCCGGCAAGCAATGAACACCCGCCCGCCTCTGCATCGCCAAACTCAATCTTAACGGAGGAAAATAGCTTGATTATCAAGTGCAAGAAGTGTGGAGAGTCAGTTGACGACTCGAAGAAGTGGACCGTTTGCCCTCATAACCCCCTGAATCAGGCGCATGATTCGGTCTTTTGCAGGGACCACAAGCAGTACGATTGCCACACGTGCGACGAGTACATGCTCAGGCGGTAGTCTCTTGAAGCTCGAAAGTGAGCCGCCTAGACAAGGTTCTACATAAGCGGCGGCGGGTGCGCTTTAAGCGGGGCGATCACGCTCCGGCTAAAAGCCACCCGCCGCTTCTCTTTATCCCCTTCCCGCTAGCGGTCGATCCATCGGAAGTTGACGGAATCGCTTGAGGCGAGGCCCGCCTCGCTCCGGGAGCGATAATCTTCTCTCGATTGCGGAACTTTTATCATGCCCGGCGCGTGAGCAGAATGTCAGGCTCAGGCGCACGTGTACCTTTCGGGCGCCCGATGGATACCCTATATTCCTGCAAGGCCGGGCTGTCGAGCCCGTTCATCCTGCGAATCGAGGCCAGGGCAAGTGGCTCCATATAAGTTCCGAACCCGACCTGACAAATTGCCGTACCAGAGAGTGGCAGCTCTGCCCTTAGACGCTTTATCACCTGCGACGGCGAGACAATTCGATGAGCTTTTTAGTCGAACGGGGAAGCAGTAAGCAGAGACATTACGGAAATATCGTTCAAGGCTGGCTGTTGATGTTCGGGGTGTGGACTTTCGTGGGCGTGTTGCTGGCCCTTACAGCCTACCCGCAATCGATCGGCCCCGGCCGCGCGCTTCCTTTTCCCTGGTGGTGGCATCTCGCCTGGACCCTGGCGCAATGCTACGTCTTGTGGGGGCTGACCCCCCTGATCGTGACTCTCGGCAGGCGCTTTCCTTTCGATCCGGGGCGGTGGCCGCGCGCCCTGCCGGTCTACGCCGCCCTGACGTTATTCTTCCCCTTAGCGTCGTCGGCGATCTTCGCTCTGATCTACTGGATGCTCGGCCTCGTTCCCGGCCCTTTCAAAGAGTTCGCCTGGGTAACGGTAATCGCTCGATTCCCGGTACAGGCGCTCGTCTGCTTCGCGATACTGGCGGTCGCTCAGGCCGTCGATTATTACCGCAAGCTTCAGGAGCAGGGCTTCCAGCTCGCGCGGGCGCGGCTAGACTCTCTCAGGGGGCAGCTTCATCCTCACTTTCTCTTCAATACTCTCAACGCGATATCCGAGCTGATTTACAGAGATCCGCAAGAGGCCGAAAGGGCCATAATCAACCTGAGCGACCTGTTGAGGAGCGTGCTCGACAACGGGGACGTGCACCTCGTCCCTCTGAAAGACGAGCTCGATTTCTTACACAGGTACGTGGAGATTCACCGGGCGATCCTGCAGGGCAGGCTGGTCGTGGAGTTCAAGATCGAGCCCGAAACGACGGGCGTTTCGGTCCCGACCATGATCTTGCAGCCGATGGTAGAAAACGCCATACGGCACGGGATCGACCCGGTCTCGCGAGCCGGGCGAATCGAGATCTCGGCCGCGCGCGACTGTGGCGCGCTCCGGCTCACGGTCAGCGATAACGGCCCGGGCCTGCCGGAGCAGGGGCAGGCGATCTCGCGCAAAGGCATAGGGCTCTCCAACACGCAGGCGCGCCTCGCGCAGCTATACGGGAAGGCGTACCGCTTCGAGCTGAAGAGCGCGCCCGGCCAGGGGCTGACGGTAAATCTCTTCATTCCTTTAGAGGAGAGATGAATAAAAAGCCCACGGCGGGTTACTCCCTCCTTCCGCGCTTATGATATCATTCGCCGCGATTTCAAATGACTTTCTACTTTAATGAGGATCAGCTCCATGCCGGATCAATCTTATTCATCCCCCGTTAAGCGAAAGATCGGATGGGCAGTCTTACTGCTGGGAGGAGCCCTCGCGCTCGCGATGGTCGTCATTCCGGTCATGAAGATTCACCCGTTCAAGCCGCAGACGCCGGAAGTCCTGGCGATGTCGTACGCCCTGCGAAGCTGGGCGCCGGCGGCAACCGTGCTGGCCCTTATCGTCGCCTTGTTGCTGGCGGTATTTCTCTGGCGCGGAGCGCGCCGATGGTGGGCCAGGGCGCTCATTATTCTCCTGCTGGTCCCGTCTATGGCCGCCACGTGGTTCGCGCGGCAGAACCATTTCGAGTGGATGTTCGCGCCTATCTCGAACCCGGCCTACGCGAGCGCAGCGGAAGCCGACTTCGTGGCGGGCGACGAGATGGTTCTTGCGGTAGAGGTAAACGGAGACGCGGTGGCATATCCGATCCGCCAGATCGCCTACCATCACGTCGTGCAGGACACCGTGGGAGGCGTACCCGTCGTGGCCACCTACTGAACGCTCTGTCACACCGGTCTGGTGTGGAACGCGGCGGTAGACGGGCGCGGACTGAGCTTTCACCTCGCCGGTATCAACAACCAGAACTTCATCATGCAGGATGAGGAGACCGGCTCGTGGTGGCAGCAGGTCACGGGTGAGTCTACCTTCGGGCCTCTCAAGGGCCGGAAGCTTGAACAGGTCATGCACGACGAGCTGACCTTTTCGGAGTGGAAGCTGGAGCAGCCGCGCGGGCGCGTGCTCAGGCCCGACGACGGCTCGAAATGGAAGGAGTTCTCTCTCGATTGGGAAGAGAAGACCGGCAAGCTGCGCGTGGTGACGGAAGTGGAGCCGGGCGACGTGCTGGAGCCGCGCGCGATAATCTTAGGGCTGAAGGTCGGCGGCGAGGCAAAGGCGTACCCGCTGAGCGCCGTCGAGAAGCAATCCCCGGTGCTGGACCGCGTGGGCGAAGCGCCGGTCGTCATCGTGATGGGAGACGACAGGAAATCGGTCCGCGCTTTTGAGGCGGTGGCGGACGGCCAGCCTCTGGAGCTGTTCGCAAAGCCCGGCTCCTCGCCGCTGCGCCTGGTCGACACGTCGACGGGGAGCGAGTGGGACTTTACCGGCAAGGCGGTAAGCGGCAAGCACTCGGGGCGGAGCTTGAAAAAGGTCCCGATACTGAAAGACTACTGGTTCGATTGGAAGCTCTATAATCCCGGCACGCAAGTGTATGGGTTCGCCGCGCGATAATAGACTGCGGCGCAAGGGAGATGGAAAGCGCGACATGCAAAAACAGGCTCGGATACGGACACTTCTGCTTTGCTGCTTGCTGGCCGCCGCCCACGGGTGCGCCACGGGCTCCCGAAACGCCAATGAATCGCCCGCCTCTTCCCCCGCCGCCGCGAGCAATCCGGCGACGGCTCCGGGCGCGGACCCTCTGGAAGATATAACCAGATCGATGCGCGCACAGATGGAGGTCCGGTCCTTTCGGGTCCGCATGGAATTTTCTTACTCGGGCAGCGGTAATACGCGGACCGTCGAGTTCGTCGCCCCCGACCGGTTTCATATGACCAGTGATAAGAACGAGGTGATTATCGTCGGCCCCGCGACATATATGAAGACCCCGAAAGGCACCTGGCAGAAGATACCGATGGACGTCAATGCGATGATTCAATCCTTCAGAGACCCGCAGATCATCGACGAAGTGCGCAAGAGCACTAACGCAACGTTCGTTGGCCCGGATACTCTCGACGGGTCGCCCATGCTGGTCTACCAGTACACTATGTCGAATGCCTTCGGAACGAACTCCACGAGCACCACGAAATCCTGGATATCGGCGAGCGACGGATTGCCGAGGCGTCTCGAGATCGACGGAGAGATCAACGCGATAAAGGCCCGGGCCGTGAACACCTACTACGACTACAACGCGGAAATCAAGATAGAGCCGCCGATGTAGAGGGGGCGAAAATCGACCGAGCGGGCTCGGTCAAAGCCTGACAGCTCGGCGTGCCTGAATCCGGAAGCGAATGAGTGCGGCCGCGCTCCCCGGGCCGTTCATGTGACCCTGGCTTTGCGGATCACCTTTGAAAATACGGTCGGCAGAAATCGTTTCAGGTAGACTCCGTTGATCTCTTTCCCCCCGATCAGGACCTCTTCTTTCCGCGCGGCCACGGCGGAGAGAATTTTGGAGGCGCATGCCTCGGGCGACATCCCGGCGTCCTGCGCGGCGTCCATTCGCCCGTGCTTCTGCCCGTTGCCCGAGCGCGCGTTGATCGAGACGTTGGTCCTGATGAAGCCGGGGCAGACGATCGTGACCGCGATATTTTCACGCCATACCTCGGCGCGCAAAGAGTCGAAGAAGCCGTGCAGGGCGTGCTTTGACGCGGCGTATGCCGAGCGCAGAGGCGTGCCGACGTGGCCGACGACGCTGCTGATAATCACTATGTGGCCCGACTTGCGTTCGAGCATCCCCGGCAGAACGGCCTTGGTCAGGGCGACGGTGCCGAAGAAGTTGATGTTCATGATCTCAACGTCTACGGCGAGCGTGGTCTCTTTGACGAGCGACCGCTGGCTTACGCCGCCGTTGTTGACGAGGACATCGATTCTCCCGAAACGCTCCAGGGCCTCGCGGGCCTTCTCGGCGAGCGTCTCGTACTGGGCGAGGTCGAGCGGGAGCACCAGATGATCGGTTGCGTTGTCGCAAGCCTGCCTGACCCGTTCAAGCTCGCCGGCGCGCCTGCCCGATAGGATCAGCTTCGCGCCCTCGCGGCTGAAAGCATACGCGAGGGCCTCGCCTATGCCCGACGATGCCCCGGTGATCCAGATTATCTGATCTCTGAAATTCATAAGCGTCCTTGGATGCGAGCGGATTTTTCAGTTCGCAATAATAGCCTGTGAATGGAGATACTGCACGCTCAAAAGCGTGTGATTAAAAGTAACCGCCATATTATTTCAGAGGCCGGGAGCCTCGACGCGGGCGATGAGACGGCGGCCTGTAAGTCAATACAATCGGCTTAGCTCTCAAAGCCTCCCATGCTAATCTGAAATCTCCCGGTCGAGGTGGGCGCGGATTTACACGCGAGTCTCTCGCTTGCGCTTGAAAGGCAAGGCGGATGAACAGAACTATACTGGGCCTCCTTCTACTGCTCTCGCTCACGGCCATTTGCTGCGACCGGCCTTCCGCGAATCCGACGGTCGTAATGATCGTTCGACACGCCGAGAAGGCGGCGGATACGGACGATACTCCTCTAAGCGAGGCCGGAGCCCGGCGCGCCCAGGCGCTCGTGCGAGTAGCCGAGGCGGCGGGCGTGGACGCGATTTACAGCTCGCAGTTCAAGCGTAACCACGACACCGTCCAACCTGTCGCGGACCGCCTGGGCATAGCCGTCACCGAGGCTCCGGTAAATCTGGACGCCCCCGGGGACTACGGGGCGAGGCTCGCCAGGCAGATAATGCAGGAGCACTCCGGCCGGACCGTCCTGGTCGTCGGCCATAGAAACACGATACAGGCCCTTGTCGAATCGTTATCCGGCAAGGCCGTGGACCCGATAGCGGATGAGTATTCGGACCTTTTCATCGTGGTCGCGCCCCCGCGAGGACCGGCCCGATTGATCAAGGCCAGGTACGGAGAGGCGAAGGGCATGTGATCTGAAGCGGCAAGTCGAGCGACCGGATACGGTAATACTCGTATGAAGAGAGAAATTATGCGAATACTTACCGGCTCTTCTTCCCGGCCTTGCCGTCTTCATTACCTTGTCACCGCTGATATCGTGAGCAACAATATCAACGGGCTGAAAGAGCGTGGCAAGCGAGGAAGCCTGACCGCCTGATGAAAAGTATAAATTCAAGCATAGAGAGGCTCCTTCATCAGAGGCTCGGTAAAACCGTCGATCCGGCGCAGGACATGATCGGTACGTTCAGCCACATCAAACACCGGGCATACTTCACCAGGCCCGAGTTCCTTCTCATGTGCAGGTGGAAGAGCCCCCGGCCGCGCCGCCTCTATGAATCGAATTCACCCGCCGAGATACGAAGAGCCTCTATCGACGTCTTCGCTTCGGATTGCGAAAAGGGGAAAGCGGAGCTGCTTACGAGCCTCAGAGGGGTGGGGCTTCCTACGGCGTCCGCCATTCTCACCTTGACGGACCCTCAAAATTACGGCGTGATCGACATACGAGTATGGCAACTGCTTTACGACCATGAGGTGGTCGCAAACAGGCCTTCGGGGACCGGCTTTTCAATCGATGACTGGCTCGAGTATCTTCAGGCGCTGCGATTCTGGGCTCGGAAGTTCAAGGCCACCGCGCGAGCCGTGGAGATAGTATTATTTGATTATCACAAAGAGAAACAGGAGGGAAGATTGTACGCGACAAGATCGGCCCTCAAAGATAGAGCGGTCGTGAAACGATAAAAAATTCAGACGGCGAGGACGCGGATCCGGTAAAGCGGGTTGTCAGGTTGCTCCGGCTACGTCCGGAACGTAATATCTGACGTATGCTAAGAGCTCTCACGCACAAGATCTCGCCGGCTCTCGCCGAATGCGAGCTTACCTTCGTCGCCAGGTCTCCGATCGATCTTCAATTGGCAACGCGCCAGCATGACGATTACCGCGCCGCGCTTACCAGGCTTGGCGTTACGGTAGAGGAGCTATCGGGAAACGAGTCGTATCCGGATTCCTGCTTTGTCGAGGATACGGCCATAGTCGTCGATGAGCTTGCCATCATGTGCAGCATGGGGGTTGCCTCCCGCCGCGGGGAGACGCCACTGATCGAGCGAGAGCTATCGAGATACAGATATATCGAGCGCATAGAGCTTCCCGCTACGATCGAAGGCGGAGACGTTCTGCGGGTCGGCAAGAAGATACTGGTCGGCGATTCCAGCCGAACGAACGGACGAGGCATAGGGGAGCTCGCGAGAATCCTGGAGCCGTCGGGTTATGAAATCATTCCCGTGAAGACAAAAGGGAGCTTACACTTCAAGTCTGCCTGTACGGCATTGAATGACGAGACATTGATAGTGAATCCGGATTGGGTTGAGCTCGAAGCGCTGGCAGGGTTCGCGCTGGTGCACACTCCCGAGGGAGAGCCGTGGTCGGCTAATGTCTTGAGGGTCGGCTCGACGGCGTGCGTGCAAGCCGGGTTCCCGAGGTCGGCAGAGCTGGTGGAACGCGTGACCGGCAGTATAGAGGTCATAGATATATCGGAACTGAGAAAAGCAGAAGCCGGGCTCACGTGCTCAAGCATCGTTTTTGAAAGCGCCGTCTAACTGCACGCCCCGGCGGAGGACGCGAAGCATCGCAATGTTACAAGGAAGACACCTCTTACCGATTCTGGCGGCTCTGATTTTTATACCGGGTAACGACTCTTCGATGGCCAGGGCGTCATCGACTGATCCGAAGGCCGATCGAGTCGAATCCCACTCGGTCAGAGTGATGACCTTCAATATTCGGTATAACAATGCCGAAGATAAAGAGAACGCCTGGCCGAATCGAAAGCGGATGGCCGCAAGTATGTTTCGGTTTCATCACGTCGATATCGCGGGCATACAGGAGGCCCTCAAGGACCAGATCGACGACCTGGAGCTTCTGCTGCCCGGGTTCGCATGGTGCGGAGTCGGCAGAAGCGACGGAAAGGCAGGCGGCGAGTTCTCGGCGATCCTATATCGCAAGGAGAGGTTCAAGCTGCTTGAGTGCTCGACATTCTGGCTTTCAGAGACGCCGGAAGTAGCGGGCAGCAAGGGATGGGATGCCGCCCTGCCGCGCATCGTGACGTGGGCGAGGTTCCGCGACACGCAAAGTAAGCAGACCTTCTTTGTCTTCAATACGCATTTCGATCACAGGGGCAGCCGCGCGCGGGCGGAGAGCGCCCGATTACTGCTCGCCAGGATTGAAAAGATCGCCGGAAGCCAGGCGGTCGTGGTGACGGGAGATTTTAACGGTAATGAATCCTCGGAGCCGTATCGCATATTGACGACCGCCGAGGCGCAGAAGGCGACGGGCCGCGAAAACGGATTGCGGGACGCTCGCTATCTGTCGGCGACGGAGCATCACGGGCCTACGTCAACATTCAACGGCTTTGGGCCTCTCGTGCCTGAAGCAAAGATAGATTACATTTTCGTGAAGGGCGGCATAAACGTGCTGCAACACGGCGTCCTCGCGGACCAGTGGAACGGGAGATGGCCCTCTGACCACCTGCCTGTCCTTGCGGAGCTCGATATATCCGGGAAGCGGCCTTAGATGAAGAAGAGACTGGAGCTCCCGAAGCGGTGATCGGAAGTTTGATATTATTTTCACTGCTGATTGCCTGGGCCTACTGGATGAACGGGGCTCGCCCCGCGAAAGTGAACAGGGCGGGCGGCGGCGCGGGGGGCTAAAGCCCGACGGTGAGGTATGGTACAGGCTGGATAAAGAAGACTAATCCGTTATTGGATCCCGAATTCGTCCCGGATGAAGTCTTTGACACCCTCACGCCCTCTTAATCGCAGCCAGGCAGGCCCGCCTTCGCGTTCGACGGCTACTTCCAGATCAAAGAAAGGACAGCATATGCGCTCGTAAGTTATGAACTCGGCTAATTCCTGCACGGTCGAGGGCTCGGCCGCGAAACGGAATGCATATCCGTCAGGCAGTTCCCGCACCTCTTGCTTCGAGTCGTTGAGTCTCTTCAATAAAGACATCCAGCGCTGCCTCTGTTCTTTACTTAACCCGGTAACGTTACAGGCGAAGGGCGATACTTTACTTTTATCATCTTTCATACGTGTCCCCGCTTGCTGCTGAAACTCAGGTTTCGGGGTACCCTCTTTCCGCTCAAGCGCGGGAGTAGAGCCGATAGCGAAAAAGCTCAGGCTCAACAGCAGTAGCGCCATAATAATGCGAAGCGCATCTCTTTTGCTCATCATTCTCTCCCCTTCTCGGCCTATCTCTTACCATGAGCGGCCGGCGGTTCAGAAGCCCGAGTTTCTGAAGGCGGCTTCGTCGGGTACTCGAGCTCTCCGAGGACTCGGCAAACAGGCCGCGCATCGCTACACCCGCAGTCGAGGGCGATGCGGGTTAGCTCGTCGTGCATAATGAACCGGTCACGCCGATAATCTTACAGGCCTGGGCGCTCCCTGCAACTGGATCGGCAGGTTCACCTCGCAGCACACCTTCAATAGACCGGCGCGATCGCGCTGCATCTCTTTATCCTGCGCTAAACATGCCTGCACGTCACTCAGCAGGGCCGCGGCGTACGTATTGGCGGGCGTGTTTATGCGGTAGTGCATCCACTTGCCTTCGCGCCGCGCCGCCACGATACCGGCCCTTCTGAGGTACGCCAGATGCCGCGAAATCTTCGGCTGATTCGTCCCTAACACCTCAACAAAAAAACATACGCAGACCTCGCCGCCACTCATAAGGTTGATCAGGCGCAGGCGCGTGCGGTCTCCCAGCGCTCGAAAGAACATCTCCAGATCGAACTTTTTTTCCTTCTTGTTCATCGCTCGAATAGCTTATCATAAATATGTCTTGACATATATGACTTTTTGAAACTATCCTTTCGTCATATTCGTCAAAGCGAATGTGAAAGGAGAATAGTGATGGACGAGACAAGGAAAATTACGGCGCTCAAGGCGCACCTGGCGCTGAACGTGAAGAATGTCGGGCAGAGCATGGAGTTTTACAGGAAGATGCTCGGGATAGAACCGGCCAAGGTTCGGACGGGTTATGCGAAGTTCGACGTGGAGAATCCGCCGCTGAATCTGACGCTCAATGAAGTACCGTTCGGCGAGCGGGGGGCGCTCTCGCACCTGGGCATTCAGGTAGCCTCTACCGGTGACGTACTCGCGATGCGGGAGAACTGGGTCGGAGCGGGACTTATCACACGGGATGAGATGCAAACGAGCTGTTGCTATGCCAGGCAGGATAAAACGTGGGTGACAGACCCTGACGGCAACGAGTGGGAGGCCTTCGTGGTGCTTGAAGATAATCTCCCCGAAACTGCCGGCTCGGTCTCTGCTGATAAAGCCTCTTGCTGCGCGGTCACGTCCGCGCCCGTGAGCATCGGCGGAGCCGGATGACGCAAAAGCTGCGGAATTGAGGTCGCCGCATACGTCACCGCCGGGTTTGCAAATGAGGTCGGGACAGTAAAACGGTACGCGGCGGTGACGTGCGCCCGGCTCAGAGAGGAGCAGGAGGCGCAACAGCTTTGGTTGGCTGGCTGGTTCCGACCCCGCCCCGAGTTGCAAAAGACGTTGTTTTGCCGGGCAACCATAGCAGGCAGGCATGACTCTCAGTCTCTCCGGGATTTGCTACGGAAAGTTGCTGAACGGCCCTTAATCCAATCTGAGGTATTAATATGAAACTGTATCGTGTTGCGATGACCATCTGTCTTCTTGCCGCGGCTTCAATGGCTCAAGATCCCTTTAAGGTTGCCCCACATGCTTATAAGCTCCAGTTCGAGAACGAGTGGGTGAAAATAACCCGCGTCCGGTATGCCCCGCATGAGAAGCTGGCCGCGCATGAGCACACGCTAACGGCCTCGGCGTATGTCTACCTGAATGACAGCGGCCCGGTCGTCTTCAACCATATCGATAAGAGCTATGGCGCGGTCACCAGGCCGCCGACCAAAGCGGGGAGTTTTCGCCTCTATCGCGGGCTCCAGGAGCTTCACGAAGTCGAGAATAAGTCCGACTTGCCGAGCGAGTTCCTGCGGGTCGAGTTTAAGACCGAGCCCGTGAATGAGGGGAGTTTGAAGGGGCGATATTATAGAGAAAGCTACCCGGAGGGAGAGAACTTTCAAAAAGTCCAATTTGAAAACGAACAGGTACGAATAACGCGCCTCGTTTGCGCGGTAGGAAAGAAGCTCGATATTTCTACCGGCGCGAGCGAGCCGGGCCTGCTTATCGCCTTGTCACCGGGAGATTTCAAAGCGGGGGGAGGCAAGAGCAAAGCTAAAAGCCTGAAGCTCGGCCTGGGGCAGGGGAAATGGGTCGCGCTCAATCAACAAGAGCAGCTTGAAAATGTCGGCAACGCGCCGGCGGAGATGCTGAGATTCGATTTCAAGACTAAACCCCTATCCCGGGAAGAGCTCGAAAAGAAGAAGAAACACGAGCACTCGAAGGACTGAATCAAGCGGAACTCGCTTCAGACGCTCGCGCCCGATATAGCTTTGTCTCCCCAGGACAATCGACTATGATGAAAAACAGAGGGCGATATGAGTAATTTCATTCTATTGACTCTTTGCCTGGTCGGCCTGCATTTTTCGAGCGGCGAACGAGCTCAAGGCGGAGCAGCGCCGCCCCGGACGAAATATGTTCCGGTGACTGAATACGACCCGAACAGAGTTGCGGAGAACGACATTCGTGAAGCCGTATCTGAGGCCGGCCGAACCGGCAAACGCGTCCTGCTGGAGGTCGGCGGTAAATGGTGCGGGTGGTGTCATATAATGGACGCATTCTTCGAGAAGAACCCCAGGCTCCTGGAATTCAGGGAGCAGAAGTTCATCACCGTGAAGATCAACTACAGCCAGGAGAATGAGAATAAGAAAGCTCTATCGAGCTATCCGGAGATCTCGGGCTATCCTCATATATTCGTCCTCGATTCGGATGGGCGATTATTACATTCGCAGGACACAGGGGAATTGGAGTCAGGCAAGAGCTATGATCCGGAAAAGTTCTTTTCGTTTTTGAGAGAGTGGGCGGCGGCATCCTGACTACTTAGAGGTCGCCGAGAGGCGGCCTCGATGCGCAACCGGCGCCCGCGTTTTGCCGCTTGTACTTGCACCGCCGCGGTTTTAGAATCGCTCCGGGAGAATGACCCATGCCTGAATCAGGTCCGTTCAATAGAGTCGTGCTGGTCGTGCTCGACAGCGTCGGCATCGGGGAGATGCCTGACGCCTCGGATTATGGAGACGCGGGAGCCGACACGCTCGGTCACGCGCTCGGCTCGCGCGACGTGCTCGTTCCGAATCTTCGCCGGATGGGCCTGGCCAACATCAGGCCCCTGCCGATCGATCCCATCTCTGACCCCTCGGGCGCGTTCGGCCGCGCGGCGACCCGGTCTCACGGCAAGGACACGACGACCGGCCACTGGGAGATGGGCGGCATCGTAACCGAAACTCCGTTCCCGACCTATCCGAACGGCTTCCCCCCGCGCATCATCGAGCCCTTCGAGCGCGCGACGGGCCGCAAGGTTCTGGGCAACAAACCCGCCTCCGGCACCGAGATCATCAAAGAGCTTGGAGCAGAGCACGTCGAGAGCGGGCGGCCTATAGTTTACACTTCCGCCGACAGCGTCTTTCAAATCGCCGCGCACGAAGAGGTCGTGCCGCTCGATCAGCTTTACAGGTGGTGCGAGCTCGCGCGCGAGTTGCTCACCGGCGAAGACCTCGTGGGCCGCGTGATCGCCCGGCCGTTCATTGGAGAGCCGGGCAATTTTCGCCGCACGGAGAATCGCCACGATTACGCCATCGATCCGCCCGAAGAGACTCTCCTCGATAAGCTGAAGTCGAGCAATCTCGCGGTCGCGGCCGTGGGCAAGATCGGCTCGATCTTCTGCCATCGCGGCACGACGGAAGAACTGAAGGCCGGGAACAATAACGCGAGCGTGGACCAGACGCTTCGGGCGCTCGCGGCATCTCCCCGGGGATTGATCTTCACGAACCTCGTCGATTTCGATATGCTCTACGGGCATCGCAACGACGTGGAAGGGTATGCCCGCGCGCTCGAAGAGTTCGACGCCCGGCTGCCGGAGATTCAGAGCGCGATGAAGGACGACGATCTCCTCATCATCTCCGCGGACCACGGGTGCGATCCCGGCGACATCTCGACCGATCACACGCGCGAATACGTGCCTGTGCTCGCCTGGGGCAGGCGGACACGGCCGGGGGTCGATCTCGGTACCCGCGCGTCGCTTGCCGACATCGGGCAGACCGTGGCGGAGAATTTCGGAATCGAGTTACAGGCGGGCCGCAGTTTTTTGCGAGAGCTGATTTGAAACGAAAATGGGCCTGAACCCTCAATGGCACTCAACTCAATGGCACTCTTGATGTCACTCTTATCATCCGCGCTCCTCTTCGGCTTGCAGGCGGGAGCCTGCCTCTCGCTGGCTCCGGCTCCCCATGCGGCTCCCTATGCTCCGCGCGCCTTCACTCTTCAATCCGGCTCGGTGCCGGGCCGCGACAGGCCGGACGAAGTGTCGAAGCTGGCATCGAAGCTGAAGAGCCAGGCCGCCGCCGAAAGGCGCGAGGCCGCCGAGCAGCTCGGGTACCTGGAAGACGCCCGCGCGGTCGGACCTCTCCTCGAAGTCCTCAAGGATAAGGACGCCGACGTGCGCGCCGCGTGCGTGGATGCCCTGGGGTTCATAGGAGACAAGCGCGCGGTCGAGCCGCTGATCGCCCTGTTGAAGGATGATGTCGCTTTCGTGCGCGGCGCGGCGGCGCGGGTGCTCGGCCAGCTTGCGGATGCGAGCGCTGTCGAGCCGCTCCTGATCTCGCTGCGAGACACGCAGGCAAGCGTGCGCTCCGCCTCGGCCTTCGGGCTGGGCTCGCTCAGGGACGAGCGGGCGCTTTCGGAGCTGGTTCGAGCCTTGAAAGACGAGTCGCCGGACGTGCGCGCGGCCGCGTCCACGGCCCTGGGCAACCTGCG
>DATLMR010000419.1:0-3579 GCA_035537555.1 Blastocatellia bacterium
CGAGCAATCCCGTCCCCTTCATCCTGATCGACGGCTACCGGGGCAGGCTGCGCGAGGGCGGCTCGCTGCAAGACATCGCGCCCACGATACTCGCGATTCTGGGCGTGCCCAAGCCCTCGGAGATGACGGGAGAAGATTTGAGGCTTGAGGCCTGAAGATCGGGGCTTGAGCCCGTCCGCTTAATAAGAACACGCCGCCCGGGCGGGATACTCGATCTCGAATCCCGTCCCACGCGGCCAGAGAATTTCCAGGAGATCAATGAAAGTAGGACTGGTAGGTTTCGCAGGGTCGGGTAAGACCACCATATTCAACACTCTTACGGGGCTGACGGCCGAGGTGGGAGGGTACGGCGCGCGCGAGAAGGCGAATGTCGGCGTCATAAAAGTCCCCGACGAGCGCGTGGACAGGCTCGGAGAGCTCTTCGATCCCAAAAAGAAGACGTACGCGGAGGTCGGCTTCGTCGACGTGGCGGGGCCGCAGTCGGATGGGGGCGAGCGCTCCGAGTCCGGGCTCGACCCCAAGCTCGTCCAGCATATGCGCGACGTGGAGGCGCTCGTTCACGTCGTGAGGGCCTTCGATAATCCCATGCTGTTGCAGCCTGCCGACCCCGCGCGCGACATCCGCGCTTTCGACGACGAGCTGATGCTCACGGACCTCGTCCAGATCGAAACGAGGATCACCCGGCTCAAGAAGGAGAAGGACTCGACCCGCGAGCGCGAGCTGCTGGAGCGGTTGAAGAGCGAGATCGAAAGCGAGCGCGCTCTTCGCGACCTGGAGATCTCGCCTGAAGAGCTCGGCCTCATAGCAGGCTTCCGCTTCCTGAGCCTCAAGCCTCTGCTCCTGCTGCTCAACGTGGCCGAAGATCAGATGGCCTCGGAACCCGCCCGCGAGGTCACGGATCTCGCCGCTTCCAAGAACCTGAGCTTCATCGCCATGTCGGGGCAGACGGAGATGGAGATCGCGCAGCTCGCGCCCGAGGAGCAGCGCGATTTCCTCCAGGACCTCGGCATCGCCGAGACCGCGCGCAACAGGTTCATTCGCGCGGCCTACGCGCGGCTTGACCTGATAAGCTTCCTCACGGCGGGCGAGGACGAGTGCCGCGCCTGGCCGATCAGGCGCGGCACTTCCGCGCACAGGGCCGCCGGGAAGATTCACTCGGACATCGAGCGCGGCTTCATTCGGGCAGAGGTCGTCCGCTTCGAGGACCTCATCGAGCTCAAGAGCGAAGCCCGCTGCCGCGAGGCGGGAAAGCTCAGGCTCGAAGGCAAAGAGTACACGGTGCAGGACGGCGATGTGATCAACTTCCGATTCAATGTCTGAGATCTCACGGGAAAACGAGAGGACGAAGCGAGACCGGGCGCGAGCTGCCGGTTATTCACGGCCCGCGCCGCCCGGAGTCTTTCGCGTGCTCCTGTTCGACATCGACGGCACCTTGATCCGCACCGTGCGCCGCCCCGAATACCGCGTCCTGATCCGCGAGATGCTTATGGATATATTCGGGACGTGCGGGCGGATCACGGAGGTCGAGTTCGGAGGAAAGACCGATCTCGCCATCTACCGCGAGGCCCTGGAGTGCGAGGGGGTGAGCCCGGACCTCATTCGCGAGCGCCTTCCGGGCCTCGAAGCGCGAATGGTCGAGATCCTCAACGATCTCGCGGGGAAAGGCGAGCTCTTTCGGCTCTGCCCCGGCGTGCTCGACCTGCTTGAGTCTCTGTCTGACCGGCCTCACCTTTTTCCCAGCCTCCTGACCGGAAACGTCGAAAAGCTCGCGGAGGCGAAGCTCCGGGTAGCCGGGATCTGGCACTACTTTCGAGGGCGCGGAGCGTTCGGGGGAGACGCCGAAGACCGAAACCACCTCCCGGCATTCGCGGCGGAACGTCTAAGCGAGCACCTCGGGCGGACGCTCTCGCCCGAGCAGTTCGTAATCGTCGGAGACACGCCGCGCGACATCCTGTGCGCCCGCCATTTCGGCGCGCGCGCACTGGCCGTCGCTTCCGGCCAGCACACTCTGGAACAGCTCCAGGAGCACTCGCCCGACGCCTTGCTGCAGGATTTGAGCGATACCGAGAGGGTGCTGGATATCCTTACCGCCATCTGATTCTTTCACGCCCCGAGGCCGAAACTCTTTCCCGCGATTTGCTGTATAATATTGCGTATGTCACACGATCCGCGCTCCATTCTGGCCCTTGATACGTCGCCTTTCGGCCGGTCCCTGTCGCTTCTGCCCGCGATCAGGACCCTGCGGGCTGCCTACCCGAAGACCTTCATCGCGGTGGCCGCGAACCGGGGGCTCGGCGAGCTCCTGACGGTGCAGAGGCTCGTGGACGAAGTGATCGACCTGGGATTGATCAAGGCGGGAGAGCAGGGGGCCGCAGGCTCGCTCAAGCGTATGGCGCGGCTGGTCGGAAAAGCGCGGCGCGACGATTTCGACCTCGTGCTGGACTTCTCTCCCCGCATCGAGACGCAGGCGCTCACGCGGTTCTTCATGAAGAGCCGCGCGATCACGCCCTCAAAGCTCTTCAATATCCTGGACGCGCTCCTGGGACGGAAAGGGAGGGGGTGGGGGCCTACCGATCACGGCTCCGAGTGTGAGAACGTGCTGCGCCAGCTCGGGCTCCAGATTCAGGAGCGCGGCCCATCGTTTGAAGTGCCGGAGGATGAGCACGCGAAGTTCGAGCAGAGGCTCACGAAGCACGGGTCGCGGGGAGGTGAGCCGATCGTCATCCTTCACGCTTCGAGCGCGGGCCAGAGGTTCGAATGGCCGGTCGAGAATTTTCTGGAGCTGGCCTCTCGACTCGTGAATAATTACGGCGCGAGAATAGTGGCGGTCGACGACCCCGCCTCCGACAGCTTCACCGGCGCGGTCGGAAGGCTCCTGCCCGGGAAAGGAATAAAGATAAGCTCGCCGCGCGCGCTCGAGCTCGCGGCGGCCTGCTCGCGAGGGAGCATCGTCGTGACCGACGACTCGGGACTCGCCGCGCTGTGCGGGATGGTCAAGACACCGGTCCTCGAGATAGCCGACGCGCCCTCCTCCTCGAGCTCGCCGGGCCACCGCATCGTGCAGGGCTCTTCGCGCGGGAGGATCGAGGTCGAAGAGGTCTATGCTCTCGCCTGCGAGATGATGCAGGAGAGCCGGAGCGTCTCCCTCTTCCATCGATGAATCCGGCCATGAGGGCCTCCTCTAATTATGGTGGCCGCCGCGTCTTGGACATTTTTGAGTTTGATGTATAATTGTGGACGCCGGACACAGGTAATCCGCACCGCATCTGAGCTTGAGAAGTTTAGGCTTTATTCTTAATCAATCAAGGAGGGAGCCATGAAGCATCTACTCTGGGTGGTGGGACTGATTTCACTCGCGCTGGGAACCTACTTCATTTATCAGTACATGTATGCGAAGGCCGGGGATACGAATAGGAGCAACCTGATTTACGGAGGCGTCCTCTTCGGTATCTCCCTGATCTTCTGGGGCGTCTTCTTTTTCCGCAAGTTTCGAGAAGAAGGCGAGCAGGACATCAGTATCACAAAATTTTAAACATTCAGCCTCACGAATCGAGCAACGAATCTTGAAACCGGGTTTTA
>DATLMR010000420.1:0-50501 GCA_035537555.1 Blastocatellia bacterium
AGCGTATCGGACAAGACGGGGCTGGCCGAATTCGCCCGCCGCCTGATCGCTCACGGGATCGAGATCGTCTCGACCGGAGGCACGGCAAAGCTGCTCAGGAGCGAAGGGCTCGCCATCCGCGACGTGTCGGACCTGACCGGCTTTCCCGAAATTCTGAGCGGGCGGGTCAAGACGCTTCATCCGAAAGTTCACGGCGGGATACTGGCGATGCGGAGCAACCCGGATCATGACCGGCAGGCGAGGGAGAACGCCATAGAATATATAGACCTGGTGATCGTCAACCTCTATCCGTTCAGCGAGACGGTTGAGCGCGAAGGAGTCGAAGTCGAAGAGGCCATCGAGAACATAGACATCGGGGGGCCGTCGATGATCCGGTCGGCCGCGAAGAATTTCGAGGACGTAGTCGTCGTCGTCGATCCTTCCGATTACCCGGTGATCGCCGACGAGATGGACGCGAGCGGCGGCGCGGTATCGCGGCTGACGCGATTGCGGCTCGCCCGCCGCGCCTTCGAGGCGACGGCCCTCTACGATGCCGCGATAGCCCGCTTCCTGATCAACCGGGTCGGCATCGAGCCCGAGGCCGAGACTCTCCGGGTCGAGAACCCCTCCGACCTGCCCGCTCGCCTCGCGCTCTTCGCGAGGAAAGAGATGGACCTTCGATACGGCGAGAACCCCCACCAGCGTGCGGCCCTCTACCTGACGGACGGGCCGGGGCAGGGAATCGCGCGGGCCGTGAAGCTTCAGGGCAAGGAGCTTTCTTTCAATAACCTGATCGATCTCGATGCGGCCTGGCGGCTGGTCTGCGACTTCCCGGATACGGCTTGCGTGATCATCAAGCACACGAATCCTTGTGGCGCCGCCCTCGGGGCCGCCGCCGTCGAGGCGTTCGAAAGAGCGAAGGCGACCGATCCGGTCTCGGCGTTCGGCGGCATCATAGGCTTCAACCGGACGGTGGACCTCGCCGCCGCGCAGGCAATTGCCGGGACTTTCTTTGAGGCCGTCGTGGCCCCCGGCTACGAACAGGATGCGCTCGACGCCCTGGCCTCGAAGAAGAACCTGCGAGTAATGCAGACTTCGCCTGCCACGAGCGTCGGCCCCGCTTTCGATATCCGCGTGATCAGCGATAACGGAATGCTCGTACAGGACCCGGACCTCGGGACTCTCGACGATGCCCGGCTTCGCGTCGTGAGCGAGAGAAAGCCGTCCGAAGAAGAGATGCGGGCTATGAGGTTCGCGTGGATAGTCGCAAAGCACGTCAAGTCGAACGCGATAGTCTATGCCGTGGAGGGCCAGCTTGTCGGCGTCGGCGCCGGGCAGATGAGCCGCATAGACTCGGTCAAGATAGGAGCTATGAAAGCGCAGCTCCCGCTCGCGGGGACCGTGCTTGCTTCCGACGCGTTCTTCCCATTCCGCGACGGGGTGGATGAGGCTGCGCGAGTCGGCGTCACGGCCATAATTCAGCCGGGCGGCTCGGTCCGTGATGAAGAGGTCATGGCGGCCGCCAATGAGCACAATATGGCTATGGTCTTCACTGGAATGCGACATTTCAAACACTAATCCAATCAAGGAGGAGAGAAATGGAGAATGACAACAGGTACAATTCGGGGGAGGATCAAGCTGATCGAGGCGCTGAGCCCGATGATCGCCCTGAAGAAACCACGGACGAGGTTGCAGAGGCCAGCGCCGCCGCGATAGATACGGCAAGCGATCCCGGGCCTGAAAGCGACGAGCCCCCGAGGGCCGACGACGGTCCCCTCGTGAGAGCCGCGCGCGCAATCGGCTCGACTCTCGGAAGGGTAATGCCGGGCACGAGCACACCCGCTTCAGCGAAAGCGGGCTCTGCCGGGAAGGCCGGCGCGAGCAAGGGCAGCGCGACGAAAGGGAGCTCCACGAAAGGGAGCTCCACGAAAGGCAGCCCGGCGAAAAGCGGCGCTGCCAGAGGCGGCGCGAGCAAAGCCATGGCAAGTAAGGGCGGGGCGACGAAAGGCGGGGGTGGAGCTAAAGGCGCGAAAGCCGGAGCGGGTAAAGGCGGCGGAAAAGGGGGCGGAAAAGGCGCGGCCAGAACAGGCGCCCCGGTGAAAGCCTCGAAGACGGGAGGCGGAAAGAAAGCGGCGGCCCTGAAAGGCGGCGCGAAGAAAGGCGGCGCTAAGAAAGGTGGGGCAAAGAAGGCCGCATCTTCGACCAAGTCCGGTCCTTCTAAGAAAGGCGGAGCGGTGAAGAAAGCCGCCCCCGCTAAGAAAGCCACGCCAGCTAAGAAAGCCGGAGGCGCAAAGAAAGGCGCGGCCAGGGGCGCGGCAAAGAAGGGCAGGCGTTAGAAGCGGATCTGATTACTCTTGATGACCGCGAATTATTCCGCTCGCGATCGATAGAACGCGCGCCGCGGGGGCGATATGTGAATAGCGCTTCACTATCGCCCCCGCGAGGGTGAACAGGCCGGGTTGACCGAGGTTCAAGCGATCACGAGCTTTGGGAGAGCAGATTCCGCTACGAGACCTCCGTGGACCGCCTCAGCCAGTCGAGGTATTCTCTCGACCCACGCTCGACGCTGAAGGCGATGACTTCCGGAGTGGTATAACTGTGGAGCTCTTTAACGCGCCGCTCAAGCGCGTCGTATCGCTCCCCGGTCGTCTTGATTATTAAAAGCACTTCACGGTCACGCGCGATTTTGCCTTCCCACCTGTAGATGGATTCGATCCCTCCTACGATGTTTACGCAGGCGGCCAGTCGCTCGGAAACCAGGGCTTCCGCCAACCGCGTCGCCTCTCCTTCATCAGGTGCGGTTACGAAAGCTATCAGCTCTGACTTGGTCACGTCGGTATCCGTCGCCATGTGCTGAATGTTAGCAAAACTCGGAATACCAATGCACGTGGCGATCACGGTCGAAAGGGCCTGAGTGATTTATCGAAGCCTCTCGTCTCCCGCGGTCGATTCGGAGTCCGCGCCCCGGTCCTGAACGGAGTCCGTGGTTGCCGACATGAATTTTCTTACCCATTCGGTGAACAGGTAATTCTCTTCCATGAACGGAAAGTGGCCACTGCGCTCGAGCACCACCATCCTCGATTGCGGCAAGCCCTTTGCCAGCTCGTCGCCGTGATTCAAAGGAGTCACGAGGTCATACCTCCCGCCGAGAACGAGAGTCGGAACCTTTATACTCCCGAGCTGAGCGCGCACGTCGAAACCGCTTGAGCTTCCGGCGCCCAGCAGCTTCCTGGCCAGCATATCGAAGTAGGCAGAATACGTCCCTCTGTCGAGCGACCGCGCATCGGGCACTTTATGAAAGTAATGCGGGAAGAGCGCGCGGTAGCGATTTCGGACCCGGTCGCACGGAGAGCCCGACCCCTGAAGGCCCTCGGTCGAATTGAAGGCCGCAAGCTCTTTCGGGGAGAGAGAGTTGACCAGCCGCTTCTCCACCGCCGCGGGGCTTTCGACCATGCCGGACGTGCTGACCAGGATGAGCCGCTTTACGTGCTCAGGATGGCGCAGCGCGTATGTGAGCGCGATAGCTCCGCCGAAGCTGTGCCCCAGCAGAGTGACGCGGTCAAGCCCGAGGGATTGCCGCAGCGCGTCGACATCTTCGGCCATCTCTTCGAGCGTGGCCACCTCGTAGCGGGCCCCCGTGCTGAGCATGTCCGCGCGCCGGTCGAAGTAGACGAGCCTCGCATACTTCGCGAGGTTCGACAGACCCGGATGGAAATATTCGTGGGGCATTCCGGGGCCTCCGTGAATGACCACGACCGTCTCGTCGCCCACTCCCTCTGTTTCGTAGTGGAGGTCGATGCCGCCCGAGCTAAATTGCCCGTAGTTCAGGTTGGGAGTCCAGACATGGTGAAATGACAGGTAGGGAGAGAACTCCCCGGGCCTGGCGGGCCGGGACGATCCGGCCAGCAGCAGACAGTCAAGCTCGGCCCTCGATGCGCGCTCCTGCGCGTGCGCGGGCGCTATGAACCCTAGAATAAGTAAAGAAACTATGGCAACGCGTGAAAGATGCTTCATCACAAAACCCTCTCGATGCGCGACGCCCGAATATCAACGACCGAGCTTAGACTGCGGCAGAGGACGGCCCGTTACGCGGCTCGCCGGTACGTTGCCTCTACATCGATAAAAGCTCAAAAATTATGCTGATAATCGGCGGGCGTCACTGCTCGCCTTCGGCTTGATTTTCGCTGGCAGGGGCAGGTGAATCTGCGTCGAAGTAGGCTTCGTAGACCTCGACCGCGCGGTCCATATCGCGCTCGTCGACCATGATGACGACTTCCTGTGAAAAGCTGCTCGGGATGACGGCGAAATCGCCGCCCTGAACGAACGCCCGAATTCCGTTCTGCTCAAGGATATTGAAGGCCATCTCGGCCTCGGCGCTGGTCTTGAACGATTGAAAGGGCACCGGCTCGCCATCGGTCTTATCGTGGACGGTCGTATCCGGAGTCAATTCCGGAACCAGCTCGAAGTTACAGTCGGTGCAGACGGTTATACCCTCTTTGTACTCGGCTTCGCAGTTTGGGCAAAATGCCATTCTCTGTCCTATCGCTTCGGCCTCAGCGCCCTTGAGGCATTCCTTAATCTCGGCCCTTCAAAGGACCCTCTGTATAATATTCTCCGCCTCGCCGTGGCGCAATAGTTTTTAACCCGGCGCGGGCTGATATACGGTCGAACAACTCTTTCGACGCTCTAGGATTCCGAATCGCGCAGCCAGAGCCCTTCGTAGATCACCTCTGCCGAGCCGGTGAGCGCGACACGATTATCGTCCCGCCATTCGATGCGCAGAGTCCCGCCGCCCGTCCGCACGTCGATGGAGCGAGCCGTGAAGCCGTTCAGCATCGCCGCGACGGCCGCCCCGCAGGACCCGGTGCCGGAAGAGAGCGTTCGACCGACGCCGCGTTCCCAGAACATCACCTCGATCTCTTCGGGCGAAATCACGCGCGCGAATTCGACATTGGTACGGTTGGGGAAAACCGGATGGTCTTCGATGAGCGGCCCGATCTCTTCCAAATTCAACGACTCCAGGTCTTCAATGAAGAGGGTGCAGTGCGGGTTGCCCATGGAAACGCAGGTCACTTCGAATATCTCTCCCCCGAGCATCAGGCCATGGGCGACTACCTTCGGCAACGGGCGGTCGAGGCTCATGGGGATCTCAAGGCTCGAGAAGCGCGGCTCGCCCATGTCGAACTCGAAATCTAACCGCGTGCCCGAACGCGCTACCAGCTCGCCTGTCTTTGTTCCGGCGGCGGTGTCGATCCTGATCCGGGGCTCTGACCAGCGCTTCGTGTAGTAAAGAAATGCGGCGGCGCAGCGAGTGCCGTTGCCGGAGACTTCCGCCTCGCTCCCATCGGAATTGAAGATCCGGGAAGAGAAATCGGCACCGGGTCCGGCGGACGGAGCGACGAAGACTATCCCGTCGGCCCCCGCTCCATACCTCCTATCGCATATCGCGCGCGCAAGCGCGGGCGCGCCTGCAAGCGGTTCGACATCCTCGACCGGAATGATGAGGAAATCGTTCCCGGCCCCCTGTAGCTTTGTGAATCGCAACTCTTCCAATTTCCCTCGCATCCGTTCGGTTTACTCCGGCTACGTCTCAACGCCGATTGCAGCTTGACCGGCGTGGCCCCGTATGCTAATTTTCACGCTTCCCCAACACTTGCTCGAGCAGGCATTGAAAGGAGCGTTAAGCTGTGGCAAGCCTCCAAGCTAGAAGCGCTTTACGTAGTACTCACCCATTTCTGGTCCTATATAAACTGATATCCATTATTGCCTCTATTGCCCTGCTCGCCGCCGGGTGGGTCACCCTTTGCTATGTGAAGAACCTGCTCTCCGACCCGGAAGCGTCCGCGCAACAGTCAAGATCGGCGGCCCCCGAGCCCGCGACCGGGGCGGCGGCCGGGTTGAACGAGCCCGGCCGCGCGCAGGTCAAGCACCTGTCAAAGCCCGTCAAGCTGGTTTACTCGTGCGCGACGGACCGCGAATTTTATCACACGGCGACTCATATCCCCAGACAATGCGAGCGCACCGCCCTGAGCGAAGAGGCGGCCTTCGAGCGCAATCTCAGGCCCTGTAATATCTGCATGAAGGAGTGATTTCGGGCATCGGGCTCGCCCGCGTCTAAACCTCTTTCGATAGCCTTCGGCGCGGCATCTCGTCTTCCTCAAAGTGCGAGAGGGCGCGAAGCTCGCGGAAGCGCGCGGAGATCTCGTCGTACGTAAGCCGGCGCAGGCGGTCGCAGCTGAACTCTTCCACATTGAAGGAAGCCATGACCGAGCCGTATATGATTGCCCGCCTCATGGCGGCTTCGCCGGTAGAATCGGCAGCCGCGAGGTAGCCCATGAACCCTCCGGCAAAGCTGTCGCCCGCGCCGGTCGGGTCGAAAACGTCTTCCAGAGGGTAAGCCGGGGTCGCGAAGTACGACTCTTCCGTAAACATCGCCGCGCCGTATTCGCCCCTTTTTACGACCAGCCGTCCGGGGCCCATCGAGAGGATCTTTCTCGCCGCGCGGACGAGGTTGGCTTCTCCCGCAAGCTCTCTCGCCTCGGAGTCATTGATGATCAATATGTCGATATGCTTCAGCATCTCAATGAGGTCGTCGCGCGTGTTGTCTATCCAGTAATTCATCGTGTCCGCGGCCACGAGCTTTGCCGCTACCTGCTTGCGGACTTCGACCTGAAGCTGCGGCTGGATATTGCCCAGGAATAGAAAGGGCGTTTCCCTCGCGGCGTCCGACAGCTTGGGATTGAAGTCGGCAAAGACATTGAGCTGGGTATCCAGGGTGCGCGCGACGTTGAGATCGTAGCCGTACTCGCCCTTCCAGTGAAAGCTCGGCTGGCCCTCGATCCTTTCCAGGTCGGACAGATCGATTTCGCGCTCTCTGAAGACCGCTTCTTCCTCGGCCCCGAAGTCTTCGCCTACGACAGCAACTACACGCACGTCCGTAAAAAAAGAAGCGGCGACGCTGAAGAACGTCGCGGACCCGCCCAGCGCGCGGTTTCTCGCTCCGAAGGGCGTCTTGATGGAATCAAACGCCACAGATCCTACGACCAGAACTGACATTTATTATCTCACCTCGATTAATAAGAAATCGTTTCGCCGAAGCGAAGCTTGAAAGAGCTCGATGCGCCTACTGCTTTTTCGCCTCCCCGCTCTTCTGCTCGCCCTTGCCCGCGGCCCTGGTCTCTTCGAGCCGCAGCCGGGCCTTCTCCACGAACGCGCTGCCCGGGTACTTTTCGACCACCTTGTTGTAAAACTCGGAAGCCTGCTCGGGCTTTCCGAGCTTCATGTGCGCCTCGCCGAGCAGGAAAAAGACTTCGTCGATGCGCGAAAACTCGGGATAGGTGTCGAAGATCTCCTGGAGCCTGTCGCGCGCGCCCTCGTAGGCCTTGCGCTTGGTCAGGTACCAGCGGGCGACCTCTAGATTATGCCTGGCCGTCGTTTCCATTATGGGATCGCGAGGAGCCTCGATCCGCCCGCCCGCGGGTCCCTGCGCGTTCGCGGCTCCGGCGCAGATGAAGAAGATGGCCGAGAGCAGAAGGGGTATCCTGGCGGTTAGCCTCATGCCGAACATATTCGATCCTCCTGAGACGTGGCGAGAAGAATATCCACACGCGCGCCACTCATCGGTTTCTACACGTATTTGCCGATGATCGCTTTCAATCGGGTCCGGGCCTCGGGCGAAATCTTATCCCGAGAGGTAATGATAGCATGCTGAAGCGCGCGGCCACACTTGCAGTCCCGCCCCGACGATGCCAGGCGCGCCACCGCGCCCGCTATCAGCCTCTGCGCGTTCGCGGAGTTTCTGTTCAGGTAGTCGATGACCATCTCGACCGTGACCGAATGATGCTCCGGATGCCAGCAATCGTAATCGGTGACCAGGGCCATCGTCGCGTAGCAGATTTCGGCCTCCCGCGCCAGCTTCGCTTCCTGCAGGTTGGTCATCCCGATCACCGACATGCCCCACGAGCGGTAGACCTCCGATTCCGCTTTCGTGGAGAAGGCGGGGCCTTCCATGCATAGATAGGTGCCGCCCCTGTGAATGTCCACGCCTTCAAGCTCCTCGCGAGCCGTCTTCTCAAGCACGTCGCAGAGATCGCGGCAGACGGGATCGGCGAAGGTGACGTGTGCCACGACGCCTTCCCCGAAAAAGGTCGATACGCGGTGGCGGGTCCTGTCGAAGAACTGGTCCGGAAAGGCAATGTCCATCGGTTTGAGCTCTTCGCGCAGAGAGCCGACGGCGCTGGCCGAGATTATGCGCTCGACGCCGAGTATCTTCATCGCGTAGATGTTCGCGCGGAAAGGCAGCTCCGACGGCATCAGAGTGTGGCCGCGCCCGTGGCGAGGCAGAAAAGCGACGCGAGCGCCGCCGAGACTCCCGATTATGAAAGCGTCCGAGGGGCTGCCGAAAGGCGTCTCTATGACGACCTCTTCGACATCTTTGAGCCCCTCCATCTGGTATAGCCCGCTCCCGCCTATCACTCCGATCTTGACCTCTGACACTCTGTTTGCCTCCTGGTGATTTTCCCGCCACGGTCGCGGGGTCTCGAATCGACCTTCGCTGATTATGGCTTCCCGTCCCACGGGGTGACCGCGATCCTGGAGCCGTCCTGACGCAGGCGGCCGAGCGGAACGCGCGGATCGTGGTAGAACGCGCAGACCCAGTTTTCGGCCATGGCCTGAGGGACCAGGCGCTTCTTCTGTTCCAGGGTCTCGACCGGGTAAAGGTCGTAGCTCATCACCCAGGCCGGCTGAACGTGGGCGGTCGTGGGCAGGAGGTCGGCGAAGAAGAAAGCGGTTTCCCCCTCCGAGTCTACGCGGACGCATTGCAGGTCTCGATTGTGCCCCGCGACTTTCAGAACCCGCACCCCGGGAACGATCTCCGCTTCTCCGTCGATAAGGTCGAACTGGCCCGCCTCGACCACGGGCTCGAAGTCGGCGGGAATGTAGCTCGCGCGGTCGCGCTCGTGAGGAGAGAATGCGTGTTCCAGCTCGCCCTTCTGCACCACGTAGCGCGCGCGCGGAAATGCGGGCACCGGGCGGCCGTCGCGCTCGACGGTATTGGTGCCCGCGTGGTCGAAATGCAGATGGGTATTGATTACGTAGTCGATCTCCTCGGCCGCGATGCCTCTCTTCCCAAGCTCCGCGAGCAGGTCCGTCTCGTCGGCGATCCCGTAGCGGTCGCGAGAGCGCTCGTCCCATTTGCGGCCTATCCCGGTATCGATGAGGATCTTTTCGCGCGGCGTGCTGACGAGAAGGGAATTGAGGCCAAGCCGTATCCTATTGCGTTCGTCGGGAGCGAAGTGACGCTCCCACAAGACGCGGGGCACGACGCTGAAGATCGCGCCGCCGTCGAGCGCGAATGTGCCGTCGGATATGGTTTCTATATCGAACGAGCCGAATTTCATAGGAGTCCAGGGCCGGTCGCGCGACGGTGGCTAGAAAGGGGCAGCCGCCGGGGCTGCCCCCTCAATCGTTGTCAGCTCGCGGAAGCTACTGCTGGGGCGGCGCGGCCTCTTCCTGAGGCGGAGGCGGCTGGCCGGCTCCGCCGGGAACTCCCTGAAGGCCGGGCATGGCCTGAGGCTCCACGGGCTTGGGATTGATCGTAAAGTCCTCCGCGACCTCGATGTTGCTGGCGGCGGTGATCTCTTCGATGCGCTTTTCGAGCTTCTCTTTCTTCAGCTTGTCGGTGATCGTCTGCTTTATGCGCTCCTCGGTGACCGGGGCCGTGCGCTTGTCTTCCACCTTGATGATGTGATACCCGAAATCGCTCTCGACGACTCCGCTCACCTCGCCGGGCTTGAGAGCAAAAGCCGCCTGCTCGAACTGGGGAACCATCATACCCTTGCCGAAGTACTTGCTGGAATCGGACCCGCTCTCGTCCATCGCGACCAGGCCGCCTTCCGCCTTCGAGCCGGTGTCATCGGAAAGCTGCTTGGCGAGAGCGGCGAAGTCTTCTCCCTTGCGAATCCGCTCAAGGGTCGCCTCGGCCTTCTTGCGCGCTTCATCTTTGCTCATGCCCTTCGGCGCCGGCGCGCCCTCTGGCCCGGGTCCGCCGGGAGTCGTGCTGAAGAGTATGTGGCGCGCGCGCACTTCCTCGAACTCTCCCTTGTGCTCATTATAATAGGCGTTCACATCGGCGTCGGTGACCAGGGTAGGCGAGTTCTGCTGGTCCTTCATATAAGCCTGGAACAAGGCCTGGCTCCGGCCGATGAGCATCTTGAGCTTGACGCCTTCGTCCAGGTCGAGCTTATCGGCGCGGGCGCGCTCGGAGATGACTTTGATCTGGCCGAACTCCTTCTTCATCTGCTCGAGCGCCGGTCCCTGCGCCTGCGCCTTGAACTGGGGCTCGGAGTCGAGGAGCTGGTTGAACTCGTTAGGATGGGCCTGGAGGTATGTGTTCACTTCTTCGTCGCTAACCTTCAAGCCGGGGTTCTTCTTCTCGTACGCCTCGCGGAGCGCGAGATCGCTTTGAATCGCGATCTTCGACTGAACGTCCGGCTTGGCCGCGTACCCTTCCTTCTCGGCCTGCTGTGCGACGGCGAGTATCTGCTTGAGGGTCTTCACGAGGGTCTTTTTCTGCTCGGGGTTACTGGCGAGTTGCTGCTGCTGCATGGGCGGGAGCAGCTCGCTCACGAGAAACTCCATCTTCTTGGCGTCGAATTTTACATTGCCCAGCTCGCCTCCCCGGCCCATCGGCGACATCTGTGCCCAAATCATGGTGCCAGCGAGGGCCAGGACCACGAGTATGGCGGCGATTACTTTGCCCGAGACGCCCGACTTCTTCCTGGGCGCATAGGAAGCCGCGGCTGTCGCGGGTGCGCTCGCGGCTGGAGCCTCGGGCTCGTCCGCGGCCGAGTCATCCGCTACGACCCTGGGCGAATCGTCGCCCGACAGGGGCGTGGTGTCGAGAGATTCGGGCCCTTCCGCCCCCTCCGTCTCTATCTTGTCTTTTATATCGTCGTCATTGCTTGAATTAACCATTATCTAATCTCCTTCCGATGTTCTCGTCCTCTCAACCAGCTCGACGAGAACTCCGTTCGCGCTCGCCGGGTGCAGAAAGGCCACTAACTTTCCCTCAGCGCCGGGCCGCGGATAACCGTCCAGCAGACGGGCTCCGCGCGACCTGAGTTCCTCTAATTTCGATGAGAGGTCATCGACCTCATAGCAGATATGATGCAGGCCCTCTCCGCGCCTGGCTATGAAACGACCGACAGGCGTATCCGCCGCAAACGGCTCCAGGAGCTCGATTCGAGACTCTCCGACGGGAAGCAGCGCGACGCTGACTCCCTGGTCCTCGACCCGTTCGGTCCCCGATATCTCGAGGCCGAGGCCGTCCCGGTAAAAGACTAATGACTCTTCTATCGAGCGGACCGCAATTCCAAGATGATCTATCTTCATAATAGCCGTCACAGGCAACGTGAGCCGGGGAGGAAGGCCCGGCCTTTCCGTCTAAATACCCAGCCTCTCGATTATCTCGTCCACGATCGAATACGGGTCGCGGCTGCGCGCGGCGACGGCTCCGGCCATCTGCCGCAACTCGTCTTTCCCGACGCTCTTGTTCAATGCGACCCTGAGGAGGCGATCACGCAACATCTCAATTATCCGATGCTCTGCCACGCTGGCGCGCCTGCTGTCCAGCTCATTCTTGTGCGAAGAGATATAGTCCGCATAACTCTGGATGGCCCCCGCCAGGCTGTCCAATCCCCGGTCTTCAAGCGCGACGGTCTTGATTATCGGCGGGGTCCAGCCGTCGGGCCTATCGGAGATGGAAAGAAGCGTTTCGAGCTCTCTTTCCGTTCTCAGCACGCCTTCCCGGTCGGCCTTGTTGATGGCAAAGACATCTCCGATCTCCATAATCCCCGCTTTGATCGCCTGGATATCGTCGCCCATTCCGGGCACAAGGACGACCACCGTTACGTCAGCCGTCTTCACGATGTCTACTTCATCCTGTCCCACGCCAACCGTCTCAACAATGACCTTATTATACCCGCCCGCATCGAGTATCGCCACCGCATCGACGGTCGCCCGCGCAAGCCCTCCGAGGTTCCCCCGCGCCGCCATGCTGCGAATGAAGATGCCCGGGTCCATCGACATGCTCTGCATGCGAATGCGGTCCCCGAGGATCGCTCCGCCGGTGAAAGGGCTGGAAGGATCGACGGCGATGATGCCCACGCGCTCGCCCTGCGAGCGGTAGAAGGCGGCCAGCCTGTCGACGAGCGTGCTCTTGCCCGCTCCGGGCGCGCCGGTGATTCCGATGACCAGAGCCTTGCCGGTTTTAGGGAAAATCTCCTTGAGCAGGGCCGCGCCTTCCGGGCGCGCGTCCTCCACGGCCGTTATGGCGCGGGCGATCGAGAGCTTGTCGCCTTTGAGAATCTTCTCTGCTGCGGACGATTTTTGCGAACTCATAGAAGTGCCGGAACGATCGGACGTGCGCGAAAGACGTGCCCTCGGCCGTTTGACGACGGGCGAGGGCCGGTTTCACGCAGCCTCTGTTGAGCTTTCGCTATGACCTTAGCAACTGGCGCGCGATCACGGTTCGCTGCACCTCGCTCGTGCCCTCCCCGATGGTGCAAAGCTTCGAGTCGCGCCAGAACTTCTCCGCCGGGTAGTCTTTGATGTACCCGTACCCGCCGTGGACCTGCACCGACTCTTCGGCCACGCGCACGGCGATCTCGCTGGCGAACAGCTTCGCTATGGAGGATTCCCGGGTTACGACCTTGCCCTGATTCTTCAGCACGGCGGCCCGGTAGGTCAGAAGGCGAGCGGCGTCGATCTGCGTGGCCATGTCCGCGAGCTTGAACTGGATGGCCTGAAATTCCGCGATGGGCTTTCCGAACTGGTGGCGCTCCTTCGCGTAACGCAAGGCCGCCTCGTAGGCGCCCTGCGCTATTCCGACCGAGAGCGCCGCTATCGAGATGCGCCCTCCGTCGAGCACGTTCATCGCCTGGATGAATCCCTGCCCCGGCTCGCCCAGCAGGTTCGAGTCGGGCACGAAACAGTCGTCGAATACGAGCGCGGCCGTATCGCTGGCCCTCATGCCGACCTTGTTCTCTTTCTTCGCTATCGAAAACCCGGGCGTGTCTTTCTCTACGACGAAGGCGGAAATGCCGTGGGACCCGGCCGTTCGGTTCGAGATGGCGAGAGCTACCGTGGTACCCGCGAATTTCGCGTTCGTGATGAAGTTCTTCGAGCCGTTCAGCACCCACCCGCCGTTTCTGCGCGCGGCCGTGGTCCGCATCGAGCTCGCGTCCGAGCCCGAGCTTGGCTCTGTCAGGCCCCAGGCCCCGAAGTACTCTCCGCGCGCCAGGGGCGTCAGGTACTTTCTCTTCTGCTCCTCGCTGCCCGCAAGGAAGATATGATTCCCTCCAAGCGAGTTGTGAGCCGCTATAGCGAGGGCTATCGAAGGATCGACGCGGGCCAGCTCTTCTATGATGACGGAGTATTCGATGTATCCCATCCCGGCTCCGCCGTACTCTTCGGGAAATATGATGCCCATTATTCCGAGGTCCGCGAACTTCGGCAGCAGCTCCAGGGGGAAGCGCTGCGCTTCGTCCCACTCCATGACGTGCGGCCGTAGCTCGGCTTCGGCAAATTCCCTTATAGATTGCTTCGTCTGCTGTTGTTCTTCATTCAATTCGAAATCCATTGCTCCTCCAGGTACTCGGCTGCCCTAATCTCCTGACAAATAGGTGAGCCCTCGCGGGCCGATAAGAACTTTCTATTCTACACGGCGGGCCGGAAAAAATCATGCCTTAGTCTGCTCGAGCTTTCGGGGGCGTCAGGTTTATAGGAGCGCCGCATGACAAGATTTCGAGCCCCGAGGGGCGGTATGTGAAGAAGGCCTGTCTCCACACCGCCCCTCGGGGCTCGATATTTTATAAACGTCACTATCCCGCGGGAGCTCAGCGGCGCTTCGTCTGTTGCCTGGAAGACTCTTTCTGGTTGAATTGTCTCTTTAGGGAGAGGTCCGGGGCGGCGCGTTTTTTTGCGGCTTTGGCCGCCGGCCGGGGCTTCGCGTCGATAGCGCGCGCGCCCTTCTTCGACGCGCCCCTTGAGGCGCTGCTCTTCGCGCTCTTCGCGCCCTTCGTCTTCGCACCTGAGGGGGTCGAAGCTTCCTGAAGGAGGCGGGCTACCTCGCTCTTGCCGAGCTCGCGATACTGCCCGGTTTCGAGGCCGCGGTCGGTCAGGTGGCCGATGCTCACGCGTTTGAGCTTCGTGACCGAATGGCCCGTGAGATCGAACATCTTTCTTATCTGCTGGTTCTTGCCCTCGCGTAGCGTCACCTCGAACCAGCTGTTGCCGCCCTCTTTCGTGCGCTCGATCAGAGTGATCTCGGCCGGAGCGGTGCGCGAGCCATTAAGGGAGACCCCCTTTCGCAGTCGCTCGACCTGCTCTTCCGAAGGGGCCCCTTTCACTTTCACGTGGTAAACCTTGGGGACTCGCCCTCCCTGCGTGATGGCTCGCGTCAGCTCTCCGTCGTCCGTGAGGATGATAAGCCCCTCAGTGTTGTAATCGAGCCTGCCTACGGGGTGGATTCCTCGCCTCGCGGAAGGCGGGAGGAGGTGCGCGACGAGCGGTCGCTGTTTCGGGTCCTTGACGGTCGAGATGTAGCCGCGCGGCTTGTTGATCAGGTAGTAGCGCTTCTCGCGCGGGCCGGTTTGCGGGTTGATCAGCTTTCCCCGGACCTTGATGTGGTCGCGCTCGGGGTCGGCCTTGCTTCCAAGCTCCGTTACGCGCTGCCCGTTCACGGTGACCTCGCCGTTGAGGATCATCTCTTCGGCGCCGCGCCGCGACGCGAGGCCGGTGCCGGCGATTATCTTTTGAATACGTTCTTGCATAAGGTTTCGCAGAGTCTGGGAAGGCGATCGATAAGTATACCCGGCACGCGGCAGGTTGTCACTGCTGCGCCCTAGCGGCGGCGCTGATCGAAGCAGACGGCGCTTCCGGGCTGCGATTTCGCCCGGTGCTTGACCGAGGCGAACGTATTGCTTATCTCGAGAGGATGATTGAATAGCCTGTGCGTGTTGGTTACGACCGCGATTGAGAGCGACATTAGAGGATAACGCTCGATCCCGCCCCTGCGGCTCTCCGCCGAGATGTAGCCGCGCGCGAAATCCTCCTGGGTATAGAACTGTCGAATATGACGGTCGAAATGATCCGCCATGGCTTCGAGCACCTCTTCGACCTCGCGGGGGGCTTTCAGGTCCGTGCGGGGCGCGTCCTTGAAGAATCCCGCCAGGAAATCGTCCCCGCCTATATTGCCGACGAATATATCGTGCTCGCTTCGACAGGCCGCGGACGTGATGAATTCGGCGGTCGCCTTCAATACTTCGTCGCCCTGAAGAAATCCGTAGCAGTCGTTGTAGGCTTTGAAATTATCGATGTCGATATAGGCCGCGGCCCAGAAACGCTCGTCCTCCTGGACGCATCTTTGAAGGAACCGCTCGACCTGCCGGTTCCCGGGCAGCCCCGTCAGGGGGTTGATGCTCTGGAGGGCCGACCTCCGCAACAGCGCATTGATGTGAGCTATCAGCTTGTCGAACGAGAAGGGCTTCGGTATGTAGTCGTCCGCCCCTGCCGCGAGCAGGTCCACTTCGTTGTGCTCCTCCGTCATGGCCGTGAGCATGATGATCGGGATGCGAGCGGTCGACGGGGCCGCCCGCATTCGCGAGAGCACCGTCCACCCGTCGAGCCCGGGCAGCATCACGTCGAGCAGGACGAGGTCGTAATGCTTTCCGTTCGTCAATTTGTAGAGGCCCTCGCCGCCGTCGACCGCGACGTCCACCTTATAGCCTACGCTCTCAAGCAAGGTCAGTAAGGCCTCGCCCATGACCTTGTCGTCGTCGATTATCAGTATATTCGCGTAGGACGAGATCACGCGCGAAACTTCAGTTGGAGAAAGGACGCCCATACCATATTCCTATCTGGGGGGAACAGGATTTCAATTATACGGTTGCCGACTCGTCTCCCTTTTCGATTGCTGGACAGTTTAAAAACCGCAGAGAGATACTCTTTATTTTTTTCGGATCTCGCACGCAACCATTAGCTGCTCATCAAGTCTTCGAAGTCTTCGAGATTCGGAAGCTCCGAAAGATCGTTCAAGCCGAAATGGATCAGGAACTCTTTCGAAGTCCCGTACATCATCGGGCGGCCGACGACCTGCTTATGGCCCTTGGCGACGATGAGCCGCCGGTCGAGGAGAGTCTTTATAGCCGACGTCGACGTGACCCCGCGAATCTCCAGGATCTCCGGTATCGTGATCGGCTGCTTATAAGCGATGACCGCAAGCGTTTCGAGCGCGGCGAGCGAGAGCCGCGCCGACGGCTGCGCTTTCAGATAGCGGCGCACGTACTCGCTGAACTCGACCCGCGTCGCCAACCGGTAGCCGCCGGCCACCTGGCGCAATTCGAGCCCCGAGCCCCGCTCGTTGAACTCTCTTCCGAGCTCTTCGCATGCCGCCTCGATATCTTCGGCGGATTCGCCTTCGAGAATTGCGACCAGCTGCCTGATGCTCATCGGCTCTTCCGAGACGAAGATCAATGATTCAATAATCGGTTTAAGTTCCTCTATCATCATGATTGAGTCGAAAATAAGCTACCATGAGCGCCCGGGAAAGAGAACAGTCTTTATGCCCGCTCAATTGATCGCCGCCCCGCCTTCGGAATCCGGCCCCGCTCCCCCGGCTCCCGCCTCTTCTTCCCGCTTCGTGATTAATATCTCGCCGAACGTGTCGGCCTGCTTCAATCTGATGGCGAGCTCCTTGACCAGTTCCAGGACGGCGAGAAAGATCAGCACCAGCTCCCTTCGCGACCGCGCGCGCTCGAACATCTCCCGCGCCGACACCGTGCCCCCGCCCGAGACGAGCCGCTTTATCTCCGTGATCTTCTCGGCCATCGTCAGCTCCTCGCGGGCGATCTCGATCTCGGTAATGGCGCGCTTGCGGCTGAGCACCTCCTGAAAGACCTCGAACAACTGGAAGATCGTGGAAGAGACTTCAGGATTCTCTTTGTCCGTCTCCAGCTCCCCGCGAGTGAAGGTGGCCGATTCGATAGTCGCGCGCTGGTGCAGGGCGTTGGCCGCGGCCTTGAACTTCTGATGTTCGAGCAGCTGGTTGACCAGCTCTGCCCGGGGGTCTTCAACCTGGTCCTCGGGAATGGCGGGATCGCGCGGCAGCAGCATCTGCGACTTGATCTGGATGAGCGTGGCCGCCATCAGGAGGAACTCGCCCGCGACCCCTATGTCCAGCTCCTGCATGGCGCGGAGATAATCGAGGTACTGTTGTGTCACGCGCGCGATGGGGATGTCGTAGATCGACACCTCTTCTTTGCGGATCAGGAAGAGCAGCAGGTCGAGCGGCCCTTCGAAGACCGCGAGCTTGACCTTGTACTGGTCGGCCGACTCGGCCGCGGCCGAGGAAGCCTCGAGAGCGGTCTGCGCCCCCGGCGTCCGGGCCGCCCCGCTGGGTGAAAAGCCCGTCTCATCTTTTTCTTTCGTCTTTTCCATCTGTCGAGCCATCTCCGAGACCCGGAACGCCAAATCCCGGCTCAAAATTCCTGCCTTAAATTCCTGCCCTTATGACCAGTCCATCTTGGTCGCCCGGCGGACTTCCGACATGGTCTTGCCCGCCTCCAGGCGCGCGCGAAGCGAGCCCTCTTTCAGGATGGCCGTCACCTGTTCGGGGTGAGCGCGCAATTCGACGCTCCGGCCGGCGATCGCGCCGTAGTGATCGATGATCGAATCGGCGAGCGCGCGCTTGCGATCCACGCAGCCGATGCGCGCATTTCGACAATCGTCGTCGAAGTGGTCGGCCACTTCCGGCGGAACGAAGAACCTGTGAGCCTTGCAGACCTCGCACTCCTCGGGGTGGCCCGGGTCCGACCGCTTGATGCGCGTGCGGTCGGTGATCATCATGCGGACTTTCTCGCGCACGACCTCGGGAGGGTCCACGAGATAGATGGCGTTGTTGTAGCTCTTGGACATCTTGCGCCCGTCGGTGCCGGGCAGCACCAGAACTTCCGTGTGCAGCTCCTTCGGCTCGGGGAAGACATCCCCATAAAAATTGTTGAACCGCCGAACGATCTCGCGAGTAAGCTCGACGTGAGAGGCCTGGTCCTTTCCCACGGGGACGTAGTCGGCTTTGTACATGATGATGTCGGCCGCCTGGAGCACGGGGTATCCGAGGAAGGCGTAGTTGCCGATGTCCTTCTCGACGATGTTCTCTCGCTGCTCTTTGTAGGTCGGGACGCGTTCCAGCCAGCCCAGGGGCGTGACCGCCGATAACACGACGTGCAATTCGGAGTGCTCGGGAACCAGCGACTGAAGGAATATGGTCGAGCGCTCGGGATCGATCCCCGAGGCCACCCAGTCGCTCACCATGTCGAGCGAGTTCTGCTTTATGTGGCTCGGGTCCGCGTAGTCGCTCGTGAGCGCGTGCAGGTCGGCGACAAAGAAGTAGCAGTCGTGTTCGCCCGAATTCTGAAGCCTCACCCAGTTCTTGAGCGCCCCCTCGTAATTGCCGAGATGCATGTTGCCCGTCGGGCGCATCCCGCTCACGATCCTGGTCTTCTTGCCTGAAACGTTGGACAACTCTCTCTCCTCTTCGCGCCGCTTACGCCGATTTCTTTACGTGTACAGCAGGTAGACGGCGTAGTTCCAGATCGGATTCAGGATCATTCCGAATATGCCGGTGAACATCAACCCGATCAGCAGGATGAACCCGTACGGCTCTATCTGTTCGTATGCCTTCGCCATCTCGTACGGCAGCAGGCTCTCTAGCACGTGGCTCCCGTCGAGCGGCGGAATCGGAATGAGATTGAAGACTCCGAGCGTGATATTGAGCAGCAGCAGAATGCTCAGTAATCTCGACAGGGGCTCGAGGACCGTCGCATTCGCGGCCACGGGCGTCACGAGGCTGAAGTAGCTCGGGTACATCGACGGGACTACGAGGCCCGCCGTGAGCATGCTCTTCAAGGCCACGAAAGCGATCGTGGCGAGGACGAAGTTGCTCAGCGGCCCGGCCGCAGAGACCATGATGTTCGCCTTGGTCTTGTCCCGCCACAGGAGCGGATTTGTCATCACGGGCTTCGCCCATCCGAACATCGCAAACCCGGAGCCGCTCATCAGGCTCAGCATTCCGATGAGGGGGAAAACGATGGTTCCCAGAGGGTGTATGTGAGGAAGGGGATTCAGCGTTATCCGGCCCATATGGCGGCCCGTGTCGTCTCCGAAACGCTCGGATGTCCACGCGTGAGCCGCTTCATGCAGCGAAAGCGAGAATAGAAAGACCACGAACCAGATAGCCAGATCGCCTATGTTTATATTACCCAATCGCGATTTCTCCTGATTTGAAGAACGTCTGATATATCTCGAAGAAAACTAACATCGCGCTCAAGCACGTGTCAAACTTGGTCGTTCCGCCTTCGCCTCCATGTTTACCTGAACGCCGAAAATAGAGCCTGCTTTCTATTGTGAGCGGTGGAAGCGAGAGGGCGCGCTGCGGGAGGAGGTTTAGAAAGGCCAGTACCCTTCGATGCCCAGAGGCACGCGGAATATCTCGCTGTTAGAGGCAATGATCATGTTGCCGTGGTCATCGAAGCAGAGCCCCACGAGAGAGACTCCCGCGACCAGCATCTCGGCTTCGGCGTCAGGAGTGATTCTCAGAATGCCGCGATGGCCGCGACGGCTCGCCGCGACGTACAGGTTGCCCTCGCGGTCGAATGCCAAACCCTGCGGCCTGCCGAGGCCCGTGAAGAACCTCGTCACGACCCCCTCGTTGCTTATCCGCATGACGGAATCGAAGCTCGAGAGCGTCGGCCCGGTGACGTAGAGGTAGCCGTCAGGGCCGAAGGCCAGGTGGAAGGCGGCCATGCTCGCCTCGACGGTGGCGAAGGTGGAGGACTCTCCGATCTCGTTTACGAGGTAGATCGTCCCGCTGCGGTCGCCCACGAACATCCTGCCTTCCGAATCGAAGGCGATCCCGGTCGCGAGCCCGAGATTGCGCGCGTGGACTTCGGCTTCCTTGAAGGGCGTGACCCGGTAGACCGAGCCGTCATAGCGGCTCGTGATGTACATCTCTCCGTCGGGACTGAAGGCGAGCCCCGTGGGGTTGATGATGTCGGTCAGGAACGGCTCGCTTTCGCCTTCGGGCGTGAGCTTGTAAACGGAGACGGGCACTTTCTGCCCGCGAGTGCCGGAAAAAGTCGTATAGACCGCGCCGTTATCGCGGTCGTAAGCGGGACTGGCCACCGGGTGAAGGTTCTCCGCAAGCTTCTGCCCGATGATGAACGGGCGGCTCTCGCTTACGGTGCCGTTCACTTCGAGACGGACTTCCACCTCGCCCCCGCTCATCAGGTCGATTGAAGGGATGGGCGCGATCACCCTCGTGGGCGAGGCGCTTACGGGCCGGGTATGGGCCTGGCCGAAACTCACGCGCGCCTGATCGTAGGTCGAGAAGACGAAGTCTCTGCACCCGATCACGACTTCGCCGCCTTCGACTCCGGCCCGAGGCATCAGGCTTTCGATCACCGGCTGAGCCATTATTATTGGTTCCCAATCCTTTCGACTCCGATTTATCGGAACGGGATTATATTACGATGAACCCGGGGGATTGTCCACAAACCGCCGAAAACCGCCCATGAGCGCATCATCCCGGGGGCGGCTCATCAGAAAATCGCTTCGAGGCTTGCGATAGAGAGGTCCTCAAGGCTGTCGACGATGCAATCGGCCAGGGTCAATTCTTCTTTCGAGTATGAAGTAGTCACGGCGAGCACTCGCATGCCCGCGCGCCGGGCGGCTGCTATTCCGTGAATCGAATCTTCTATCACCAGGCACGCTTCGGGTTCGAGGTCAAAGCCCATCGCGGAGCTGAGCAGCAGGCGGGCGAGCAGGAACGGCTCGGGGTCGGGCTTGCTTTTGCTCACGTCTTCGGCGCTTACTATCGCTTCGAAGCAATCGCGCACGCCCCCGTGCTTCAGGACCAGCTCGATCTCCCTGCGAAGCGCGCCCGAGGCTACCGCCAGAGGGTAGATCGAAGAAGCCTCGCGGATGAACTCCGCCGCGCCGGGAAAGAGCCGCAGGCGCTCTCGCATCACCGGCTCCAGGTAATCCGCCTTGCGAGCGATCAGCTCCGCGAGGCCGTCGCCGGAGAGGGCTCTGCCATTCTCTTCGTACACTCGCGTGAAAGAGCCCCGGTCGTCGAGCGCGAGGAAACGGGCATAATACTCTTCGCGGGATAAAGAGAGCCCTTCCTCTTCGAGGACTCTTTGAAACGCGGCCAGGTGCAAAGGCTCCGTATCGGCGATGACTCCGTCACAGTCGAAAATTATTGCTCTTAACATACGGGGTATTTTAGCCGATCGGGGGCGGCAGGGAAGGCCGAAAAAAAGGCGATGGGCCAATCCCGTCGAGAATGGCCCATCGCGCTGGCGGGATAGAAGATCAAGGAGAGTGCCGGTCGATATCTACTACTGCTGCGGCTTCTGCTGGCGAGACCGGGAGGCGAGCTGTTTGAGCGCCTGTTCCGCTTCTTCCTTGGTCACGGAGCCGTCCTTGCTCAGGTCGAGGGCGGTGAACGTGCGCTCGTTGCCCATCTCTTCGGCCGTTATCTTTCCGTCTTTGTTCTTATCGTACTTCTCGAAGAGGTTATTGACCTCCACGCCCCCGGTCGCCTGCGCCTGCGCCTCGCTTATGGCCTGGAAGAACCTCCCCAGCTCTTCCTGGCTGAGGTCGCCGCTCTTGTCTTTGTCGAGGGCGTCAAAAATCTGAGTGATCCTTGCGAACTCCTCGCGTGAAACCTTCGCGTCGGCATTCGAATCCATGAATTTTGCGAGCGTGTCGCTGAACCTCTGGGTGCTTCCCGTGCGGCCGCGCGCGCGGGACCACTCTTCCGCATCGATGAAGCCGTCTTTGTTCTCGTCTATGCGGTCGAAGTACTGCGAGGGCATGCGGCTCGGGAATTCGTCGCGCGAGAGCTTCTTGTCTTTGTTCTTATCCATGTCGTCGAAGCTCGGCATCTGGAATCGCCCGCTGCTTGCGCCCGGCGGCGGACCGCCCGGTCCCTGGGGAGGCGTCTCCTGCGCGCTGGCTATCGCGACGCCTGCCGCGAAGACCAGCAGAAAGTTTACTGCTCGAAACAACTTCTTCATCTTTTTTCTCCTGCCGCCGAACTAGAAGCTGAACCGGAGCGACGCTTCGATTCTGCGCGGCTCAAAAGCGCTGTTGGCCCTGCCGAAATTGGGCGAGGTAAGCACTCCGTTGTACCCTCTGAAGTTCGTATGGTTAAAAATATTTCTGATCCCGATGCTGAAAGTAAGATTGTAGGCCGAGCGGGAATCGCCGAAGCCCCCGCCCATGCCTCCGAAGCCTCCACGACCCGCGAAGCCTCCGCCAAAATTGCCCCCGCCCGCATTGCCGCCCCGGTTCCCGCGCGCCTGATTGCCGCGCTGGGCCTGGCCGCGTTGATTCTGGCCGGGCTGGTTCTGAGCCTGTTGGGTCTGGCCCTGTTGCCCCTGAGCCTGCCCGCCCTGCGGGCCGGTTGGACCGGCGGACTGGCCGGTCTGAGCGTTACGGGTCGCGGCCCTTCCCTGGAACCCTCCGCGCGGCGCGCCGAAGCCCCAGGTCTTGGCCGCGTTTATATTGACCGAGACGAATCCCGGGTTCTGCCCGAAGTTGCGCGGAATTATCTGGTCGCCCGGCCCCGGGTTCGGGTTGAATATTCCGTATCTCGTCACGACGGCGTCGGGGTCCCCGGCGTTCGCGAACGCCGGGCGGTCATTGAAGAACGTATCCCGGTTGTTATCGCGTCCCGTCGTGATGTTGAAGGGTGCGCCCGAGCGAAGCTCGATGAAAGAGCTGATGTACGTATTCCAGGGCATGGAAGCGGTGCCCGTGATGAACGCCTGATGGCGAATATCATTGCTGACTCGCCCGTACTCGGTTGAAAGGTCGTAGGAGTTTGCCGGGAGGAGCCCGGAGTTCCTCAAGTCCGAGTTGCCTCGCGTCGAGGCGAGAGTGTAGAAGCCGAAGAACCTGTACCTCTGGCCGATGGAGCCCCGCGCCTGAAGCCTCAGCTCATGCCTGTCGACCAGGCCCGTCGATTCGTACTGGAGGATCGGCCCTTCCCCGGGAAAGGGGAGGACCAGCCCGTCTCCTTCGTCCGTAAGCAGCGGCGAGTTGATGTTGCGCGAGCGCAGCAGGTGGACCCCTCGCAGGAAGGTGTACGTGGCGGAGCTGAAGAGGGCCTTCGTGAACTGCCGCTCATAGCCGATGCTCGACATGATAGTGTAAGGGGCGTTCAAGCCTCCGGACTTGATTCTAATAGTCGGCTGCCTGCGGTCCGTCCCCTCGAAAGTGGCGGGAATGCTCTCGAAGAAGCTGGGCTGGTTGATTACGAAATTCTGCTGCCTATCCCCGTCGAACCTGAGCGTGCTCGTCGTAATTCCGGTGTCGAGGCGCGTGTAAAATACGCCCGCCGCCGCGCGGACGACGCTCTTCTTCTTCTTATCCGGCACCCACGCGAGGCCGACGCGCGGAGCCAGGTTCAGCTTGTCTTCGAGCTGGGTCTGGAAATCGTGGCGAAGCCCATAAGAGAGAGTCAGGCGGTCTGACACCTTCCAGTCGGCCTGGGCGAACCAGCTCAGCTCCCACTGCGTGAGGCCCACGAAGGGGTCGCCCCGGTTTATCGAGAACTGCGACGGCCTGTATCCCGGAACGCCCTGTAGGACGCGGCGATAGCGCTCAAGTGGCGTGATCGGTATCTGGCTCCCGGACGAGTCGAGGACCGCATTTCCGAGTGCGTCGCGCTCCACGTCCGAGCCGAACGTGAAAGTGCCGCCGAAGTTCGAGCGGTCGGTGTTCTCTATGTGGAAGGCCTCGGCCCTGACGCCCGCCTTGATTGTGTGCTTGTTGTGCGTATAGGTCAGGAGATCGTTGAACTCGAGGCTGTCGGTTCGAGTGCTATTGAAGAGCGAGCCCTGATTGCCTCCCGCATTGAAGGAATCGAGCACGATGACTGCCGTCGCGTCGCTCAACGCCTCCAGAGCCGAATTGCGCCTGGTGAGCTGTAGGCGCATCTCGTTTACGGACCTCTCCGTCGCGATCGTCGTCAGAGAGAACCTGAGCGTGTGCTCATTCGTCTGGCTTTCGAACCGGCGCTCGGGCAGGTCGAATCCGCTGTTGAGATTCGACCAGTTCCTGCTGTTGTAGCGGTACTGGAAGCCCAGAGTGTGCTTGCTGGTCGCGAGCACGTCCGTCCGTAGCGAGATGTTATTCGTGCGGCTGGGTGAAGCGAGAGAGGCGGTGAAAGGCTCCGGCAGAAACGTGATCGGGTTCAGTATGGTGGCGTTCACCACGTCGTTCTCGTCCTGCTCACGCCGGTCCACGTCCAAAAAGAAGCCCCACCTGTTGCGGATGATCGGCCCGCTGAAATTCCCGTTGTAGTTTCGCACCTGAAGGGGCGCGCGGGAGGGCGCGAAGGGGTCGCGCGCGTTGAGCGATTCGTCAAAGAAGCCCAGCCTGAAGCCCCCGTGAAACGTGTCCGTGCCCGGCTTCGTGATGATCTCTATGCGGGCATTCCCCGGCTCCGAGAACTCGGCCGCGTACGGGTTGGAATTGATGCGAATCATCTGGATCGACTCTTTGGGAGGTATGCGCCCGCGCTCGCGGAAGCCGCCCACGTAGATCGCCGCGTCGTCTCCCCCGCCCGCGCCCGCCATCTGGCGGAGCGTGTCGAGCAGCTCGTCGGGGTCGTCCGGCAGCGCCTCAAGGTCCTTCTCGTTCAGCGTCACCGCCGAGAGGTTCTTGTCCGGCTCGCTCGATATGCCCGCCGCGTCATTTTTCACTTCGACCTGATCCGCGATGAAGACCCGCAGGCTGATGTCGAAGGGGGCCGCCTGCCGCGAAGTCAGGGATACCTCTTCGGCGAACGGGGCGAAGCCTTCCATCTCGACCGTGATCTTGTACGCGCCGGGCTTGATCCCCCTGAACGAATACCGCCCTCTCTCGTCGGTCGCCGTCGAGTACTTCTGCCCTTGCCCATCTTCGAGCGAGACCGGCACCGCGACCATGTAAGCGCCGGTCTCGTCCGTCACCGTGCCGTGCAGCTCGACCGCGCTTTGCGCCTGGCCGAGCGCCGGTGCGAAATGGATCAGCAATAAAAGGATGCTGAGAAATATCGAAGCTGTTTTTTTCATGACTCTTTTTTACTCGCGCCGCCTGCGTGTCGATTGATCCGGAGCGACTCCTGCGTCCCGGAGATTACCGCCCTCAATTCTTGTTCAGCTTTTCGCGCTTGAGGTCGTTCTCTTTGACCATCTCCTCGAACCTGGGCAACTGCTCGGGAGTCAGAACGGCGCGAATGCGGTCCCTCGACTTATGTCGCTCTTCATCGAAGCGCGGCTTGAAGTCCTTGATGCGCGGCTCCATCTCTTTCCTGATCTCGTTGTAGTGGTCGAACGTCTCGTCGAGAATCCGGCTTATCGAGTTCTGCTGCTCGGAGGTGAGGCCCAGCTTCTGGTTCATCCGCCTGACGATCTGGTCCTGCGGCCTGTCATCGGACTCCGACTGATAGGCTTCCGGACCCGACGAGCGCTGGTAGAGATTCATCGATAACGCGCCCGCCGTAAAGCCGATGACGAAGACCGCCAGCACGATCAGCCGGGCCTTGCTTTGTCTGGGCAACCTACTTTCCATTCTCTTTTTCCTCCACGGCCACTAACGTTTCGAGCACGTCGTCGGCCGTCGGCGCCGGGTAATCGTAAATGTCATTGAACAACACGCGCTCGCTCAGACGGACAGCCGCCCGCTCCGAGGCCGGAGGCTGTTCCCTGCGGATGAGAGTCGCGCCTATGATAAACAACAGCAGCAAAGCCATGGCCGGGATAAGCTGGCGTGAGGTGAGCAGCAGCACGGCAGCCCAGGAATCATCCGGAGCGGGGCGGCCTGCCTGCGCGCTTTCGGAACCCCGTTCGAGCCGCGCGCGCAGGGCCACGAAGAAATCGTCTCCCGGGACGAGAGGCTCTCTGGCCCCCGCAAAATCGAGAACCGCGCCTGCGAGAGACTCGGTCCTGTATTTAAAGGAGCAGTCTTCGCACCCTTTCAGATGCCTTTCGAGATCCGCGCGGCGGCTGGAGATGCTTTCATTACCCGCCGATTCATCGGGCGCGGCCGCAATGAGCTTTCGCGCCCGCCTGCATCCGATATCCCGGTCTTTATCCGTATGCATGTTCATTTATTATTCCTCTGCTTCCGTTCGGCGCTCATCATCAAGCGCTTCATCGCCGCTCGAAGCGCCCGCCGCGCGCGAAATGCTCGCACCTTGATCTTCGATTGCCCCCACCCGGTCATCTCTGCCACATCCTTGACCGAATAGCCGTCCCTGTCGATAAGCACCAGAACCAGCCTGTCTTCGGGATCAAGCCTGCTCAACAGCCGCTCCGATATCTCCGCCGCCTCGCGCTGGCGCTCGGCGCTCGCGTGCCGCTCGGTCGCGGCTTCAAGCATCTGAAGCTCCAGCCAGTCGTCTTCCTGCTCCGCGCTTCGGGGCATCTGGTACTCGATGCGGCGGCGCTGGGCCCTGAGGTGGTCGTAGCAGGCGTTGACGGCTATCCGAGCCACCCAGGCTTCAAAAGAGCGCCCGAGCGTGAAGCTTCGAAGGGAGAAGAAGGCCTTGGCGAATACTTCCTGCCCGATGTCTTCTACCATGTCCCGGCGGCGGAAAAAGCTGCCGACGATGTTGAAGACGCGCGCCGTGTGGCGGCGGACCAGCACCTCGAAAGCGTCCTGATCTCCCGCGAGGCTCTTGAGTATAAGGTCGTCTTCGCTCGGCACGCGGGCCGATTCGTCCACGTCGAGTACGAAGCCATCCGGAATTTCCGGCGAACTCTCCTCCTCGACGGTGAAGCTTTCGGTCAGAGTGCCTTGAACCGCGGAGTGTGCGGTCGGTTCATCCGCTTGCAACTGGCCCTTACGCTCGATTCGCAAACGCGTGTTCGTCCCTTCGCTTCCGGTCTTGAGCGGTCCTGCTCCGGTTGACTTTCTTTTTAGCCAACGTCTTAACGTTAACTTTGTTCGGCGTTTTCATCAACCTGCCCGCTCGACGGCGCGAAGCCTGCAAAGAACATTTCCAGCCGCGCGATCGATTGACGGCCCTCCCTGGAGCTAACGACACCCTCGGATATTGCGGTCCCGTGGCCTCCGCTTATATAGACGGAAGCCCGGGATCGTTGGTTACGGAAATAAATGACCCGGGCCGTCACCGGATCGCCCCGAAGCCCGCATAACTTATGGACTAAGCGCGCGCCTTGCGACAGACCCGCGCGCCTCGCCCCGGGCTCGGAGCCTCTCGTTCGCGCCCCCTTCCGCCCTATGACGGGAAAGACAGATATATTGAGCAATGTTCGTGTTGCCAATCACCGGAGCGGTTCACTACAATTGCTTGCGAAATTGCAGAGACGAGTGATGAGCCGATGCCCTTTCCCGAAGCCGCGCGGGTTGAACTCCCGATATTACAGGAACTGGAAGCCACGGGAGGCAGCGACCAGCTCCGCTACCTCTACGGTCGGCTCGCGCGTCACTTTCCCCAGTTGACGCCCGAGGACCTCGGCGGGCGCGGCCGATGGCGGTTCGTGGTGCAGCGGGCAGGCAGCCAGCTTGTAGAGAAGGGGGACATGCGCCGGGAGCGCGCGAACTGGGTACTCACGGAGAAAGGGCGGAAGAGGGTCGAGGCGGAAGCCATGCGCTTGACGCCGCCTCACGCGCCGGTTGAAGGGCAGGGTCGCGCGGTCACGCATTCCGAAGCTCAGGAGATGCTCGTCGAAGTGGGACTGGCGCTCGGCTTTCACGCGGAGGCGGAATTCGAGTATTACGACGTCGTATGGCGCGAGGCTCCGTCGGCTCCCCGGCTCAGCCACGTCTTCGAAGTGCAGGTGGCCGGCAGCGTCGACAGCGCGCTCACGAGGCTGAAGCAGGCCTTCGACCTGCAACGCTCGCGCCTGTTCCTGGTCATCGCCGACGAGCGGGCGGGCAGGTTCGCGGACCGCCGGCTCGCCGGCTCTTTTCATGAGATATGGGATGAAGTGATCGTGATCGGCGTCGGCGAGCTGAAGCGATTTTATGATTCGATCAACGAGAATCGAGACCTTTTGGCAAGGCTGATCGGCAACAGGTGAGCCTTGGGCACCGGCAATCCGGCAATGAAATTCTCGTCGCCTTAATTATGACAACACCGCTTCGCCGTCAATACCTGGAGATCAAGAGCCGTTACCCGGGCATGATCCTGCTGTTTCAGATCGGCGATTTTTACGAAACGTTCGACGACGACGCCCGCACGATATCGCGCGAGCTGGGCCTCGTGCTGACCCGAAAATCGTTCGGCAAGGGAAACGTTCACCCGCTCGCGGGCGTTCCCGTCCGCTCGCTCGAAAGCCATCTGTCGCGCCTCATCAATCGCGGTTACAAGGTCGCCGTCTGCGATCAGGTGACGCCTCCGGGAAAGGGCCTGGTCGAGCGCGAGGTTGTCCGCATCATAACTCCGGGCACGGTGATCGAGGCGGGGCTCCTGGAGGGGCGGGCCAACAACTATCTGGCGAGCTTCATAATCGACGGCGGGCGGGCGGGGCTCGCATACGCCGACGTGACCACGGGCGAGTTTCGCGCGACGGAGCTCGACCGCGCGCAGGGGGCGGCGGAGCTTGAGAGGGTCTCGCCCGCCGAGCTGCTCGCGCCCGCGGGGACCGACCTTTCGGAGATCGAAGTGCGATCGGTGACCCGGCTCGCGCAAGAGGCCGAGCAACCGGACAGGGCGCGAGAGGCTCTGCGGGACCATTTCGAGGTCATTACGCTCGAAGCCTTCGGCTGCGAAGATAAGCCGCTCGCCGCCGCGGCGGCCGGGGCGATAATAGCTTACCTGCGAGACACGCAGCCCGACGCGCTCACGAACCTCGCGCACCTGCAAACCTACCGCGCGGAAAACTTCATGCAGCTCGATTCGCACACCATGCGTAATCTCGAGATCTTTCAGGGGTGGGATTTCAGCGGGGGCGCGCCCACGGGCTCGCTCGTCTCCACCATAGACCTCTCCGCGACTCCGATGGGCGGGCGGCTGCTCCGGCGATGGTTCCGCCACCCGCTCCTCGACCTCGCGGAATTGCGCGACCGCCAGGATGCGGTCGATTGGTTCTTCAAGCGCGGGCAGGCCCGCGAGCTCGTGCGGTCTCGCCTGGAGAACGTCCTCGACGTGGAGCGTCTGCTCGGGCGCATTCGTCGCCGGGTCGCCGTGCCTTCGGAGACCGTGGCGCTCGCCCACAGCCTCGGGGCCGTTGCCGAGCTCCGCTCGATACTGGAAGCGCATGGCGCTCCTTCCGAATACATCTCGCGGCTCGAACCGGTCGATTCGACCGTGGAGTACATCAATCGCGCAGTCTCCGACCGCCCTCCGTCCGACTTCGAGAGGGGCGGCATAATCCGGCCCGGCTTTTCAGCCGAGCTTGACGAGCTTCGAGCCACGCTCTCGGAAGGGCGGAGCTTTTTGGCAAGGCTTGAAGAGCGCGAGCGCAAGCGCACGGGCATCCGGTCGCTCAAGGTAGGCTATAACAAGGTCTTCGGCTATTACATCGAAGTCACGAGACCGAACCTGCGCCTCGTCCCGCCCGACTACATCAGGAAGCAGACTCTTACGAACGCCGAGCGGTTCTTCACCCTTGAGCTGAAAGAGCACGAGGCCCTCATCGCGAACGCGCGCGCGACCATCATCGAGCTCGAAGCCAATCTATATAGACAGGTGCTCGACGAGATCGGTAGCAGGCAGGAGACCATAAGTCGCGTGGCGTCGGGCCTCGCCCGCATCGACCTGTACGCCGCTCTGGCGGAGTGCGCCGCGCGATTCAATTACGCGCGCCCGGAGCTGGACGAAGGCGACGAGATCGCCATAGTCGGAGGGCGGCACCCGATGATCGAGGAGATGCTGAAAGGCCGCGCGTTCACGTCCAATGATACGCGGCTTTCGAACCGGGACGTGCAGATCATGCTGTTGACCGCGCCGAATATGGCCGGAAAATCGGTCTATCTCAGGCAGGTGGCGCTCATCTGCCTCCTGGCCCAGATCGGCAGCTTCGTTCCCGCGGCCTCCGCGCGAATAGGCGTGGTCGACAGGATCTTCACGCGCATCGGGCTGAACGACTACACGCTTCGCGGCCATTCGAGCTTTATGATAGAGATGATCGAGACGGCGCACGTGCTTCACAACGCGACCCCCCGGAGCCTCGTGCTGCTCGACGAGATAGGGCGCGGGACCTCGACCGCCGACGGCCTCTCTATCGCGCGCGCCGTGGTCGAATACCTGCACAACCATCCGAGGCTCGGCGCGAAGACCCTGTTCGCCACTCACTACCACGAGCTCACGAATTGCCCGGATTACCTTCCGAGGGTTCGCAACTTTCATCTGGCCGTGCGCGAGCGCGGAGGGAAGGTCCAGTATCTTCACCGAGTCGAGGCCGGCAAGGCGGAAAAGAGCTTCGGCACGTACGTGGCTAAGCTGGCCGGCCTGCCCAGGCCCGTGCTCCGCCGCGCGGAGGAGCTGCTCGCGGATTATGACGTGAAGAAGAGCTCCGCCGGGCAGTCCGCCAACGGCTCGGAGGACGTGTCGGATTCCTTCAAGCCCCTGCTCGATTCATTGATCGGCCTCGACATCAACGACATGAGCCCGGTCGAAGCGCTGACGAAGCTCTTCGAGCTGCAACGCAACGCGAAAGAGATCAGAGGGGCAGGCTGAAGATCGAGGCGATCGCGGCCGTGCGGTTCGAGGGGCCGCGACCGCTATCGACGCGCTCATTCATTTTTCTCGACCCCGGCCTTTCAAGATTCTGTGGCCGCTTCTCTCCAGAGCCGTGACGGCTTTATCTAAATCCCCGCTCTTCACCAGCACGTAATCCGTATCGTAAGTCGAGACGGTGAAGATGCTGATGCCTGCCTCCGCCAGAGGCGTAAGGATGGAAACCAGGATTCCCACGAGCGAAAAGTCGAGGGGGCCTTCGACCTTCAGGCACCTCCAGCCCGGCTCGCCGGTCACCCCTTCGGGCACGAGCGATTCGTCGGAAACGATTGAGAGCTCGTCGCGAGTGCGGGTTATCGAGACCAGGGAGCCTCCGGATGCCCAGGCGGGAACGGGCGCGCCCGCGCCCAGGCGGGAGACCGCGAAGCTCTCCGGAAGAATGCGAATTATAAGGCCGGGATCGGTCATGCGGGATCCGAGAGTCTCGGGCAGGAAGCGGCAGATTTCAACGCTTCGGCAGGACCGAAACGACGACGGCGAAGTAGTGGCAAATGCTTCCGGCGAGGACGAACAAGTGCCAGATGGCGTGATTATACGGGACCTTCCGGCAGGCGAAGAATACTATCCCCACCGTATAGGCGAGCCCGCCCGCCACGAGCCAGGCGAAGCCGCCCGGCGGCACCAGCGCCAGGATCGGCTTGATCGCCACTATCCCCAGCCAGCCCATGAGCAGGTAGACCACGGTCGAGGCCACGGCGAACCTATCGACGAAGAAGACCTTGAAGACGATTCCGAGCGCCGCAAGGATCCACACCGCCGCAAACAGGCTCCAGCCCCACGGGCCTCGCAGGTTGACGAGCGTGAAAGGCGTGTAGGTCCCGGCTATGAGCAGGTAGATGGCGGAGTGATCCAGGATGCGAAGGGGCCGTTTCAGGTGCAGGGCCTTGAAGCTGTGATAGAGGGTCGATGCGCCGTAAAGGAATATAAGGGTCGCGCCGAAGATCGAGCACCCGGCGATGTGCCACGCGTCGCCGCGTATGACGGAGAGCACCAGGAGCACAAGAAAGCCGGCTATGCTCAAGGCGAGCCCGAGCCCGTGCGTGATGCTGTTGAGCAGCTCTTCGTACACCCACCGCGATCCTTCGGTTAAGTTCATCGCCTCTCCTTCCGGCCGGCCATGGTGAGGTCCCCTCTACCTGATGTAAGGGCGCAGCTCTTCGATGCGCTGGCTCAGCTCCATCGGCGAGAGGTGGCGATACCTTTGCGGCACCATCTCTCGCGAGGTGGCCTCACGGGCGGCCACGAGCGTCTGGTACTCCACTGCCATCTCGTCGCGCGCCGGGGTGAATTCGCTTGCGACCTGCTGAACGTCGGCCTGACTGACCGTAGCCCTCCCGGCGACGCGAGCCACGCGGCGCGCGCGTATCAGCATCGATTCGATGTCGGCCCCCGAAAGCGTGATGCTGGACTTGGTGATCGGGGCCCAGTCTTCAACTTCGTGGGTGATATTGTTCTTCCTTATCATCGCTTCGACTATGGCCATGCGATCTTCTTCGGTCTCCGGGTAGAAGAGCGATATGTGCTCCTCGGCTCGGCCCTGGCGCTTGAGGTCGATCGGCAGCAGGTCGGGGCGACTGGTCATCAGTATCCATAGAATGCGCCCGCGATTTCTGGTATCGCCCATCGCCGCCGCGAGCTTCGAGAATATGCGCGAGTCCACGCCTGAATCGCCCCCCGCCTCGCGCGAGCCGAGCGTTGCGTCCGCTTCGTCCACGATCACGACTATGGGCGCGAGGGTCTGGAGCAGGTTCAGGATCTTTTCAAGGTTGGCTTCGCTCGACCCGACCCATCGCTCGCGAAAGTTCTTGAAGGCGACGACATTCAAGCCGCAATCGTGCGCGAAGCTCTCGGCGAGAAAGGTCTTGCCCGTGCCGACCGGCCCCGAGATGAGAATGCCCATAGGGGCCTCCTCGGTATTCCCGAGGCGGATGGTCTCCGAGATCGAGCGCAGGTACTCTTTGGCTTTGGCCATGCCGCCGACCGAGTCGAGCCCGAAGCGCGGCTGGACGAACTCGACGAGGCCCACGGTCTCGGCTTCGATCAACTCCTTCTTCTTCTGCCGGACCTTGTCGAGCGTGAGGGTCCCTCCTTCGGTGACGGCCCCGCGAATGAGCGAGTTCAGGTGGACGCGATTGAGGCCCGAGGTGACGTGCGACATCTGCTCGTCGGTCACGTCGCTCAGAAGCTGCGGCAGCTGGCCGCGCATGTGGCGGATGAATTCGAGCCGCTCCGCGTCGTCGGGGTAGGAAATCTCTATCGCCGCGAGCCTGGAATTGTTCCGGATTCGCGGGTGTACTTCGGCGACGCTTTCGGCGATCAATATGACGATATTGTCTTTCTTGAGCAGCCTTGAGCTCGTGATCCATCTCTGCATGGAGACGAGGTTGGTCCGGTCGTCTCCCGACATGTAGCTGATGTCGCCCGCCGGGATTATCGTATCAAGAAAGTTGATGATGACGGCGACCTGATCTCCATAGAGCAGGAAATGCTCTATCAGAGGAATGGCGCGCGAGGGATCTTTCGGCAGTTGTTTGCTCGCCTCGCGCCCGGCCAGAGGGTCGGCCACGCGCAGCTGCGCCATGAAGGCGCGCTCGGCTTCCGACGAGCCGAACTTGATGCCCTCGCTGCGATTATAGGTCAGCAGATGTTTCGTGCCGACGAGCTCGCGCTGGAGGTAGTTGGGCAGGCTGATGTATTCGGAGCCCGAGCGCACGAGGTCGTAGATGTTGTTATATAAAAGGAAATGGCTCGATTCCCCCGAGTAATACTTCCTCGCCATTCTCGCGGCCCAGGGAGGAAGCTGGCTGATATCGTCTATTAGTAATCGCGTTCTCGACATAAGGGTTCATCGGACGTGAATCGGATCGAGGCCGGGCCAGCTCGGCAAGCGCGCCCCGCCCCGGGCTCATTGTCTTTGAGGGATGGGAGGCCGCATCTGCTGCTGCGACCTCTCCAGGGAATCGAGCTGGTTCAAGACGGGATTGGTCTCTTCCAGGATCTCCTTCGTCATCTCGATCGAAGAGAGCAGGGATTCGAAATCGAGCGACGAGAGATGCTCGGGCGTCGGCATCGTGACGACCTGATCGTTGACGAGCCCGAAGAAGCTCTCGATGGATTGGAGCTGCGCTTCGACGCGCCTCATCGACCGCTCGATGTCGGAGTAGGTCTGGAGCCGTTTTTGCAGTATTTCATAATTCTTTTCGTAAAGGCGGCGGGTGTCTTCATCCGGGGCGGACTTGATGGAGCGCTCGGCCTGCTGGATCTGGTTCTGGATCGTCTGGCGGTTGATCGAGCGGACGTGGTTCTTCCGCCTTCGGTAGATATCGAGCAGGTCGACGTAGGATTCCCAGATGGTATCGAGGCGGCTGATGCTGTCGGGCATGACCGAGACCCGGGTGAATTTCTGATAGTTCTGGTAAATCTGGTTCTTCATCCATCGAAGGTACTCGACGGCCTCGCGCTCGCGCGGGTCGAATCCCTTGATCAGCTCTTCGCGCTTGCGCCCGCGCTCGGCCATCTCGCGGTGCCGCATGCGCCGGTCCACGATGCGGCGGTACTGCGTGGTAACGGGGAGGGTGGAGAGGTAGAGCGCCTCGGCCGCGGCCCCGGCGGCGAGCGGCACCCAGGAGAGGTCGAACCAGCCGATCGGAGCGGCCGTCGCGGCATAGACGGACGCGGCGACAAAACCGACCATGGCCCAGATGTTCAACGGCTCTTTCACAGCCTCTTTGATGTAATTGTATTGTTCGGGCATAACAGACAGCTCTCAACCCCAAGCTATTTTGCCTCGGCTTCAATAGCTTCGACATTCCTCAAGTGCCGGGCCTTTCGACTTCCGGCTCTTCGTCTTCAAATAACCGCTTCGATCCGTCCGCAATCGTGTTGCGGGTTGTCGATTATTCGAGCGCCTTCGCCTTGTCGGACGGCCCCAGAGACTTCCCCGCGACCTGGTCCGACTCTATCACCGGCGGGCGAGGGGCTCCGGCATCGACGCCGAGACCCATCTGCCTCTTGTATGCCGACAGAGTGTCTTCCACCTGAATGTTTAGTGACTCCCGCTCGATGTCCTGAATCTGCGCTTCCGTGCCTGAGGTCGCCAGGTCCATCCGGGCTTCGGCGGCCGCGGAGCGACGCTGGATCTTCTCGCGCATCTCCTCGAACGTGCCCGCGTCGTCGCCGATCTGGAAAGAGGCCATGGTCTGAGCCAGTTGCTCCTGCATCTTGGTGGCCCGGGCTTCGTTCACCAGATGCTGGGCTTCCGCCGTGCGCTTCTTGACCTGAAGAATGTAATTCTGAAGGAATTTCTTGGCCTGCTCGGTCGCGGCGGTCGCCGTCAGCAGTTGGGCCTTAGAGCGATCCAGGGCGGTCTGTTTCTCCTGCAACGCGGAGATGTAAGTCTTGGCTATGTCGTCGCGGCCCTGCTTGATGGCGGCCTTGATCTTGGCGTCGTAATCGATTATCTCTCGTTCGAGATTGCCGACCTCTCTTTGCAGCAGCTTCTCCGTGGCCATTACCTGAGCGACGTTGTTCTGCATCTGCGGGACCTTCTCGCGCATGTCGCGAATGGTCTGTTGAAGGATCAGCTCCGGATCTTCCGCGCTCTCGAGTATCCCTCCGAATACAGAACGGAACAGCCGTTTGAGTCTATTCCACATCTCTCCTCCTAAGTTTGCAGGCCCTCGACCCGGGATGCTGCCGATTCAACGGCCGAAATGCCCACAGCTTCAATTTAACGACTCTCGCGGGGCGAGGTTTTCAGGTTTCTGAAGTAGTCTACCATAACAGTTGACCTCCGGAAATTTGAAACGCGCCGAAACCCCCCGATTCGACCGCCGGGCTCTTCGAGCCCGCGGGTCCATATCTTTATGAAAAAGGAAGCGGGATAGAAAGCGAGCCCCGGACGGGAGGTACGTGAGGCGAGCCCGTCCACATATCTGCTTTCGAGGCCCGGTCTTCGATCTTGCGCGGTAAGTTTAAGCATTCCGCCCCCGTGGGGCTTTCCTCGATCCTCTTGAACTCTCTCGCCTCAACTTTCTGAGGCACTTGAGCATACGCAGTTCGGGGGGCCGTTGTTCGAACAACCGTTTGATCGGAATATTGCGCCGCTCGATCCGGATAGCTATAACTGGGACAGGCGAAACAGGGGGGCGGGTAACGGCCGCGTTCGGTATCAACTGCTCTGTTGAGCAGTTGCGGGCTTGTCGTTCCGGTTTGTTAATTATACGGATCGGATTCGCGAGCACGCCCTCTGACGGAAGCCCCGGCCCCGTTACGAGCCCGAACCCCTCCTGGTTGCCGTCTAAGAATCGGTTTGCTATGATTGCCCGTCGCCGAGAGCGGAAACTCTCGTGGTCTTGCCAGGTTGAAGATGATTAGTGAATGGCCATTTAACCGAATACCGGAGTAATGATGCCCAGTCGTTTGCGCATGAACGCGCCCGAAGCAGAGGATGCCGTGATGACACCGGACGAGATATTCTCTCTGGTGCGGCGCGATCTGGCAGTCGTCGAGGAACAGTTCCAGCAGGAAGTCTCTAACGCATCTCCCGGAGTATCTTCCATAGTCCGCTATCTTCAGGAAGGCGGCGGCAAGCGCGTGCGCCCGACCCTCGTGCTGCTCGCCGCGCGCCTCTTGAGCGGCGAGGCGACTTCGTCCGCCATCCGGATGGCTTCCGTGATGGAGATGCTGCACACGGCGACGCTCATCCACGACGATATAATAGATGAAGCGCGGGTCAGGCGGGGCCGCACGTCGGCCAACGCCAAGTGGGGCAACGACGTTACGGTGCTTATCGGCGACTGGCTTTATATGACGGCCTTCGACGTAAGCCTCCGCGAGCGGAACTTCCACGTGCTCGACGCGCTGACGAACGTGACCCGTCTGATGGTAGAAGGAGAGATCATACAGCTCTCCCTGATCGGCAACAGCAGGATCACGGAAGCCGAACACCTCGACATCGTGCGGCGCAAGACCGCCTACATGTTCAGCACGTGCGCCGAGGTCGGCGGCATCGTCGCCGGCGCGAGCCCCGATGAACGACACGCGCTCGCCCATTACGGACTCTCGGTGGGCATCGCGTTCCAGTTGATCGACGACATGCTCGACTTCGTATCGACCGAGGCCAAGCTCGGAAAGCCGGTGGCCAACGACCTGCGGGAAGGGAAGCTCACGCTGCCCCTGATTTACCTGATGGAAGAAGGCAATCAGAAGCACAGGGACATGGTAGAGACGGTCATCCGCGAGCGCGGTTTCGCAACCGTCTCCAGGGAAGACGTTCTTCAATTGATTCACGAGCATGGCACTCTCGAACGCGCGCGCATCGAGGCACGCAGGTACGCAGGCGAGGCAGTAGATGCGCTCGGCATATTTCCGCCGTCTCAGTTCCGGCAGGCTCTCATGAGCGTGCCCCGGTTCATCATCGAGCGCGAGATGTAACCCTGCCTCCCCACGTGTTGCTCCAGCTCTCCCTGCTTCGCTTTTGATTCATTAGTCTAGACTTATAAAATCCGGCTCGTTATATTAAGCCGGATTGAAATAACGCACATTGGAATCTGACGATGTATTGCAATCAATGCAACCTGGAGTTCCCTGAAGGCCTTCGCTACTGCAAGTGGTGCGGGGAGGAGCTGGTCAAGAGCCGCCGCGTGACGAGCGAGCTGCGGACCTGCGCGTCCTGCTCGGCGGCGGTCCATCCGGATTGGACCTATTGCAAGGCATGCGGCGTGCGGATAGTTTCGGCCGCGCCCGAGCCCGCGACGGCCACCTGCGGAAGGTGCGGGGCCGCCAACGGTCCCTCGTCCATCTATTGCTCGGTCTGCGGCGAGAGTCTCTTGCTGCAAGGCGAACCCGAGAAGGCCCAGCCGGGCACGGCCGTCATCAATCGTTGCGAGTCCTGCGGCGAGCACCTTGATTCTCTCACGGGCTACTGCAAGATGTGCGGCGCGGCTGCCCAGCCTGCGGCCCATCCCTTCGGCGCGTCTTCGCTGCTCTGCGGCCAGTGCCAGAGCTACAGCCCCGTCGGCTCGTCGGCGTGCAGGGTATGCGGGGCCCTCCTGATCGAGACCGGAGAGGCCGATTCGCGCGAGGAGCGCAAGTCGAGCACGCTCCCGGACCTCGCGGACCACCTGCCCGGGCCGGAAGCCGCCCTGACGGAACCGGCTCCCGGAGCCGATTATATGCATGACCTGACCGACACGGGCCTCGTGCGATCAGGAGAGCAGACGGCGATCTTTCCCGCCCCGGAGCCCGCGGCTCCCCCGGCGGAGGAGAGGCCCTCGCCGCCCAGAAGCGCATACGAGACGATCGAAACCAGGATACCGAACCTGGACCTGAAGCCCAGGGGCGGCGCGGAGACCGGCGTCCTGCCCGGTGGTGCCGGAGCGCCTTCCGAGCAGGTCTCCACCACCCACCTCGGCCAGGGCCGGACCACAGGGCCGGTCGATCCTTCCGAGGAGAGCGAGCAGATGTCCGAATCGGGCGAGCTTCTCGCGCGGCTTGCAGATCCAATCGGCGCCTTGTCGGCCGGTTCGCCTTCGGCTCGGGAGCTGGCTTCCACCGAGCTGATCGGGACCGGGTCCCGGGCTCAGGAAGAAGACGAAAATGCTACCGTCGAGTCCGAAGTTAGATTGACTCAGTCCATATACGGCGCGGACGACGGCGCCGTCACCGGGCTCAATACCTCGATGCCGACCGCTCCGCAGAAAGAGGGATTCACCGCGCCGTTCGGCCTCGATTCTTCGACGCTCGAAGCGTCCTGGCAGGACAAAGACGAGACTCGCAACATCTCGCAACCCGACCCCGAGACCCTGCCGATCGTGGCCATGCCCGGAAGCCGGGTCGAGAATCCCACCGTCGAGATCACGAGCCCGCAAGAGCAGCGAGAGCAGCGAGAGCAAAACAAGACCGAATCCTTCTACGGCGAGACTTATCCGCAGGCCCCGGAGACCGCCGTCCTCGGTAATGACTTCACGCGTGAAGGCAGGGTCCACGAGGCAGAGCCCGTAGCGGAGCAGGCAGCAGAGGTGTACGAGGCTCCCCGGAAGCGGAGTAATCTGCCGATAATTTTATCCCTCGCGGTCGCGCTTCTCGTGATAGGGGCCGCCGTCTACATCGGGTGGAGATTCCTCGCGCCTGATCCGAGAGCGCGAAGTCAGGCGCAGACGCCGTCCGAGCCGGTCAAGCCTGAAGAGCCGGCCGCCCAGGCTCCCGCGCCCGCGCCGCCGGCCGGGCCGGTCGCGCCCGAAGGAATGGTGCTGGTCGCCTCGGGGACTTACACCATCGGTCGCGACGTAAAGGGCAATTACGAGAGCCCCGCGCATTCTGTCGCGCTCGCGCCTTTTTCGATCGACCGCACGGAAGTCACCAACGCGGCCTATAAGCAGTTCATAGATGCGACCGGGCACGAGCCTCCGGGCGATTGGAAAAACGGTACTTTTCCGGAAGGTCAGGGGAAGTATCCCGTGACGGGGGTCAGCTGGCAGGATGCTTCCGATTATGCGAAGTGGGCGGGCAAGCGGCTTCCGACGGAAGAGGAGTGGGAAGCGGCGGCGCGCGGGGCCGAGGGCTTGATTTATCCGTGGGGCAACGAGTGGAAGGCGGGGCTTGCCAACATCGGCACGAAGTCGATTACGGAAGTGGGCCAGTTTCCGGCGGGAGCGAGCCCTTCCGGCGCCCTGGATATGATAGGCAATGTCTGGGAGTGGACCGCCGACGAGTTCCATCTCTATCCCGGCAACACCGAGCAGGAGCCGGAGAACATAAAGCAGGCCTCGCTCTTTCGAATCATACGCGGCGGCGCATATGACGGCAGTAAGATTCACACCGCGACCTACAGGGGCTTCGTCGAAGCGGACAGCCGCAAATATAACAAGACGGGCTTCCGCTGCGTTAAGAGCGCGGGAGGCGGCGGGAAGTGACCCGGCTATGCCGGGCAGTCGATCGGGTCCCGAATACTTTTGAATCTTTAAAGGTTCTATATCGACCAACGGAGCATCTGGTCGCTCCCCGGACCTCGCCGCCTCTGAACAGCCAATTATGCGATTAAGCGTGAAGCTCGGCGCGCTCTGCGCGGCCGCGGCACTCCTTCCTCTATTGCTCGCCTGGGTGGTGGTTCAATACACGATCTCGACCGATTCGCGTGAGCTGGCGGCGGAGCGATTGCGGAGCGATGCCCGCGTGGCCGCGAACATCTATCAAAAGAGGCTGGTCGAGCTGCGGCTTGCCTCGGAGCGGCTCGCCGAAGAGATCGCGGGCCGCGCGGCGGTAAACACCGCGAGCGCGGACCGGGACAGCGGCGCGGCCCTTGCCCGCCTTCAAGACTTGCTGCCTCGCGCCCAGTACGACCTGAGCCTGGATTTCGTCATCGTCGCCGACCCGCAGGGACGAGTGATCGCTCGCCATAACAGTCGCCCCGCGCCGGGCGAGACTCTCACCGGCCCGAACTATAAGAACCCCGTCGCTGAAAGAGCGCTCGCGGAGGGCGCTCAGTCGCGCACGGCCCCTGTCGTCTCCACGGTGCTTGAGCCTCCGGAACAGATCGAGCGGCTCGACCTGTCTATGCTCGCGCAGGTGGCGCGCGCGGACGGGCCGGCGCTCGATCAGGCGCTTGTGCTCGAAGCGGGGGCGCCGGTCGTGGCCCAGGGCCGATTGATCGGGATGGTCCTGCTTGGACAGATGCTGAACACCTATTACTCCGCGCGGCCCGCGGCGAGCGCTCTCCAAACGCCGATAATCGCGGAGGTCCGACAGACGCTTTATGGAATCGAGGGCAGGCTGTCGGGCGCGGCCATCTCTCTCGGCGACACGATAATCGCTTCGAGCGTCCCCGGTGATGAAGCCTCCTCTGACCCGGCGCTCAAAGGAACGAAGCGCGATCCGAGCCGGACCGAGGAGACAGTTCGAGACGGGGGGCGAGGATACGCCGTGGCCTGGCAGCCGATAAAATCTCTCGATGGCTCACAAATAGGGGCCATCGGCGCGGTCGTGCCCGAAGGCGCCCTCGAAGGAGCGGCGGCGTCGTTGCGCGCGATCTTTATTTCCGCGGCGGTCCTGGCGCTCATCGTTGGAGGCGCGGGCGGTCTGATGTTCGGGAACGAGCTGGCTGAAAGATTGTCCGTGCTCACTGAAGCGGCGGGCCGAATGAGCGTCGGAGAGCTGAGCACGCCGGTAAGAGATCCGAACGCGCAGGTAGAGTCGCGCATCAAGACCCTCTTAGCCCGCGACGAAGTCGCGACCCTCGCCGATCGGCTCGACCAGATGCGCGAGAGCTTCAGGCAGGCCATCGAGCGGATGAGAAAACGCTGATCGGGCCTTTCGCGCCTGAGATTTTCGAGAGATTTCAGCTATAATTTCTGCTGGGTGGACCGCTTCCAAGATAGAGGACGAATTGGTAACTCAGCTCCTCTCTCTCTTTCACACCGTCGCCGCCAAGACCCGGCGGCTTCAATCTACCACGGAGGTTCCTTCATGAACGGCAGAATTTACCGAATCGGAATGATCGCCCTGGTTGCCGCAGCCTTCCTTCTCGAATCGTCGGCCATTGCATCTTCTGCAATCGGAGGCCAGTCGCACGACATGCAGATGCAGCAGAGCGCTAACGCGAACAAGGGCGCGAGGCGTCCTCGCTCCAGGCGCGGCCAGGGCGCGCGCGCAGGAAAGCGCGCGATGAGGGCGAAGACCGGTATCCCGACCGGCGTGCAGAACTGCCTGGATCGCCTGATCGAGGTCGCGGCCGCCGATCCGCTCCCTGCTTATGAAGGGCAGCCGGAGCAGATCATCAATGACGGACTGATGTGGAACGACGAGAAGTCCAAGTGCTCCATCGGCACGGACAGCGCCCAGAGGCTGAGGGTGCTGCAGCTTTCAAACGCGTGGCGCATGAAAGACGCGGCCAAGGTGCGTTCGCTTTTGACGGAGATCAAAGGGGCCGCGCCGCAGGCCTAGATTGCGGCCCGGGACCGGAGCTACATTGCGTTTTTGCGTGGAGAACTTCGACGCGCGAAGCCGCGATGTAGCCTCCCGGTTCGCGCGCGCGCCATCTTGACATTCCCCTCGGCCCTCGGCTAGGCTTTTGGCTCTTCCACGAAAATCTAATGCCGTTAAAGACTGAATTGATCAAGAGACTCTCGCTCCTCGCGGTCTGCATGGCCGCGGCAAGCGCCCTCTTTGCCGGGTGCAGCTTCATTTCGGGAGAGGCGAAGATAGACGAGGGAATAGTCATCGCGCCCAAGCTGAAGATCCGTTCTTCCACCGCGATGGTGGCGCTCGACATCGCCGAGGTGAAGAGGGGCGACAGGCTTGAGATACTGGAGCAGGCCGAGGTCAGGACGCCGACGCGGACCGACGAATGGTACAAGGTCCGCATGAAGGGCAGTAGCGATGTCGTGGGCTGGGTCGAGTCCCGTTACATCGTAAACAAGCCTGTCGTCGATAAGATCGAGCAGCTCTACGAAGGCGGAAAATCGACGCCCTCGCAGGGCAAGGGCAGGCTCAAGGTGCAGACTAAGCTTCGCATCGAGCCCGGCGGAGACGTGGTCACGAATCTCAGCCGGGGAACCCTGGTCGAGATAGTGGGTAAGGCGCGCACGACGATCAAGCCCGAAAAACAACAGGGCACCGAAGACACCGACGAGACCACTGAAGAGCCGGAAGCGCGGACCGTGCTCTGGTACCAGGTGCGGCTGCCGGATTCCGAAGTCCTGCGCGCCGGATGGGTGGGCGCGCAGCAGGTCCAGCTCGACGTTCCCGACGAGATACTTCACCTGGAAGGCGACGGTCGAAGGTTCACCGGATGGGTCGTGTTCGACCAGACCAAAGATAAGAAGGGCGAGCTCAAAGAGAACTACATCGGCTTGATGAAGAGCATCAGCACCGAAGGCCCGATAGACTTCACGCGGATATGGGTGCTCATCTACTCTCCGTCAGAGAGCCGGTACATAAACGGATACCTCCAGGACAACCTGCGCGGACTCCTCCCGGTCACGCTCGGGACCTCTTCGGGCGGAAGAGGCTTCACAATCCACGAGCTCGACGAAAACGGCAACTCGGTTCCCGCCGAATACTCCCTGAACCGCGTCAATGCCACGCGCCTTGAGATAAAGCGACTCACCCCGCTTCGCGTCGTAAAGAAGCAGCCGCGAAGGCAGGGCAGGTGAGAGCGCGATCGCCCGGGAACCGGCGCTGAAGTCATCCGGGGTTTTCAGGGGAATACTCTTTTATCATCCTCGTCAGGCATCTCTCGATCGCGCGGGCCATCAGCTCTACCAGGGGCCGGGTGTTCATGCGAAATCCCTCGTCGACGGCTTCCCGGTAAGCGGCGGACAGTTCTCGCGGGATGACTACGGGCGGCAGGCCGCTTCGCAACGTGAAAAGGCTCGCGGCCGCAAAAGAGAGCCCCTCGTTCCCCTCTTCGAAGGGTTGAATCTCGATCAGGCGGAGATGAACTATGGCTGCCTGCTCCAGAGGATGCATCTCCTCGAATGACCCGGCCGTGAACCATAAACACGCGCTCTCGATCATCGCGGGCAGGTACTCGGGAGGCGCGGCGGGCCTGGAGCGGGCGGCCGCGCCCTTCGAATGATCCGCGCGGCCCTTGCGAAACTCTCCCCGGGCTCCGTCCGGCTTCCGGTCGAAGCTCAAAAGAAGGTCCGGAGTAAGCCTTGCCCTGCGACCCTCGGTTTCGACCTGGGCCAGCACGGCGCGCAAGGCTCGAAGGAGGCGGAGTATGCCCGCATCCTCCGGGCCATTCCCCTCGGCGGGCCGATCGATCGCCCGGACGGCCTCCTCTACCCGCTCGCGCTCGACGTGCGCGCCCGCGAGGGTCAGGGCGGAGAGTATGAAATCGACCTCCAGCCACGGGGCCACCCTTGTCTTTGAATCTCCTGAAGGTTGAACGGAATTGAGTTCCTCAAGCTTCCGGTTAATCATGTTTATCCATTCATAAGCGGGCCGCGACGATAGTATGGGAGGAAAGGCTAAGTCGGGTGGTCTTTGCATGGCGCGGTGATTATATCAGCCGCCGCCGATCAAAGCGACGGCGGCGCGCGGCGCGAAATCTTTAGTTAAGACCCGCGTTCGCTTGACATAGTGGCAGTTCGCACGTGACACTTTGATGCTGAATCGAGATAGGCACCGGGAAACCAAAATAGTTATAATCGAGCGGAAGCGGCCTCTATGCGGAATGAGCGGGACATAAGGAAAAAGATCGTAGAGATAGGCCGCGAAGTCTACGCGCGCGGCTTCATCGCGGCCTCAGACGGCAATATCAGCGCAAGGCTCGACGACGGCACCATAGTGACCACTCCGACCATGGTGTGCAAGGGGCGGATGTCTGAGGATATGCTGGTCCTTGTCGATATAGACGGGCGGAAGCTGCGGCGCGAGGAGAGAAACCCCTCTTCGGAGTTCTCGATGCACCGGACGATCTACCGCCTGCGGCCCGACGTGCACGCGGTGGTGCACGCGCACCCGCCTTTCGGCACCGGCTTCGCCGTGGCGAACGTGCCGCTCGATAAGCCTCTGCTTTCGGAAGTGATTCTGACCCTCGGATGCATCCCTCTTACCGCTTACGGTACGCCTTCCACGACAGAGATTCCGGACTCCTTATCGCCGTACATCCCGCACCACGACGCGCTATTGCTCGCGAACCACGGGGCGGTCGCATACGGGCCGGACCTGCAAGTGGCTTATGACCGGATGGAAACCCTGGAGCACTTCGCGAAGATCGCCCTGATCGCGCGGCTGGTCGGGAAACCTAAAGAGCTTCCCGCGCAGGCGATCGAAAAGCTGCTCGACGTTCGCGAGCAGTCCGGCTATATGCCGCCCGAAGCTCGCACCTGCCAGTCTTGCGGATACCTGCAGGGCCACTCTTCGGGCTGTGCCACCGGCCCCGTCCCTCGCGCGCGCGCGGATGCGAACGGCGATGAAACGGTGACTCTCACTCGAAAGGAATTGACCGCCCTCATCACCGAGGCCGCCCGGCTCGTCGAGCGGGAGAAGAACCGTTGAGATAGACGACTCAGAAGAAGCGCGCGGTCGCCGCCGCCTTGTTACCTCAGTATGGCGGCCCTGATCGATTGCGCTTGAAATGTAAAAGGAGAAGCTATGGAAGCCCTTGGAATGATCGAGACGAAAGGTCTCGTCGCTATGATCGAAGCAGCGGACGCGATGGTCAAGGCTGCGAACGTTACGCTGATCGGCTACGAGAAGATCGGGGCCGGACTCGTGACCGCAATCGTGCGCGGGGATGTCGCCGCGGTCAAAGCGGCCACCGACGCGGGCGCGGCGGCCGCCCGCCGCGTGGGAGAGCTCGTGAGCGTGCACGTGATCCCGCGCCCTCACACCTCTGTCAATGAGAGCATGCCCGTTACCTACGAATCGCGAGAGAAATAGCAGACGGGGAGGGAAGCCGCGGGCCCTCCCGGCATGCGCCTTCTCCTCGGGCCTGAAACGCTTATGATTCTTGCACGAATAGTAGGAACCGTAGTGGCCACGCGGAAGGATGAGCGCCTTCACGGGCGCAAGCTCCTGATCGCGCGCATGATCGACGTGGAGGGCGAGGATGAAAAGGGACACCTCATCGCCGTCGATACCGTCGGCGCGGGAGTCCAGGAAGTAGTGCTCATCGTCCAGGGAAGCTCCGCGCGACTGGCCTTTGGCTGTAAGGACTGCCCGATTGACGCCGCGGTCGTCGGCATCGTCGATACGGTCGAGGTGAGCCCTTAGAGGCGGAGAATTGAGGCGGAGACGCGCGGCATGCGCCGTCGAGCCGTATTTTCCGAGCCGGCGGGGCTGATTGAATAGTCCTATGAACACCATCCGAGTAGCGCTCGCGCAGATCAACGTGACGGTCGGCGACATCACGAACAACACCGGCCGCGTGCTGGATTACCTTAAGAGAGCCCGCGCGACCGGAGCCGACATCATCGCCTTCCCCGAGCTGGTCCTCACCGGGTACCCGCCCGAAGACCTCCTGCTTCGCCCGCATTTCGTGCGCGAGAATCGCCGCGCTCTGGACCGCGTGGTCGAGGCCGCCGGTGATGAGATAATCATCATCGGCTTCGTGGACAATGACGGGTCTGATATTTACAATGCCGCGGCAGTGATCGCGGGCGGAAAGCTCGCGGACATATATCACAAGACCTTCCTGCCTAACTACGGAGTCTTCGACGAGGAGAGATATTTTCAGTCCGGGAGCCGATGCCCGGTATTCTCGCTTGGAGAAGCGCGGGTCGGAATCAACGTCTGCGAGGACATCTGGTACCCGGGCGGCCCGACGAAGCTGCAAGCCCTCGTGGGCGACGCGCACCTGATCGTGAATATATCTTCATCGCCCTTCCACGCGGGCAAGCGGTATGACCGCGAACGGATGCTTTGCACCAGGGCCGAAGACAACGCGGTGGCGCTCGCCTACTGCAACCTCGTGGGCGGCCAGGACGAGCTGGTCTTTGACGGCAACAGCCTGGTAATCGACGAGGCCGGGCGCGTGATCGCCAGAGGGCTCGCTTTCACGGAAGACCTGCTGGTCGCCGACATTAACGTGGAGCAGGTCTTTTCCGAAAGATTGCACGACCCGCGCCGTCGCCGCGAAAAATTGAGGATCACTCCCGACGACGCGCTCTATACGTACAGCCTTGACAGGCCTTCGTCCTCATCCGACCCGAGGCGGCAGCTCGCCCGGCGGATTGAAGAGCCTCCGGACGAACTGGGAGAAGTCTACTTCGCCCTCGTCCTCGGCCTCCGCGATTATGTTCGGAAGAACGGCTTCGACAAGATATTCATCGGGCTTTCGGGGGGGATAGATTCGGCCCTGACGGCGGTGATTGCGGCCGACGCCATCGGGCCTGAGAACGTGAGAACGGTCTTCATGCCGACGCGCTATTCATCGAGCGAAAGCGCCCGCGACGCGCGGCTACTGGCGGAGAACCTCGGCCTGCATTATCAGGTGATCTCCATCGAAGATACATTCGGGTGCTACCGCAAGATGCTCGCGCCGGTCTTCGAAGGGCTGCCCGAGGACGTGACCGAAGAGAACCTGCAGGCGCGCATCCGCGGCAATATCCTGATGGCGCTCTCGAACAAGTTTAATGGGCTCGTGATCTCGACCGGCAACAAGAGCGAGATGAGCGTGGGATATTCGACGCTTTATGGAGACATGGTGGGCGGCTTCGCTATCTTGAAGGACGTTCCCAAGACGCTCGTCTACCGCCTGTCGGAGTACGTTAACCGGCGCGGGCCGAGGCCAATCATCCCCGAATACATCATCACGCGCGCCCCGTCCGCCGAGCTGCGCCCCGACCAGACGGACCAGGATACCCTGCCTCCGTACGACGTCCTCGACGCGATCCTCGAAGCCTACATAGAGAGAGATATGAGCGTCGAATCGATCGTCGCGCTCGGCTTCGCGCCCGAGGTCGTCCGCTGGGTCATCAACCGCGTCGACGCGTCCGAGTACAAGAGAAGGCAATCCCCTCCCGGCATAAAGATAACTCCCCGCGCGTTCGGCAGGGACCGGCGCATGCCGATTACGAGCAAGTACCGCGATTGAGAAAGGGCAGGGGTGGCCGACATTCGCGAGGTCGAAGAGGCTGAGAGAGGGGGATCGGGCCCCTCTCTCAGCGGCAGCCGGTCGCCGAACGGCCGGTTACTTCTCCACGATGTCCGGCTTGAGAGTCATGAGCGCGGCGGCAAGGTCCTGTTGCTCTTTCTCGCCGACCTTGAATTTGGTCAGGGTGGCGACCAGGTGCTTGACGGCAGTGTCCCAATCCTCCTCGGTGATCCCCATGCCTTTGTGAGAGGTCTTCATATCGCGCCCGATGTATGCGCAGGGGCCTCCGGTGGCCGCGCACAATTGATCTTTGACGAGCTGGGCCACGCGCCCTTTTGAATTGTCGCTCAGGCCGACGAAGAACCTCCCGAGCTTCTTATCCGCTGCCAGGCGTCCGATGAAGTCATCGGTCACCGCCGCGATCGCATCATATCCTCCAAGTCTTTTGTAGAGACTATTGCCGTCGCTCTGAGCGGAGACCGAGGTCCCTGTCCCCGCAAGGGCCGCCGTCAGTGCCAGGGCCATCAACCCGTTGAGCAGAATATTCTTCTTCACAATCCGTCCTCCTTATAATTAAGTGATCGGCAGGAAGATCATGCCTGCCTCCGTGCGTCGCGGTGCTCCAGACTTGACTGCGACGTTGATGGATACGCGAGGCGCTCTCGAATCGGATTCAAGCCCCAGGATTTAATGGAGGAAATCGCCCTGAAACAAGGAGAGCACGGGAAGCTGCATTCTTCCCGTGCTCAGATTTGAGCCCCCGACTTTCGGGCGAAAGCCGGATTGCTGACAGGAATGAGGCCCAGACCCTGAAGGTGGGGAGGGGATAATCTCCACCTCCAGGAAACGGCAGGCTGGCCAATGAAGGAACCAGCCAATTTCGGCGGCAATGTTGCTTGAGCGGAAGGGTGCCGCCTTCTATCAAACCGATCCCCGCGCTTGGTATCACGAGGATGTATTCCCTGAACCTCAAAACTTCTGTCTTCTACTCTAATAACTAGAGACGCGAACGGCTTTCTCGTTTTGGCAAAAAAAAGAGAATTATTTTATTTTCAGAAAGCGGCCTTCTTACTGGCGCAAATAAAGGCCCGGCAGGGATTTCCGCCGGGCCTGATTCGAGGCTCCTGGAATTCGATGCACCTCTTAAGCCGCGCCTTTAATTATCCTTCCAGTCCGGAATGCGTCCGGGAGTATAAGGCGCGCCCGCTGCTTCGAGAGCCTTCTCCAGCCTGGTCAGGTCCGACTCGACCAGGGTCCTGAGGCGGCTCAGAACGCCTTCGAACTCCTGGGCCGCGAAGTTGTACTGCGCCGCCTGGGTCTCCGTGGGCCGCGCGGTCGACATCGACTGATCGCCGACGATTCCGAAGACGCGCTGGGAGATTGAGGGGGGCGTATTCTCGTTGCGAGCGCGAAGGGTATTATCGCCGCTAAGGGCCCGCCGGATGTCGTTGAGTTTCTTCTCGATCGCGGCCGCCTCGTCCGACATCTGGGTGGTCGCCGAGGGTGTCTCGAGTATCGCCCGCTTGATGGCGACGAGGCGAGTCCTGGTCCAGTTCACCGTTTCGGTGGCCCCTATCACCGCCCGCTGGAGGCGTGCCACTTTCTGCTGGAATTCGAGCAGGGCGGCGCGGTCCTGGGCCGATAACGATTCGGTTCCGAGCGCAACGACGGAGAAGCCCTGCGGCTGGCCGAGAGGCGTGAGAACCCCGCCCACCCTTTTGGCCAGCGAGATCGAGTAATTGCCGGGGACGACGAGCGGCCCTGACGGCCCGTCGGAAAAAGGATCGTCGTCGCCTCCGGCCGCGCGAGGCGGGACGAGCACGGAGGCCGGGTAACGCAGGTCCCATGTGGCCCGTTGGACGCCCGCGACCGGAGGGGCCGTGAGCCTGCGGACCACGCGGCCGGCCGAATCGGTTACGGTGAGGACCAGGACGGGAGCTTCTTCCTCATCTTCCAGTCTCAGGTCATCCCCGGAGGGCAGGGCGGGGGCGATCCCTTTCTTCTCGGCCTCCTTCTCGCTTTCCTGGCGGCTCTGCTTCCGGGTCTTGATCGCATCTTTCAGGTAATAAGTGAACGTCGCGCCGAAAGGCGGGTTCTCGGCCGTGTAGAAGGCCTCGCCCTGGAAGGACTTGCCGCGCCCGCCCAGAGGCTGCGCCTGTATGTAGGTCTGGGCATCTTTCACCGGGAAGATCACCGCCTCCTGCGAGAGCATCTCCGGCTTCAGCAGGCGAAGCGGAGTATAGTTATCCAGAATGTAGATGCTGCGGCCGAACGTGCCGATGACGAGGTCGTTCTCGCGCTTCTGAATGGCGAGGTCCCGGACCGCGATAGTGGGCAACCCGCCCTTGAGCTGCACCCACTTCTGCCCTCCGTTTATCGAGAAGAAGAGGCCGAACTCCGTTCCGGCGAAGAGCAGATTGGGATTTACGTGGTCTTCGGCTATGGCGAGCACGGGGCCGTTCGCGGGCAGGTTGCTCTTGATGGAAGCCCAGGTCTTTCCGGCGTCCGTGCTCTTCAGGATATAAGGAGCGAAGTCCGCGTTCTTGTGGTTATCGAAAGAGGCGTAGACCGTATTCGCATCGTGGTTCGACGCGAGGATGCGGGTGACGTAGGTCATGTCGGGAACGCCCGGAAACTTCTCGGTCTTTCTCCAGTTCTCCCCGCCGTTTTCGGTTATTTGAATCAGCCCGTCATCGCTTCCGACGTAGATCAGGCCCTCTTTTTTGGGAGATTCCGCGAGAGCCGTGGCATTGCCGTAGAAGGAGGTCGAGGCATTCTTCGCGACCGCATCGACGCCCCAGATTTTGCCCATAACGGGCAGCCTGTTACGGTCGATGGCTCGCGAGAGCTCGCCGCTCACCGTCCTCCACCCGTCCCCGCGATTGTCGCTGCGGAAGAGCTTATTGGAAGCGAAATAGAGCCGCGTGCGAGAGTGCGGGCTGATGATGAAGGGCGAATCCCAGTTCCACCTGAGCGGGTCTTCGTTGCGCCCGACTTCGGGCTGAATGCCCATGCGCTCTCCGGTCCGCCTGTCGAAGCGGATCAATCCCCCGTACTGGCTTTCGGAATAGATGGTATTCGGGTCTTCCGGGTCTACCTGCGTGCGGAACCCATCGCCGCCGTTCGTGACGAACCAGTCCGAGTTAGTGATGCCCGAAG